>CAXDTK010000004.1:0-51577 GCA_963992225.1 uncultured Comamonadaceae bacterium | reverse complement strand
GCCCAAGGAGGAGAAGAAGCCCGAGCCGCCCAAGGACGAGCCCAAGCAGGTGATGCGCGAGGAGCAGCTCAAGCAGGCCGAGGCGCCCAAGCCGGCCGAGGCCCTCAAGATGGAAGGCGCCGCGGGCGACGGCCCCAGCGCGTTCGCCGCGGGCAGCGTCGCGCGGGACTACGCCGGCGGCACGTCGGGCACCGGCGCCGCCAGCGGCCCGGCCGGCACCGCGGCCGACCGCGCGCAGGAGCGCTTCTATGCCAACAACGCGCGCCAGCTGCTGCAGGGCGAGATCGAGCGCCACCTGAAGGCCGACGCCGAGCAGCTGACCGCCACCTTCGCGATCTGGCTGGACAAGGACGGCGCCATCCAGCGCTTCGAACTCAGCCCCAGCGGCAACGACAGCAACGACGGCGCGCTGCGCGCCGCCCTCGACGAGACGCGCCGCCAGCTCAGGCTGCCCCCGCCGCCCGCGCTGGCGCTGTCGCAGCCCATGCGCTTTCGGCTCAGCGTGCGCCCGCAAGCCTGATTTCCATCCATCGCCACCCCATGAAACCCATCCTCACGCTGCTGACCGCCAGCCTCCTCGCGGCCGCCCTGCCCGCCGGCGCCCAGACCGCCGACCAGCAGGAGATCGCCCGGCTGCGCGCCACCACGCAGGCCCTCATCGACGCGCTGGTCGCGCAGGGCCTGCTGACCCGCGACAAGGCGCAGGCCATCCTGAAGGCGGCGCAGGCGACCGCTGCCGCGCCGGCCGCAACCACCGCCACCGCCACCGCCGGCGTGGCGCCGCAGGCCGAGGCGGCCGCGCCCAAGGTGCTGCGCATCCCCTACGTGCCCGAGAGCGTGCGCCAGCAGATGCGCGACGAGATCAAGACCGAGGTGCTGGCCCAGGCCAGGACCGAGCGCTGGGGCCAGCCGGAGGCGCTGCCGGAATGGCTGGACCACATCAGCATCAGCGGCGACATCCGCGTGCGCGGGCAGGCCGAGTTCTTCGACAAGGACGCCAACGTGCCTGCCGAGGTCTACCGCACGCAGACCGCCTCGCCGGCCTGGTCGCCGGACCTGACGAACACCACCACCGACCGCCAGCGCATGACGTTGCGGGCGCGCCTCGGCGTGGACGCCAAGCTCAGCGAGCAGGTGCAGGTCGGCCTGCGCATCGCCACCGGCAGCACCGGCAACAGCGCCACGTCCACGTCGCAGACCTTGGGCAACGACTTCAACCGCTACACGCTGGGGCTGGAGCGGGCGTACCTGCGCTGGCAGGCGCCCCTGCTCGGCGGCCGGCTCTCCACGGACTTCGGCCGCATGGCCAACCCGTTCTACAGCACCGACCTGGCCTGGGCCGACGACCTGGGCTTCGACGGCGTGGCCACGAAGTTCAGCCATGCCTTCACGCCGCGGACTTCGCTGTTCGCGACCGCCGGCGTGTTCCCGCTGGAGGAGCTGACGCTGTCCACGCAGGACAAGTGGCTGCTCGGCGCGCAGCTGGGCGGCGAGGCCGAACTGGCCAGCGGCGTGCAGCTCAAGCTGGGCCTGGCCGCCTATGACTTCCGCCGCATGGAAGGCCACCGTGAGGCCAGCCCGCCGCCCAGCGGCCCACGCAGCGGCGCCACGCCCTACTTCTCCTCGCAATACGCCGCGGGCCTGCGCCTGAAGGGCAACACGCTGATCAACCTCAACGACCCGACCAGCACCGCGGCGCCGACCTGGGGCCTGGCCGCCAAGTTCCGCCCGGTCAACCTGACGGCCAGCCTGCAGCTGGACGGCGTGCTGCCGGTGCCGGTGGGGCTGACGCTGGACTGGATCAAGAACACCGGCTTCGACGTCAAGGACATCGAGGCGCGCGCGGGCGTGCCGCTGCAGGGCGCGCTGGTCGAGAAGACCAACGCCGCGCAGGCCCGCATTCAAGCCGGCGCGCCCAAGCTGGCCCGCCGCGGCGACTGGCAGGCTTTCGCGGCCTGGCGGCTGGTGCAGCGCGACGCCTGGATCGACGGCTTCACCGACACCACCTGGCACCTGGGCGGCACCAACTACAAGGGCTGGAGCCTGGGGGGCAACGTCGGCCTGGACCGCAACTTCTGGCTGAGCGCGCGCTGGACCAGCACGCGCAACCTGGACGACGGCGTGCGCTTCCTGGCCGTGCCGAACGACCCCGCCTCGCTGAGCGGCAACCTCAGCAGCGCGCCGCTGCGCATCGAGGTGCTGCAACTGGATCTGAACGCGAGGTTTTGAAATGAATGTCCACCCCTCGCCCGGCCTCGCGCCGCTGAACGCGGGCCAGTCCGGCCGGTCCCCCGCGGGGACGGCGATGCTCGCGGCATCGAGCCGCGAGCCCATCGTCAGTCGGGCCGGCTTGGGGCGGCCCGGCGCCCGGCCCGGGTCCGTCCTCAGAAAGCGTCTGGCCGTTGCGCTGATGCTGACGGCCAGCCTGGCGGCCCACGGCCAGGACGCCAAGGTCTCCAAGGAACGCGAGGCACTGCGCCGCGCGCAGGCCGCGCTGCGCGCGGCGCAGGAGCAGCAGTCCACGCTGCAGGCCGACAAGGCCAGGGCCGAAGCGCAGGCCGCCGCCGCACAGAAGGACGCGGCCGGCGCCAAGGCGCTGGTGGCGGGCGGCGCCGCCCGGCTGAAGGCCCGCGAGGCCGAGCTGGAGGCGCTGCGCCTGAAGCTGCAGGCCGCCGAAGCCGCGCAACAGCAGGCCGAGGCCCGCGCCGCCGAGCGCGAGCAGGCGCTGCAGCAGCAGCTGCTGGCCGAACGCCAGGAGGGCGCCGAGCGCCGCCAGGCCAACCAGGTGCTGGCCCAGTTGCTGGAGCGCAGCACCCAGGCCCTGACCGACGCCGAGGGCAAGAACCGCCAGCTTTACGCGATCGGCCAGGACCTGGCGCAACGCCTGGCCGGCCGCTCGCCGCTGGACACCGCCCTGCAGCAGGACCCCGTGCTGGGCCTCACCGCCGTCCGCCTGGAGGACCAGGCCGAGACGCTGCGCGCCGCCATCGAGGCCCAGAAGCTGCGGCTGCGCTGAGGGCCACGGCCGTCACGCGCCGGCGACGGCCGCGGCCCGCGCCGGCAGCGCCGCGCCTGCCGGCGCCAGCGGCAGCCTGACCCAGGCACGCAGCCCGCCGCCTGCCGCCGCCACCAGGCCGACCTGGCCGCCATGCCGCTGCGCCACCGAGCGCACGATGGCCAGGCCCAGGCCGGAGCCGCTCTGGCTCTGGTCCGGCGCGCGGAAGAAGCGGTCGAAGACGCGCTCGCGCCATTGCGCCTCGATGCCGGGGCCCTGGTCGCGGACCTCGACGCAGGCCCAGCCGTCGGCCATGCCCAGCGCGACCGTGACGATGCCCGCGGCGGGGCTGTACTTGATCGCGTTGTGCACCAGGTTGTCGACCAGCGACTCCAGCCCCTCGCGCTCGCCATGCACCCACAGCTCGGGGCCTCCCTCGCAGGCCAGCTCCACGCCGCGGGCGCGGGCCAGCTCGTCGAGGGCGGCGAGCCGCTCGCGCACCAGCAGGTCCAGCGCGATGCGCCCCGCCTGGATGGCCGGCACGGCCTCGCTGCGCATCAGCCGCAGCAGCTGGTCGACCAGCCGTGAGGCCCGCGCGCTGCTGCGGCTCAGGTTGTCCATCAGCGCCGGCGGCACCGCCTGCTGCTGCAGGGATTCGACGGCCACGCCGATGGCGGCCAGCGGCGTGCGCAGCGCGTGCGCGGCATCGGCGATCAGGTTGCGCTCGCGCAGCGTGCTGGCCTGCAGGCTGGCCAGCAGCCCGTTCAGCGCATCGACGAGGGGGCGCAGCTCGCGCTGCCGCGGCAGCGGCGCCAGCGGCCGCAGGTCGGCCGGCGTGCGCGCGGCCATCTGCTGGCTCAGCCGGCGCCAGGGGCGCAGGGCCACACGCACCGACCACCAGGCGGGCAGCACCAGGAACGGCAGGCTGATGATCATGGGCACCAGGTACAGCCCGCGGGAATTGAAGGTCATGAAGAGCTGCTGCACGTCCGGCAGCAGCAGCGTCACCCGCAGGCGGCCGTCGGCCGACGACTGCGAGCGCGCCAGCCACTGCTTGCCCTCGAGGTCGAGGTGCTCCAGCTCGGCGCCGGGCGGTGTGCGGGGCGAGGGCGCGCCGCCCTCGGAGCGGTAGACGAGCCGGTCGTCACGCCAGACCAGCAGCGTCGGCACCATCTCGCGGGCATCGGCGCCCTCGCCAAAGCCCTCGCGCAGCGCGCGATCCAGCGCATGCAGGCTGTGCGCGAGCTGCCGCGGCCGGTCGGCCAGGTCCCCGGCCACCGCCAGCACGGCCTGGAAGACCGGCTCGTTGTCGATCAGCCCGTCGCCGTTGCGGGCGCTCCAGATCGCCGCGCCCACCGCCAGCGTCCACAGCAGGCACAGCACCGCCAGCTGGGCCAGCACCAGGCGCCTGACGAGGGACGGCTGGCTCAGGCGCTCCCACGCGGCACGCAGGCCGGCCCAGCTCAGACGGCCTCCTGCAGCACGGCGGTCGTGTCGATGACGTAGCCGATGCCGCGCACCGTGCGGATGTAGCCGGGGCCGATCTTGCGCCGCAGGTTGGACATGTGCACGTCCAGCACGTTGCTCTCCACCCCCACCCCGCTGCGCAGCGCGTGCTCTTCCAGCGCGCGGCGCGTCTGCACGCGCCCGCGCCGCCGCAGCAGCAGGCTGAGCAGGTCGAACTCGCTGCGCGACAGGCTGACCGGCTGGCCGTCGACGCCGACCTGGCGGGTCTGCTCGTGCACCAGCAGGCCGCGCAGCCGCAGCGCCTCGCCGGCCTCGCCCAGGCCGCTGCGCCTTGCCAGCGCGCGCACCCGCGAGAACAGCTCCGCCAGCGCAAAGGGCTTGACGAGGTAGTCGTCGGCACCTTCGTCCAGGCCCAGCAGGCGGTCCTGCAAGCCGTCGCGCGCGCTCAGGATGATGGCCGGCAGCCGCGGGTGGGCGCGGCGCAGCCGCCTCAGCAGCGCCAGCCCGTCGCCGTCGGGCAGGCCCAGGTCCAGCAGCGCCATGTCCAGCGTCTCGTCCGCCAGCGCCTCGACGGCCTGCGCGAGCCGCCGCACCCAGACGACCTGCATGCCCTGGTCGCCCAGCGCGATGCGGATGCCGTCCCCCAGTTCCAGATCGTCCTCGACCAGCAGCACCTTCATGTCGCGTCGCCCCGCTTTCAACCGGGCGCAGTGTCGGCAGCGACGCTGACGCTGCCATTCGTCACCCGGCCGCCGTCTTCAGCCAATCTTCATGTGTTGCCCAGGCAAGCTTCAGGTGTGCTCCGCAGCATGCCGGCACCGGGCTGCCTTCGTGGCCTGTCACCCCCATGTCCATGAAGTTGCGTCTCCTGCTTTCCAGCCTCTGGCTCGCCAGCCTGCCCCTCGCCGCCACGGCGGCGGAGGTGCCGCCCGCCGGCCCGGGCTCCTCCCTCACCGTGGGCGCCGGCATCGGCAGCGCACCACGCTTTCCCGGCTCCAGCGAGAACCAGACGGCGGTGCTGCCCCTGCTGGACTACCAGCACGAGAGCGGCTTCTTCGCCAGCACGCGGCGCGGCATCGGCTGGGGCGGGGGCAGCGAAAGCATTACCTACAGCCTGGCCGTGGCCGCCCGCGGGGAGCGGCGGGAGAAGCCCCGGCGCATGCTCGGCGCCGGCAACGGCGGCAAGGAACTGCAGGGCATGGGCGACGTCAAGGCGTCGGCGCTGGGCGCCCTGGGCGTGGGCCTGCGGCTGGGCAGCCGGTTCGGCCTGAACGCCCTGCTCGAACTCCCGCTGACCCAGCGCGACAACGGCCGGGCCCTGCACCTGGGCGGCAGCGTCCTCTTGCTCAAGTCCGGCCAGGATGAGCTGTCGCTGGACGCCACGCTGAGCCATGGCGACGGCCGGTACATGCGCACCTACTTCGGCGTCAGCGCGCAGCAGTCCCAGAAGTCCGGCTACGCCGCCTTCACGCCGCGCGCCGGCTTTCACAAGGCCGAGCTCACCCTGGGCTGGAACCATCGCATCGACGACCGGTGGGGGCTGACGGTCATGGGTGGCGTCAGCCGGCTGCTCGACGACGCCGCCGCCAGCCCGCTGGCACGCCGCAGGACCGCCCCGCAGGCCGGCGTGCTGCTGACCTACACGCTGTAGCCAGCCAGGCCCCGGCGCCTGGCGAGCCGCCCTCCTCGACTCTGCAACAGCCAGCCAGGACTGGCAGGAGCACCTCATGATCTGTCTCAAACCTCGCGGGCTGGTGCGCTGGCTCGTCGCCTGCCTGGCGCTGGCCGGCCCGGCCCACGCCGCGACCACGCCGAGCGGCCATGTCTACACGCCGCCCGACACCTTCGCCGTCAGCAGCACCGGGCGCGTGGCGACCTTCACCGCACCCGAGGGCGACGCGTGGCTGATGGTGGTGGACCTGGCCCGGGCGGGGGATGCCGATGACGCGGTGACCCAGGCGTGGCAGCTGGCGCGGCCGGATTTCCGGCGCCGGCTGCTGTCGGCCGCGGCGCGGCCCGACCGCAACGGCTGGCAGGACCAGAAGGCCTTCCTGTACGAGACCTCGCCGGCCGAGAAGATGCTGGTCCAGGCCCTGGCGCGCCGCGCTGGCCAAGACGGCAACTGGGTGGTGGTGCTGATGGAGGGCGCCGTCGCCACGCTGGAAAAGCGTGCCGCGCCGATCAGCAGCTTCATGAGCGGCCTGCTGCCGAAGGGACAGCACCGCGAGAGCTTCGCGGGCCGCGCCGCCAGGCCCTTGACGGCGCAGCGCGTCGAGCAGCTCAAGGCCTTCGTCGCCGAGGGCATGCAGCAGCTGGGTGTCCCCGGCGCGGGCCTGAGCTTCGTGCAGGGCGGCAAGGTGGTGTGGGCCGGCGGGCTGGGCGTGCGGGACATGGGCAAGCCCGAGACCGTCGACGCGGACACGCTGTTCGCCGCGGCCTCCAACACCAAGGCCATGACCACGGCACTGCAGGCCATCGCCGTCGACGCCGGCCGGCTGAGATGGGAGCAGCGCGCTGCGGACGCCCTGCCCGCGTTCAGGCTCGCCGACCCGGCGCTCACCGCCCAGGTTCAGGTGCGCCACCTCGCCTGTGCCTGCACCGGCATGCCCCGCCAGGATCTGGAGCTGATGTGGGCCGACCCCCTCACGCCAGCCAAGTACACCTTCACGAGGCTGGCCGAAAGCCGGCCGACCAGCCGGTTCGGCGAAGTCTTCCAGTACAGCAACCTGATGACCGCGGCGGCCGGCTACATCGCCGCGGCCGCACTCGAGCCGGCGATGGAATGGGGCCAGGGCTACGACGCGGCGATGCGGCAGAAGCTGTTCGAGCCCCTGGGCATGCGGCGCAGCACCTTCGACTTCGCCCAGGCCAGCGCCGGCAACCATGCCGCGCCGCACGGCGATGCGCTGGACGGCAGCACGCGCCGGCTGGGCCTGGGCTGGACGGCCAGCGTCATCCCGTTTCGGCCCGCCGGCGGGGTGTGGACCAGCGCGCGCGACCTGAGCCAGTGGGTATTGATGGAACTCGGCAGGGGCCGCGGCGCCGATGGTGCCCGGGTGATCAGCGAGGCGAACTGGGCCGAGCGGTACAAGCCGCAGATCGCGATCAGCACCGGGGTGCACTACGGCATGGGCCTGATCGTCGACCAGTCCACGGGCGTCACGGTGGTCTCGCACGGCGGCGCCATCTCGGGCTATCGCTCCAACATGGTCTGGCTGCCCGAACACGGCATCGGCGCAACGATCCTGACCAATGCCGATGCAGGCGAGGCCCTGCTGGGGCCGTTGCAGCGCAAGTTGCTGGAGATGCTGTTCGACGGCGAGCCCCAGGCCGACGCGCAGCTGCGGCTCGCGGTGGCCGGCCGCCACGCGGAGGCCGACCGGACGCGTGTATCGCTGACCCTGCCGAACGCCGCGGAGGACATGGAGAAGCTGGCCCGCGAGTACGTCAACCCGGAACTCGGCACGCTCAAGGTGGAGGCCAGCCAGGGCGACCTGCTGTTCCGCTTCGCCAACGGGTCGAGCCAGGTGGCGCTGCGTCGCAACGAGGACGGCAGCCAGAGCTACGTCACCACCGACCCCGGCCTCGTCGGCATCGAGTTCCTGCGCGACGACCGCACCGCGCCCGCCACGCTGGTGCTGCGCGAGGCCCAGCACGAGTACCGCTTCGTCCCGCGTCGCCCTGCGATCGACGCACGCTGACGGCGGCGCCCGAGAACGACAAAGCCCGCACCGGGCGGGCTTTGCTGACGTGACTTCTTCTTGAGCGCTGGATTGCACGGCAGCTTGGCGCCCAGCCGTGGAGACGCTCCCTCTGGTCGATCAGTCGAACGTCACAGTCTCTACCGCAAAGCGATCAAAGCTCGCTTTTGCGCCCTGCCCGAACAGACGGTTGGCAAGTGGGATCGACACCGCCAGATCGGGCCGCTCCGGGTGCTGGAACGGAAACGCATCGAGCAGGCTGAACAGCCCGTGCCCGATCACGAAGCTGTTGAGCTGCGCGGCCAGCGGTTCACCAGATCCGTAGGACGGGTACACACCGGTGTACTTGGCGCCCTGCCGGTCCAGCGGCACGCCGACATCATCGACCCGCGAAACCACCTTGTCGTTGAGCAGGAACTCCACCCAACCCCGCGCGCCGTCGCGCGAGAACCGGATGGCCACCTTATGCGGCCCCGGTCCCACCTTGAACTCGTTGATGATCTGGGTATAGGCCTTGTCCAGCCCCACGTTGCCCACACCCGTCACGCTGGATGGGAGCCGCTCGATCAGCGTGAACGCCCTGCCACCCGAGATGAACCAGTCGAAGAGCTGGCCGGTGCTGAAGTCGATCATGTTCATCACGGCGCCGGCCTGTTGACCTTCAAACGTCGGTTGCGCGTAGGGCGCACCGCTGGCGACGTATTGGCCCTCGATGACACGGCCAGGCTGAGTGCCCGGGGTTTCCGCCTGGATCACCGACGAGAACATGAGCGAGCCCCGCACCGGCACCGCGAACGACTGCGTGCTCACCGCCAGGTACTTCAGGTGGTCGAACACACTGAAGTCGTACCCCGTGCGGAAGGGCACGGCGGACAGCGAGAACCTATTGCCGCGGAAGCTGCGTGTGTCGCCCCCCGGCGAGGCCATCTCCCCGAGGCCGTACGGGTTGAACCATTTGGATGCGTAGTCGGAGATGGCGTAGACCGCGTCCGGCTTGCTGAAATCGTCGTAGACGACGGTGGTCTTCTGCTGAGCCAGAGCCATGGGCGCGGCGACCAAGCCGATCAGGCTTGCCACCAGCAGACGTCGGGTGAGTGCGAACCGCATAGAACGTTCTCCTCGAATCCAATTCCGACCTTCGGAATGGTTTCGCATTGAACGGCGCGCCCTGTGCGGCCGCAACCAGCCAAACGATCACGGTGGGGATGCAGCCCCCTGGAATCGGGGGCCTGCTGGTGCAGAGTGAAGGACCCGCGGCCATGACGCGAGCCGCGACATCAGCAGTTGCCAGGCGGCGCGCGGCCCGTCATGGCGGCGTGCCGGACCGCTCGCAGCGTGTCGACATCGGCGCCGCTGTCGGTGACAAGCACATCGCCGTCTGACGGCGCGCAGACCTGAATCCCCCTGCGTGCCATTGCCGCTTCGTGCCAGACATAGTGCATCGCGCCGCTCTCCGCATTGAAGCTCACGGGCGACACAGATGCCCACTCCACACGCAGCCGGGAGATCTCCGCGAGGGCTTCATCGCCGTACGTGGCCGGCACGTCATGATCAAGCCGGCCGCCGAGCAAGCGCACCTCATAGCCGCCCCGCCCCGCTAAGAAGACGGCCGCCCCCAAGGAGTTGGTGATGACCGTGCGGCTGTGAGGCGCAACGAGGAACCGCAACTGGGAAGAGCCGGGCCTTGGTGGGCTGATTCGGGCGAAACATTCGGCGGGACAGGCACTTAGCCCTGGACGAGCCAAATCGGGCCAGAAGGCCCGCGCAACGTGCAGACTGGCTGGCGGCGCAACGTAGGTGCGAAATCAGCCCTGGGGCCCGTTCCGGCCCAAGGTAGACCCGCTCATAGGGAAACAGGCCCCGCGCGGCGCATGGCGAGCTTTGGCGGCCTGTCCGACTTCGTGGCGAAAGCCGGACCGAGCTGTCCGACTTTCGTGTGCTGTCCGGCTTTCCGGGATTCACGAGGCTGGTCAACGACTTAGGACCGCCGGAAGGCGTCGAACCCCGAAATGGAAGTCGGACAGCTGAAACGGCCATGCAAAGCCGGTTATCCACAGGTTCAAAGCGCCTTGCAACCGTTCTCCCTGGCGCGGCGCGCTCACCGCCCAGGCCGGCGTGGCCATCAGGCGTCCGATGGCCCGGAGAACAGCTCCGGCTCGCTGTCACGATAGGCCGCGAAATGGCTCGGGCAGAGGTGGCGGTTCTTGCCCACCTGGTGAGCGTGCGCCGCGCACAGCGGCGCGTCGCAGGTCTGGCCGTCGCTCAGCTCGTGATCGCAGAGAAAGGCGCTCATGCACGCACAGCGCTCATCCTTGCCCTCGATCCAGGCCCGGGCGACGCAAGGGGCGGGCGGGTTCTTCGAGCCACGGCCGCCGAGCTTGATGTGCATGAATCCAGGCCTCCCGGCCTGGAAGCGGTAGAACGGCATCAGCCGCCCGCGCCGTCGTCGGCGACCATCCCGGCCGCGATCTCCTCGGCCTTGTCGGCCAGCGCCTCCAGCTCGCCCATGTTGAACTGGTCGACGCCGTCCCACGCGCTGGCCATGTCGAGCAGGCGCTTGCGAATCGAGCGCAGCGTGCGGCGCTGGTGGCCGGCGAGCTGCTTGTCGGTGAGGCTCATCGCACCAGCTCCAGCTCGAACACCTGCACACCCTGCTCGTTGCTGACTGGCTTCAGCGCCCAGGGCTGGCGCGGGTGCAGCTTCCAGGCCAGCGCAGTGGCGGCGGTCAGGTAGCTGCAGGTGGAGCTGGCGCGCTGACCATGCACGGTCTGGGTGGTGTAGGCGCCGCCCTTGTCGCGCACGCTGAAGATGGTCTTGGCGCTCATCGTCAGCCGCCTTGGATCTTGAGTGACTGGCCGCAGAACGGGCAGTAGCTGAAGTGCATGACGCCGACCTGCGTGCGACGGCGGCTGGCGCCGGTGGCGGTCGGATGGTCGGCAACGGCCTTGAAGTTCATGAAGGGCTGTTGGCGCATCGTGTTGCCGACAAGCGCGAAGCCGTAGCCCTGCAGAGATACCTTGTGCCCGGTTGCATTGGGCTTTTGCTGCTTGAACTGATCCAGCAGCAGCCGCTCGATGTCCGCCTTGCAGGTGCAAGGTTGCGGCGGCCGCTGTGGCAGCTCGTGCCGGAGGTGGACGGAATGCACCATGCTTGGCTCCTATGGCTTGTTCAAACCGCCACCGCGGCGGCTTGAAAAAGCCCCGGCCGAACTGCGCCGGGGAAATCGGGTGTGACACCCGATCAGGGAGGAACTCAAACGTCGAGCGGGCCGATCTGGATCAAGGTGGTGGCGCGACGCGCCGGCTTGAAGCGCCGCGGAAAGAAGTCGCAGTAGGTGTCGGCAGTCGAATGGCCGTAGAAGGCCGCGCAGTGCCGGAAGTGCGCACAGTCGCCGCAGCTGGCGTGCGCGGGCAGTTCCATGCAGGTCTCGTCGGTGCAGGCCTTGTCGGCGCAGCAGCCGTGCTCCGCGGCGCTCATCGCGACGGCCCCGTGATCTTGAGCGGCTCGTGACCGAGCTGGACGGTGCCCTGCTGGCGGCTTTCCCCAACGTCGCCGCGAACCGAGACCACCTGGTTGGGTCGGGCCATGCTGAGCGACACCTCGACAGGGTCCGCGGGGTGCTCGACCTCGTACACGAGGCCCCGGTCGCGGTAGCGCTGGTTGGCCTTGACAGCGCCTGCGAGGATGCCGACCAGGCGCTGCCCGTCGGCAAGGGGAACGAGATAGCCTTGGTAGCCGATCTCCACGTAGGCCATCGGCTTTTGCTCGACGGCTGGGGTTCTCTTGGTGGCCATCAGGTCACGTCCTTCTTCACAAGCTTCCAGAAGTGCCGCTCCGACACGTCGTAGCGGCGGCAGATGTCCTGCACAGGTTCGCCGGCCTCGTAGCGCCGAGTGATGTCGCGGTTGCGAACCAGGCGCAACGACGCGGCGCACTTGGGCACCTGCAGCTCCACGTTGCCCCAGCGCTCGGCGTACTTGATGGCCGCCTCTTCGCCAACGATCTCGGCCAGGCTGTCGAAGCGCGACGAGCTTCGCGCAAGGGGCCAGCCCGGCACGCACAAGTACAGGCCGCCCATCGCGTTGATGAGCTGCATGGCAGGCACCTCGCCCAGGACCTCGATCAGCTCACGGGCCAGCCGTGGCAACTCGCTGGCTGCCTGCTGAACGGCGCGCCCCCGCGCGCGGTCGGTCGGAGCAAAAAGGTCGAGCTGCTCTTGCATGTCAGGCCTCGGGGGCGCCCATGCGGCGCTGGCGGATCTGCAGGGCCGCGACCAGGTCGTGCAGCTGGTCGGCCTTCAGCCACTCGTAGAACTGCACGCCGTACATGCGCTGGGCGATGCCATCGGCGTAGGTGTCGGGCAGCTTGCCCAGGGCAATCAGCTGAGCGCGCACCTTGCGGCACATGGCCGCGACCTCGGGTGCCGGCGTGGGGCGCTTCGGCCGCGTGGAGCTGGCACCGCGGAAGCCGCAGCGCTTGAGGTGGTCCAGCACCTTGGCGCGGCCGACATGGTCCAGCTGCTTGGCGCTGCGCACGCGGGCGACCGCGAAGAGCATGTCGCGGTAGGCGTCATCGTCCATGCCCAGCTGCTTCTTGGCGATGTGGATCTGCGCCAGGTCGTTGTTGCGCGGCGGTGCGGGGCGAGCACGGCCGTGCTGTTGTCGCACGGCGTTCATCACGCCCCCAGGGCGGCCGACAGGGCCGCGTCGACGCGCTGCAGCCAGGCCGTGACGCCACGCGCCTGGCAGGCGTCGAGGGCCAGCTCCTGGCCATTGGCGCGGATGACCAGGTGGCCGCTGCTCTCCAGCGCGCACGACCAGGTCGGTGCCGGTGCCGGTGCCGGCATGGTGTCCGTGCGCACCTCGGCGCGGCGCGTGCGAGTGGACCTGTGGCCGGTCACCACGGTGGGTTCAGTGGCCTTCATGAAGAGCTCCTTCTTGCCGGGCGCAGCGCGCCCTTCCGCGCTGGGCTCGCCCTTCTTCGCCAGCCAGGCCCTGAAGCCATCGGCGGCGGTCTTGAGCTTGATGCGGTAGCGCAGGTTTCTGGACGTTGCCGCCTCGCCGTTCGACTCGACCAGGCCTTCGGCCACCAGCTCGCGCAGGATGGCGCTGACCGTCGGCTGGGTTAGCCCAACGCGCTTCGCCAGCGCGCTGCCCGAGGCCTCGCCTTCTTGGAGCCCATCCAGCACCCGCTGGCGGCTGCGCTCGCCGAGCTTGTTGCGCTTCGTCGGCGACGCGACAGGCGTGTCGAACACGCTGTTCATCGCCCCGGCGGGCTTCTCCGCCGGCGCAACTCCGGCTGGCGTGTGAATGACGGTTTGCTTCAGCATGGGGTCGTCCTCGCTGAAATCGGGGGGGGGGCACTCTCATACCGACGCCACGTCGAGCGAGATGGCCCGGTACTGGTCGGTGTCGCCGACGCGCTCGTAGACGCGCACATAGCTGCGGCTGCCGACGACGCTGAGCGCGTCGCCGATGGCAGTCATGGCGCGCTGCCACTTCTCGTCCCGGATGTTCAGGCGGCGCAGGCTCAGCACGCGGTTGGTGCTGACATCGCCCTCCTTGTCGACCTTGAACGCGTCGTTCACCAGCACCTTGATCTCGTCGCGGGCGTTGGTGGCCCACTCGGTGATGCACTCATCGATGAGGGCCTTGGCGGCCTTCAGGCGCTCGTCGAACTTGATCGTCTCCTGCACCTGTCGAACGACCTTGAAACGGCCATCGAAGCTGTACAGCACGACGTTGCCCTTGGCGCCGCCCAGCTGAACGTCGTACTGCTCGGCGCTGGTCTGGACGAAGGCCGCGATGTCGGCGAAGGCGTTGGCCTTGAAGCCGCGCAGGATGTCGTTGGCGATGCGCGCGGCCTCGACGATCTTCTGCACGGTCTGGTCGCGCAGCTTGTCGATGTCCTTGACCATGCCCTCGGGCACGAGGCGGCCCTGGGGGTCTTGCATGTAGCCTTGCGGGACGGAAGCGGTACTCATGGTTGTGGGGCTCCGGTGGTGATCAGTGGATGGGGTGGCCGGCGTGCTCGGCGGCCGGCGCCGTCTTCGCGGCGCTGTGCTTGCGCAGCACCGCCGAGACCTCCGCCAGCAGATCCGCGCTGATCGCCGTGCAGCAGCTGTGCGCGATGGCGGTCTCGTGGAAGATGAAGAGCAGCGCCGGCAGCACGAGGTTGTGCGGCCAGGCGTGCCCGGTGACGAACGAATGGAGCTTCTCCGCGATGTCGGCCACCTCGGCCGACAGCTCGATGGCGTAGCCGTGCGCGTGCGGCGCTGCCGGGGCCCCGGTAGGCGCCGGCTTGGGCGCCGGCGCCTGGTCGTCTTCCGGGGCGTTGAGCTCGTCGAGCAGCTGCTTCAGATAGTGCTTCGCGCCCTCATGGAAGTTCGGCTTGCTCAGCAGGCACGCCCGGTACAGCGACAGCAGACAGGACAGGGCCACACCCGTGTCGCTTCCGTTGACGACATCGACCAACCGGGTGACCAGTTGGGTATAGGCAGCGTCGGCTGGATTGTTCGAGAGGTTGATGTTCACGGGCTTCTCCACGAGGCCTCCTTCAGGTTTCAAGGTGAAGCTGCCCCAGCAGGTCGGGCAGCGGGATACGGCGCAGCTGCGCTTCCATGCGCAGGCTGTGCAGCGCGCGAGAGCGCAGGAACTCGCAGCTCTCCTCCAGCTCGGTCGGCGTCTCGGCGATGTAGTAGCCCGTGTCCGGCGTGGCGCTGATGGCCACGCCCGACTCGCGCAGCTCCGACACCAGCGCCCGCAGCGTGCGTTCGCTGATCTGCAGCTGGTGCGCGAGCTGCGCGGCCGTCACGCCGCGCGCCTTGCCGGTGTGGCGCTCAGCCAGGCGGGCCAGCAGCCGGGCGGCCAGCTGATCGCGGGGCAGGTGGTCGGCGATGCTCATGGCGTCCCTCCGAAGAGCCAGACACCCAGGCGCACCAGGCCGATCACGCCGGCCCAGCACGCGAGGAGCATCCACAGGACGGTCCGCAGGTCGCGCGCCGTCATCGGGGCGCGCGGCGGCGGCTCCGCGGGGCACTGGCGGCCCTGCTGGCAACGGCCGTTGCACGGCGGGCAGGTGTGGCGCGGCGCGGTCATGCGAACAGGCCCTCCAGCCAGCGCATGCAGGCCGGCCAGCAGCCACTCGTCTGCAGCACCACGGCCGAGACCAGGGCGACGGTGAAGGTGGCCGCGCACAGCAGGCCGCCCCAGTCAGGAGCGTCACCCAGCGGGTTGCCGGGGCTGTCGTCGCCGGCACAGCCCTCGGCGCTATCGAGCGCGGCGGCCGGCGGGGCGATGGGCGTGGTGTCGTGCATCGCGCTTCCTTTCAATCTTCCTGACGCGGCTGGCGCCGCATCCAGGCTCCACGGGTGGGCTCGAAGCCCAGGCTCTGGTACCAGCGGCGCAGCTGGGCGTCGGTCATGCCGGTGCCGCCGCGGCGGTCAAAGCCGCACACGCGCAGCCGCAGCGGCACATCAAAGGCATCGGCCATCGGGAGCACGGTCTCGCGCATCAGGCAGCGGCCGTGACCCTGACCCCGCAGCGTGGGGCTGACCCACAGGTCCGAGATCTGCACGCAGCCGCTGCGCACGCGCAGGCCCAGCATCACGCCAGGCTGGTAGAGCGTGCAGCCATAGATCGGCGCCTCGATGCCGCGCTGGCGCAGCGCGGCGTACAGCTGGTGGGCGGCGGTGGTCATGCAACCTCCAGCGCGCCGTTGCCCAGGCTGGCCGCGATCACCTTGTTCTGCGCGTCCATCCGCAGAGCCAGGTCGGCGCTGGGCGCGTAGTCCTTCAGCCCCTGCAGCTCTTCCGCCACACGGGCCTCGTCCAGCGCAAGCAGGCGCGCCAGGTCGATGACGGCAACCCAGTCACCCTCCGCCTGCTCCAGGAAGATCAGGATCACGGCCGCGATGCCTTGGGCGCCGTTCATGCCGCACCTCGCGCAGCGGCGTGGCCCGCGATCCAATCCCGGTCGCTGGCGCGCCGGGCCACATCAAAGGCGCGGCGCGCCTGCAGCTCCAGCCGGCGCCGGGCCGACTCGAACTGCGCCGGCTGCAGCCGGGCCTGTGTCTGCGGCCGCAGGAAGAACTGCGTGCGCGCGGGGTCGCAGTAGAAGATGTGCTGCGTGTCGTAGCCATCCTCGAACAGACGCACATCGCCGTCCGAGGCCGGGCCCATCGCGAAGTCCTCCACCAGCTCGCGCTCGCTGCAGGCCGTGACGATCAGCGTGGACGGGTCCACCGCCCAGGCGTGGTGCAGCAGCGCTTCCAGCACCTTGGTGCTGTGCGAACGCTTGGCCTCGAAGAAGACAAAGTACTCCGGCAGCGGCGAGGCGCGGGTCGCGTCTGCCAGCGCCGACACGGTGGCGCGATACAGCACCAGCGGCAGGTCGGTGATCATTCAGCGGCTCCTTTCGCGGCCTTGCGGTTGGGGCAGGTCTTGCAGGCGCGGTGCAGGCGCACCCGCAGCGGGTTGGTGAACACCAGCGGGCGGCGCTGATAGTCCAGGCAGTGCTTCGTGCTCAGCTCGCCCATCACCGGGCACCTGACCAGCTCGTTCATGAGCGCGCCACGGATGCGCTGGGCCAACGCGTCCACGTCGCCGACGTAGTAGCCCTTCAGTGCCTGGCTCACCGTGGAGCTGCTCACACCCAGTGCCCTGGCAACGGCGGCCTGCGTACCGAGCCGGGCCACCGCTTGCGTGAGCGCATCCAGTTCGTCGGCCGGCAGAGTTCGTGCGTCAGCTGTCCAGGCCATCGCCCACCTCCTGCGCGGTCTGGGCCAGCAGCAGCTCGCCGGTGTTGCGGTCGAACAGCGCCTTGGCGCGGGTCACCGCCGGCGGCAGCGGGCCGGTGTCCTTGATCAGGCGCAGCCGGGCCAGCGTGCCCGGCCGGCTCGCCGCATCCACCCGCAGGTAGCCACAGCGCAGCAACACGCTCACGTAGGCCTTGGCCGAGCCCAGGCTGCAGCTCACGCCGCCCTGCGTGGCGTCGGTCGCGATCTGCGCGGCGTCGAACACCTTGCGCACCTTCATCGCGCGCCACATGGCCAGGTTGCCCAGGGCCGGCTTCAGCTCCTTGCCGTCGCGGTCCAGCATCGGCGCGCGCGCCTGGCGCTTGACAACCTCCCACAGCCGGTACCTGTTGGGCGCCTCGTCTGCGGCGCGGATGTAGCCGCCGTTCGACAGGCATTCCAGGTAGCTTTGCACGGCGCGGCGACCCACCGGGTGCGCGGCCGCCTCCACCTGCGCCGCCTGGAACCGGCCGAGCTGCTGCATGCAGCCCCACATCCGTTCACGCGGCGTGCGCAGCCCGGCGCGCTCGATCTGAATGGGCTTGCGGGCCATCAGCGGGCCTCCCGCAGCGCGGCCTGGGCATCGGCCAGGCTGATGGTCTCCAGCCCGGCGGCGCGGCCGTGCTCGCGCAGCGCGGCCAGGCTGCTCACCAGCTTGCGCGCCGTGCCGCTGGTGGATTGCAGCAGCCACTTCTTGGCGTCGGCCGCGATGGCCAGCTCCGGCACGTAGTGCTTCACCAGCTTGTCCAGGTCGCCGCCGTCGCACGGCAGCGCCTTGGCCCACACCAGCACCCGGTCGTGAAAGCGCTCGTGGTGGTTGAGCAGCTTGCGCTTGAGGTCCTCCTCGCCGATCAGAAACAGCGGCGTGTGCGCCTGGTCGTGCAGGTCGCGCAGGAACTCGATGGTGTTCTTCTCGGCAATGCGGTCCACCTCGTCCACCACCAGCGGGCGGCCGCACTGGATCAGCGCCTCGCAGATGTGGTCGTACGCCGTGCTGATGGGCCAATGCGTCTTGGCCGCCACGCCCAGCTCCTTGAGCAGCTGCAGGCTCAGGCTCTTGGTGGTCTCGAAGCTGCGGCAACTCACGTACACGGCATCGGAGCCCACCGGGTGCGTGAGATACGCCGCGGCGGTGGTCTTGCCCAGGCCCGGCCGGCCCGAGAGCACAGCCATGCCGGGCACGCCCTCGGCGCGGTCGAGAATCGTCTGCATCGCGGTCGCCGCCACGGCGATGGTCTGGGTGGCCGCCTGGCCCCTGTCAGGGGCGTTGTGCTTCGTCATGGGAGGTTCTCCTCTTGCTGGTGATCAGCCCCCGGCCTCGGCGGCCAGGGGATCGGTGCCTTGGTGCAGGCGCTGCATGGCCTTGCACTCGGCGCTGGTGGCATAGCCATCGGCCCACTTCAGATCGCGCGGCGCGATCGCCTCGCCGCCCTGCATGCGCTGCTGCAGCCGCAGCCAGGCGCTGTAGCGGGCGTTGGGCGTGTCCAGGCGCAGCACCGGGGCGCGCACGGGTGCGGCGGCCTGGCCGGCGTCCATGCGGGCCAGCGTCTCGGCCTGGGCGGTGTTGAGCTGGGTAAGTGAACGCTCGTCCACTTTGGCGGCCACGCTCTCGATGGCGTCATTCGTGTGCCTGGCCTCGCGCACCAGGCGCGTGACATTGCCGGCTGCATCCACCGCTTCCTCGGTCTTGCGGGTCAGGATCTCCATCACCAGCTGCTGCGGCTTCACGGCCTTCACATGGGCCTTGAGGGCCGCCTTCTGCTCGGACAGGAACCGCTTCTGGTGCTCACGGCGCTGGGCGGCCACCTCGGCGCTGCTCACGCCCTTGGCTGCGTGGTTGACGGCCGTGCCCACGTAGCGGCCGGCCAGGTCGAACACGAAGCACACACCCAGGTCTTCCTCGGTCTGGCGCACCTGCACCTGCTGGCCCTCCAGGCCGCCGATCTCCGCGCAGTTGAACCAGCCGTTGTCAATGCGGATGCCCTTCTTCTGCACCGACGCCATGCCGGCCTTGCCCGCGGGCGCCAGGAAGATGTCCAGCGCCCGCTCGTCAATGCGGTACACCGTGCCCGAGAACTCCGCGCGCATCTGGTTGGGCGTCTTGCCGCCCAGGCCCGCGTGCGGGCGGTTGCGGTACTCGGCCAGCCAGTTCTCCAGGATGGCGGTCAGCTGCTCGGGCGACAGGCGCAGCTCCACCGGGCCGCCGTCCGGGCTGCCCTTCTGCATGCGCTCCGCAAACGAGCGCCGGGCCTCGATGTCCTTGCGCTCGGCCACGCTGTGGCCGATGAAGCCGGGCAGCAGCTCGAACAGGTCATGCAACAGCGTGCCGATGCCGCGCTCGATGTGCGGCTTCTGCTGCGGCTGGTAGGGATCGCACAGCACGTGCATGGCGGGGTCGATCTGCGTCAGCCCCAGTTCGTACTGCTCGGCCGTGTAGTCGCTGCCGTTGTCGGTCTTCAGCGTGCGGGGCTTGCCCCACTCAGCCATCGCCCGGCGGGTCAGGCCCATCACCACCGCCGCGCGGGCGGTGGGCGAGAGCCTGATCAGCATGTCGCGTGTGCCCACGTCGATGACGGCGGTCAACGTCCAGCGCTTGCCATCGGCCAGCAGCAGGTCGGCCTTGGTGCCGTCCATCTCCCACAGGTCGTTGAGCTGCACGCCCTCGCTGCGCGAGCCGGCGGCCGACATGAACTGGCTGCGCCACTTGTCGGGGTTGGTGATGGCGGTGAAGAGCTGCGCGTTGGTGCGCTTCCAGCCACGTTTACTGTCGCTGATGGCGTATTGAAATGACCGCAGGCTGGGGAGGTGATCAACCTGCAGCAGTCCGGCCGCAATGGCCTTCTCGGCCAGGCGATGAAGCGCCTTGCCGTTGAGGTGAGGCTTCTCGTGCAGGGTGGCAAGCACGAACTGGCCAAGGGTTCCTTCCAGGACCTCGGACTTGCCAGCACGCGCGCTGGCTGGACGCACCAGACCAGCGCCGCCGTTGCGGTCGAGCGCGTGCCACCAGTCGCGTACCGTGTGCCAGCGGCGGATCTGCGGCCAACGCTGGCGCACCGACTCGGCCACCTCCACGCGCTCATCGTTGTAGTGGTCGACGAACGCCTGCAGCGCCGGGCACAACGCGCCGCCGAAGCGGTCCCAGAAGCGGCGGAAGGCCACCAGCAGGCGCAGCTTGTCGTCGCGCTCGCGGGCCCTTGCGCCGGTGACGGCGGCCGTTGCGGCGGTGCCGGCGGCGCGGTCGGTGGCCCTGCGCAGCGCGCCGAGCTGCTGGCCGGCTGCGCCTGCCGTGGCCAGGCCCACCGGCTGCGCCGGCCGGTCGTCGTTGGCGGCGTGGCCGAGCGCCAGCGCGGTGCGGGTCTCATCAGGCAGCGCGTCGATGCGGTAGCGCACCACATAGCCGCCGCGCGTGGCCTCGCGGGTGGCAGGCCAGCCCTCGCGTTCGGCGATGCGGCGCACGCTGCGCTCGGCGCCGGGCATGCCGGGCAGCCCGGCCAAGTCTTTGGCGGTGGCCCAGGTCATGCGGCGGCCCTCCGGGCCTGGCGCTTGCTGGCCGCAATCTTCTTCAGCGCAGCAGGGTTGCGCGTCATGCCTTGACCGCGGTCGCGGGGCGTTAGGTAGCGGCTGGGCCAGATCTTCTCGGCAGGCACGCCTATCGCGTTGGCAACGATCTGCTCAGCCGCCCACCACTGGCTTACCAGAACTCGCTGGATGTGGCTGTAGCCGTACTCCTTTGCGAGCCTGCGAAGGCTGATTCCACGCTTTTCGAGTGCAGCCTTCACATCGGCCGGGTGCCAATCATGTGTTGCCGCACTATTTTGAGTGTCCATGCCCATGATTATGGACACTCGTTTGTGTGCGTCAAGATCTTTTTTGGAACATGGTCGTGTTTGCCGGCTCATCAAACCGACTCTTCGAAGCCCCTACAAACGGGGGCGATGGAGCTGTTTGGGATTGCGCCCTGCGAAGCTCAACCGAAAATAGTGCTCATGAGCACAGAAAAGAGTTCGCAAGAGACTCCCGCCTCTCCGCGGGTCGAGAAGCCGCGGGCCTCGTGGGCCAAAGTCTGGATTGCAGGCATTCGTGGCCCTGAGCCGACGATCGACTACACAACGTTGTCGGACGCAGACTGGCGGGTCGCAGCCGATACGAACGTGCTGGAGTCGGTGCGCGAGGGCGCGTCCAACGTCATCGGGTCCCGCATCAGAGCTGCCCGCGAGGCTGTCAACTCGAAGCGATCCGAGTTCTGCAAGCTCCTGCAGATCCACGAGAACACCCTGGCCAAGATGGAGCGTGGTGAAACGCTTCCCGATGCGGTGCAGCTAGTACAGATTGCGGCGCTGACCGGCCAGCAGGTGATGTGGCTGCTCGGACGTGATTCCCATGAGCCGACAGGTGGCGGCGACAAACCTCAGCCGAAGTCCATCGAAGCCGTCGAGGTCGGAGACGTGATCTACGTCCCGCTGTTTGATGTGCGGGCGTCGGCCGGTACCGGCGCGTTCAACGATCAGGAGCGGGTGCTCCACATGCGGGCCTTCGACAGCGACTACATTCGTCGCGATCTTGGCATCCAACACAACCAGATCGCGCTGGTGACCATCGTCGGCAACAGCATGGAGCCCGAGATCCACTCCGGCGACATCGGCATGATCGACCGTCGGGACAAGGACATCAGCGTCGAAGGGCCGCACCTGGTGCGCATCGACGGCGGCCTGTTTCTGAAGTTGGTGCAGCGCCTGCCCGGTGGCGTGCTCCGTGTTTCGAGCAAGAACCAGCTCGCGTCGCCATTCGACATCAACGTGATGGACGGCACCTTGACCGACTTCGAGGTGATCGGGCGGCTGCGCTGGGCAGGAGTGTCATTCAGGTAGGCGAGGACGAATAACGATGAACAAGATGATCTTGATGGCCATGCTGGCAATTCCAGCGGTCTCTTACAGCCAAGCCAACGTGCCGCTTGAAGTTAAGTTGGTTGCACTCGACACCGGCCAGATGCCAGAGCCGGGTTCGCTGCAAGTGAAGCGTGCGGCAGCCGCCGTCCGTGCAGCTGGAGCGCGCTGCACAACGCAAGGTGAGAAGCTGGCCGGCCAAGCGCTGACGATGAGCCAAGAGGTGCAGAAGCAAGGCCAGGCTGCCAGCACGGTCGAGGTGCTCGAAGGCCTCGACGCAGCGCTGGTTGACTTCAAGACCCGACAGGAATGCTCTAAGGTGTTGGCGCACTACGCCTTGCTGCGGCGGGAGGGCTACACGCACTCACGCACTGTCGTCATGCAGCGCGCGTTGATGAAAGTCGCCGCCGAAGCGTCGGCGCACTAACTGGCGCTCGATCAGCCTGCTTGGCGGTGAGGTGTTCATGCTGCACACTGCACCGCTGATTGCCTCCAGCTACCGCGGGTGTCCCCTGACACCCTGCCTCGTTAGGCCCATGCGGCGAACACTCGCCGCATGCCCAGCGACGAGAAGCTCTCTCCCCACTTCCAGCTCAGCGAGTTCACCCACTCGCAGGCGGCCGCTCGCCTGGGCCTGCCCAATGAACCGGGCCCGGCCGCGCTGAACAACCTGCGCCGCCTGGCGCAGCACCTGGAACGGGTGCGCGAGGTTCTGGGCAGCGTGCCGCTCATCATCAGCAGCGGTTACCGCTCCGTCGAGGTCAACCGCGCCGTCGGTGGCGCCGCACGCTCTGCCCATCTGGCCGGCCTGGCGGCCGACTTCACCGCGCCGCGGTTCGGCACCCCACGCGAGGTGTGCCGCGCGCTGGCCAAGGCCGGCATCCCGTTCGACCAGCTCATCTACGAAGGCACCTGGGTGCACTTCGCCGTCGCCCCGGCCGGCTCTGCGCCGCGTGGCGAGAAGCTCACCGCCGTGTTCCACGCCGGCGGCCCCACGACCTACCTGGGCGGCTTCGCCTGACCAACCCAACGAGGAAGCAATGACGCGTGCAGATCTGCTGCGGCCCGGGATCGATGTCCTGACGGCCGACGACCTGGATGTCGACGGGAAGAAGGTCGTGCTGTACGACCCGGCCACTGGCCAGATGACCGTGAACGGCGCCCCGGTGTCAGGGGCTGGGACTGCTGAGGCAGCAGCGCGCGCTGTGCGCCTGCACGACAACCCGCTGAGCCCGGCCACGCGCGGCACGCTCATCACCGACTGGTCGAGCGGCTACACGGGTGCGGCCAACGCCCTGGACTCGTCGCCCGTGGTGGGCGGCTCGTTGGCCCAGCTCAGCAACGGCAGCACCAGCCCCTACGCTGCGGCCAACGCGGGCTCGCAGTCCAGCGCGATGAAGCAGTGCGGCTTCTGGGCCATGGCCACGGCGCGCGCCAGCGGCCAGGCTGCCGCGGCGTTTTTCGTCGAGTTCGGCACCGACTCGACCTTCGCCAACAACTGCTTCTTCGGGGCCTCGGTGCCCTGTGACGGCAAGTGGCACTTCCTCACCAGCCCCGCTCAAGTGGCCTGGGGCACGAGCGGCACCTTCACCGTCGGCACCACCAACTTCACGCACGTCCGTCTGCGCGAGTCCGCTTCGCTCAACAGCAGCACCGGTCGCGTCGGCGTCAGCGGTTCGGATCGCATCGTCCTGGGGCCGGTCTACCGCGACCCCTCGGCGCGCGCCTTCGGCTATGTGCGCCTGGATGACGGCGTGCTCGACCAGTACGTCGCGCGGCAGACCCTGGCCGCGGATTTCGTCGGCAAGAGCGGCGTCACCATCCCGGCCGGCGTGCCGCAGTCCGCGCTGAGCGTCTGCCAGGCATTCGGCCTCAAGGCCACGGCCTACATCCTGACCCGCCATGTCGGCGACACGGCCGGAAACTTCATGTCCGTCGCCCAGCTCCGCGACTTGCAGGACACCTACGGCTGGTGCATCGGCTTCCAAAGTCACGCCAACCCGCTGTCGTCGGCCAACCAGGGCCTGCGCCTGCTCGGCAACGCGGGCTATACGGCCATGCCCATCGGCCAGGTCAGCGCCGTCAACACCGGCACGGGCCAGATCACGACCACGCCCGACCACAACGTCACCACCACGAGCGGCGTGGCCGGCGTGCAGGGCTACCCCGTCACGCTGATCGGCTCGGATTTCCCGGTCCCTGCGACCGGCGCCGCGCTGGCCGCGGGCGATACGGTGTGGCTGCGCAGCGTGTCCGCCAAGGTGGCGACGATGCACCGCACCGAGGCCGACGCTTGCAATGGCGTCAACGCGATGACTTTCAGCGGTGCGGGCACGCCGGCCAACTGGGGCTGGCGCTACCGCGGCAGCGCGGCGGACAGCAGCGCCATTGCGGCCGACTTCTCGACGGGGCAAGCGCTCATGCAAGGCTGGGGCCTCAACGGCTGGCGCCACTACGCGCCCAACCAGGGCGCCTTCGGCGTCGAGACCGAGACACCGCTGCTGGCCCTGCGGGCTGCGGGCAACCTTCGCACGGGGTCGGGCACCTACGCCAGTACGGGCATCGCGAAGGTGGACTACACGCCTCGGCTGGTACATGCGTGGACCGGCTGCGGCCCTGGCGCCGGGTCTGTTCAGTTCGGCACCAACCTGACCGCCTGGATGACGGTGCCATCCAACATCGACACGCACGCTGGCGGCGTTGATGCCGAGGCCACGATCCGCGCCTACGTTGACGACTGCGTGACCCGCGGCGCCATCTGCGGCAACTACCACCACCACTTCAGCTCTCAAGCGTCGCTGAAGAACTTCTGCGTCTATTGCGACCAAGTCCGGCTGCGCGTCGACCAGGGCCAGATGGAGACCGGGACGATGGACGACCTCTACAACGCGCTGATTGCGGCCCGGACCGCTTGATCCGAATCACCGGCCAAAGCGAACAAGACCAATGTCGAACGTGGACTTCTCGACCCGAGCCATCGCGGATAAGCGCTCTGCGATTTCAGGATCTGAGCCCTTGCGCTCCAGCCAGGTCTGTACCGCTTTGATCACGTCGCCGCAGAACGCCGCTACGTTGAACAGTGCCACGTCTTCAACCCTGCAACGATGCATGTTGAGCGTCGTGAACTTCACCTGTGACACGATGGCTTTGGCGCCTTGCAGCATGTCCGAACCTTCATGCAAAAGCGAGTTGCGTAAGGCCCAGCAATCGTCCGCGGTGAGAAAGCAGAAGGATCCATTGCCCACGAAGGCTTGGCGAAGATATTCGTCAAACCACGCCTTGTATCTGACGCCCTTGCTGGTAGTCCCTGGGTTCTCGATACCTGCGCAGATGTCGGGCATCGTCAGCGCGATGTACAGCGCGGCATGCCAGTTCTCGGTTTCGCAGCTCTTGCGAATGGCTTCGATTAGGTTCTCCATGTGTTCCCCCGGAAATCCTCAAGCTTCGCACGGCCACCTAGCCGCCTGATCCCCATCCCCTGCCGACGCACATTCAATGCCCAAACTCGCTTTGATCCCCGAGGCGCGCCACTGCTGGCGCATGTTCAGCATGCAGGCCATGAGCGCCGCCACGGCGCTGCTCGGAGCCTGGGGCGCGCTGCCCGACTCGCTGCAGGCCCAGCTGCCCGGCCGTCTGGTCGCGGGCATCGCAGTGGCACTGCTGGTGCTGGGCATGGTGGGCCGCCTCGTCCAGCAGGACAGCGTGCGCCCGGGAGAGCAGCCGTGAAGCTCGCTGCCGACAAGATCGGGCACCTGAAGGCTGGCGTGGAGATCGCGCTGCTGGGCGCCGTCATCGCGGTGTTCTTCGTTGGCCTGGTGGCCCTCGCGTCGACCGGGCCGGCCACATCCATCAGCAGCGTCCTGCTCGGCACCGCGGCGGCCGGCGCGCTGGTGGCCGGCGTCATCGGCGGCATCGTCAAGGAGAAGGCCGATGCCCTCGACAACGCGATCCAGCCCGGCATGCACGAGGTCAGCGCCGCCGACGCGATCGCGACAGCTGCGCCCGGCGTGGTGCTATGCGCACTGCTGCTGTTGCTGGCCTTGGCGGGGTCGCCATGAACTGGATCAAGGCCCTCATCGTCGCGGCCATCGTGGCCGCTGCCGCGTTCGGTGTGGCGCAGCTGCGCGCGCACTGGGTCGGCGTCGGCGAGGCGCGCGTGCAGGCGCGCTGGGACGAAGCCACCGCCCAGGCCGCCGAGCGCGCGGCCAGCGCGGCACAGGAACAGAGCCGTGAAGACCTGGCGCGCTTTCGCGCCGCCGAAAGGAACGCCGATGAACAGGACCGCCGTGAGCTTGATCGCTCTGCTTACCTTGCTGCTGCTCGTGCCGAGTCTGAACGGCTGCGCAGCGCCATCGCCGATCGCGCCGCTGCCGCCTCTGCTGTGCCCCAGGCCGGAGATCCCGGCACTGCCGCCCTCGCTCGCGAAGCCGCCACCGCAAGAGAGTTACTTGGAAGCTGCCAGGCGCGATATCTCGCAGTGGCTGCAGCAGCTGAAGAGCACCGCGACCAGATAGCGGGCCTGCAGGCTGACGCGGTCATGTGCCGGAGCGCCGCGGCTCAATGAGGTCTCCCGACCTCTTCGACCAGGCGCAGGAGTTGGAGGCGCTTCAGCGTGACGACGCCATCGAGCGCGCACGCTGGCACGGCCAGGGCTGCTCGGCCGAGGTCTGCGAGCGCTGCGGCGGCGACATCCCCGAGGGCCGGCGCCAGGCCTTGCCGGGCGTCGTCACGTGTGTGGGATGTGCCGCCGCGCTGGAGCGCGGAGCGGCCATGAAAAGGGGCTTTTGATGAAGATTGAACTGGAGCTCTGGCAGGTGATCAGCCTGATGCTGACCATCGTTGGGGCGTTCGCAGGCATCGGCAAGTTGCTGCTGGCCAACGTGACCGACCAGATCAAGCAGCTCGCGGCGATGGAGGCCAAGCGTGGCGACGACGTGCTCAAGCTGGAGCGAGAGCTGTCGACCTTGCGGCTGGAAATGATGCGGGACTTCACCCGGCGGGAGGACCACAACCAGGCCATCGCCTCCATCCGCATCAGCCTGGACAACATGAGCCTTCGCATCGAGAAGGCGCTCAGCACGGGAGCCCGCTTTGACGCCTGACAACCTGCAAGCCTTCGCAGCGAAGGAGCGCGTCGAGCGCATGCGCTGGTTCATCCTGCGCGCGCTCGACATCTGCCGCCCCGAGGGCGCCTACCTGCCCTACGTGCACGACGCCGTGCGCGGCATCTACCGCGACGCCACCGAGCTGGAAGTCAAGCGCGAGATCGACTACCTCGTCGACCGCAAGCTGGTGAAGCTCACCATCGACACCACCGAACTCTGGTTCGTGGAGCTGGACCGCTACGGCGTGGACGTGGTGACCTACGCCGTGCCGGTGGAGCCCGGCATCGCGCGCCCGAAGTTCGGGAGCTGAGCATGCCGCCCCGCAGCAAGGTGCTCGCGCTGCCGCCGGCCGTCAAGGCCTGGCTGGACGGCGCGCTGGTGGAGGGCAACTTCAGCGGCTACGAGCTGCTGGCCGCCGAGCTGGCCAAGCGCGGCTGCGCGATCAGCAAGAGCGCGCTGCAGCGCTACGGCAGCGACTTCGAGGCCCAGCTGGCCGAGCTGAAGGTCGTGAGCGAGCAGGCCCGTGCGGTGGTGGAAGCCAGCCCCGACGATGCCGACGACATGACCCAGGCCCTGGTGCGCCTGGTGCAGCAAAAGACATTCCGGCTGCTGCGCGATAGCGAGGTCGACCCAAGCAAGGTCAACTTCGAGAAGCTCAGCCTGAACGTCGCCCGCCTGGCGCGGGCCAGCGTGCCGCTGAAGCGCTATGCGGCCGAGACGCGGGCCAAGCTCAAGGCCGTGCTGGACGCGGCCGAGAAGACGGTCGCCGCCGGCGGCGAGCAGGCCGACGCGCTGGCGCTGCTCAAGCGCGTGCGCGAAGAGGCCTACGGCATCTTCGAGGACTGACGTGGCCGCAGCCCTCAAGCTCTACCCGTACCAGAAGAAGTGGCTCCAGGACAAGAGCCGCTTCAAGCTGGGCCGCTTCGCGCGGCAGACGGGCAAGACCTTCACCACGACGCTGGAGATCGTCGACGACGTGGAGGAGGCCGAAGCCCTCAAGCGCCGCAGCCCCTGGGTCATCCTCAGCCGTGGTGAGCGCCAGGCCGCCGAGGCGATGGAGGAAGGCGTCATCCGGCACGCCAACGCCTACCAGATGATGAAGAAGGGCCTCGTCGCGCGCGAGGACTACGACTTCGTCGACGAAGACTCCGGCCTGCGCCGCCGCGCCCTGCAGCTCATCTGGCCGGGCGGCAACAAGATCACCGCGCTGCCCGCCAACCCTGACACGGCGCGCGGCTTCAGCGCCAACGTGTTCCTGGACGAATTCGCGTTCCACAAGGACAGCCGCAAGATCTGGACGGCGCTGTTCCCCGTCATCTCGGCCGGCTGGAAGCTGCGCGTCACCAGCACGCCCAACGGCAAGGGCAACAAGTTCTACGACCTGGCCACGGCCGGGCCCGAGGCGGGCTGGAGCCAGCATGTCGTGGACATCTACGAGGCCGTGCGCCAGGGCCTGCCCCGCGATGTGGTGCAGATGCGCGCCGCGCTGATGGACGAGGACGCCTGGGCGCAGGAGTTCGAGCTGGCCTGGCTGGACGAGGCCAGCGCCTGGCTGAGCTACGACCTCATCAACAGCGTCGAGCACGACCATGCCGGCATCCCGGAGCACTACACCGGCGGCCCCTGCTTCGTCGGCGTCGACATCGCCACCCGGTCTGACAACTTCGTCATCTGGGTGGACGAGCTCGTGGGCGACGTGCTTTGGAACCGCGAAGTCATCGTCGAGAAGCGCATCAGCTTCAGCGGCATGGACGCCCTGCAGGACGACGTCGAGCGGCGCTACAAGGTCGTGCGCTACTGCATGGACCAGACCGGCATGGGCGAAAAGCCCGTGGAAGACGCCAAGCGCCGCTACGGCGACAGCCGCGTCGAGGGCGTGCTGATGACCGGCCCCAACAAGCTCACGCTGGCCACGCTCATCAAGGAAAGCTTCGAGGACCGCAAGAGCCGCATCGCGATGGCCGACGAGAAGCTGCGCGCCGACCTGCACAAGGTGCGCAAGATCCCCAGCCCCACGGGCGCGCCGCGCTTCGACGCCGAGCACGACAGCAACGGCCACGCCGACCGCTTCTGGGCCAAGGCGCTGGCCTGCCTGGCCGCGCACGGGGCCGCAGGCCCGGTGCACGTCGCCAGCGGCCGCCCGCGCGCAGCGCAAACCATCACGCAAGGCTATTGACCATGAGCCGCGGCATCTGGATCAACGACACCACCTTCCACCATTTCGCCGAGCCCGAGCAGCGCGGCCTGGCCGAGCACATCGCCACGCGCGCGCGCAGCGGCGACTTCGGCACCTTCTTCGGGCTGCTGCCCAACCCCGACCCGGTGCTCAAGCGCTGCGGCAAGGACATGAGCGCCTACCGCGAGCTGGCAGCCGATGCGCACGTGAAGGGCTGCCTGCGCCGCCGTCGCGGCGCCTTGAAGGCGCTTGAACGCGGCTTCGACCGCGCGCCCACGACCGGGCGGGCCGCCGTGCCCGCACGCGTGATGAAAAGCCTGGAGGCCATCTTCGCGGACCTGCCCATCGGCGACTTCATCGGGCAGAGCCTGGATGGCAGCTTCTACGGCTACGCGCCCTTCGAGCTGCTGTGGGCTGCGGTGGCCGGCCAGCGTGGCGGCTTTCGCGTGCCCAGCGACATCGTCGCCAAGCCGTCGGAGTGGTTCGGCTTCGACGACGACAACCAGCTGCGCTTTCGCAGCCGCGCCAACCAGCTGACCGGCGAGGAGCTGCCCGAGCGCAAGTTCCTGCTGGTACGCAACGGCGCCACCTACCAGAACCCCTATGGCGAGCCCGACCTGGCCAGCGTCTTCTGGCCCACCACGTTCAAGCGCGGCGGCTTGAAGTTCTGGGTGACGTTCACCGAGAAGTACGGCACCCCCTGGGCCGTGGGCAAGCTGCCGCGCACCGCCACGCCGGCCGATCATGCGCAGATGGTCGAGCGCCTGGACCGCATGGTGCAAGACGCCGTGGCCAGCATCCCGGACGACGGCAGCGTCGAGCTGCTCACGGTGGGCACCTCGGCCAACGCCGAGCTGTACGAGAAGCTGCTGCACTTCTGCCGCAGCGAGGTGAGCATTGCGCTGCTGGGCAACAACCAGAGCATCGAGGCCACGGCCAACCTGGCCAGCGCCAAGGCCGCACAGGACGTGGAGGCCGCGCTGCGCGACGCCGACGCCGGCGTGGCCGCCGCCGCGCTGACTCAGCTCGCCCGCTGGATCGTGGACGTGAACTGGGGCCCCGAGACGCCGGCGCCGGTGTACGGGCTGTGGGAGCAGGAAGAGGTCGACGACAAGCAGGCCAAGCGCGACGAGGTGCTCACCAAGGCCGGCGCCAAGTTCACGCGCCGCTACTTCATGGACGCCTACCACCTCGATGACCAGCACCTGGCACCCGAGGCCGACCCGGCGGCGCCCGGCGCCGGCCCGGCCGCCGACCCCCAGTTCGCCGAGGGCGACGGCGCCAGCCCCGACCAGGCCGCGCTCGACCAGGCCATCGACCAGCTGCCCGCCGACGCCCTGAACCGCGCCATGCGCGCGCTGCTGCAGCCGGCGCTCGACGCCATCCAGGCCGGCCAGGGTTACGACCAGGTGCAGCAGGCGCTGGCCGACGCCTTCCCCAAGATGGACGCCAGCGAGCTGGAGCAGCTCATGACCCGGGCCTTCTTCGTGGCCGACCTGTGGGGTGCCGGCCATGCCCGCAACGATTGACCGAACGTTAGTGACTGCTCACCAAAAAACGGGCTTGAAACCCGCATGGGCACGGGGATTTGCCCGGCAAGGCCGGAAATCGGGCGTTTCGGCCTTCGGAGGCGTTTTGGCTAGCACCCCCTCAGTTTTTCTGACGCGCGGCACCTGCGCGTTTAGACCCCGTTCAAATTGCCATGTTTTAGGGGGGGGAGGACTCCCCAGGCCGGCAGCGGCAGGGGATCACCGTGGCTGACGGTGCCGACTTGGCTCATGCCATGACCCTGGAGCCGGCCTCGGCGGCCGACTTCCTGCGGTCCAAGCGCCTGCAGATCTCCGGCAACTGGACTGAGTGGGAACCCGCGGCGCACGCCCGCGGCTTCACGGTGGCCAACGTCACCAAGCTCGACGTGCTGGCCGACATCCAGGCCGAGCTGGCCCGTGCGCAGCAAGACGGCCTGACCTTCGAGCAATTCAAGGACCGGCTGATCCCGCAGCTCACCAAGAAAGGCTGGTTCGCCGCCGACGGCCAGGCCGTGCGCGTGCCCGAGCCCGGCGCCGCACCCGACCCGCAGACCGGCGAGCTGCCCACGCGCAAGCGCCTGACGGCGCGCCGCCTGGACACCATCTTCCGCGTCAACGCGCAGAGCAGCTACATGGCCGCGCGCTACCGCGAGCTGATGGCCGACGTCGACAACCGCCCCTGGTTCGAGTACGTGGCGGTGATGGACAGCAAGACCCGGCCCGCACACCGCGCGCTGCACGGCCGGGTGTTCCGCTACGACGACCGGGCCGTGCAAGTGTTCTGGCCGCCGTGCGGCTGGCGCTGCCGCTGCCGCATGCGCGCCCGCGACGACGAGGACCTGCGCGAGCGCGGCATCACGCCCGAGTCCACCGCCGGCCGTATCAAGACCGAGACCGTCACGTTGAAGGACGGCACCACCCGCCAGATCCACCGCTACGACGCGCCGGACGGCCAGGTCTTCCGCACCGACCCCGGCTTCGGCACCAACCCTGGCCAGCTGCAGGCGGTGGACAAGCTCGCGCTGGCCAAGGCGCCGCTGGTGCTGGGCCAGGTGAAGAGCGAAGCGCAGATGCGGCGCATCCTGACCGCCAAGGCGCGCATGGATCACCTGGGCCAGTTCGTGCGGACGGCGCGCGAAGCCCGCGCCTCCCGCGGCCTGAACGCCAGCGTCGGCGCGCTGGACGAGGCGGCGGCGCTCAAGCTGGCTGACGAGGGCGTGGCCTTCGATGCCACCGAGCCCATCGTGCTGCCCGACGCCCTGGTGGGCGGCACCAAGTCGGCCCGCCACGCCGCCGCCGGCGACGCGCTGGCCCTGGAGGACTGGGCCAACGTGCCGCGCGTGCTCGCCTTCGGTGCGGCCTGGTGGGACAGCGTCAACGCCAGCCTGGTCTACACGGCCGAAGCCGCGGCGCCGCGCGGCGACCTGCGCCTGGTGCGCCTGGTCGTGCGTGCCGACGACAGCGCCGGCAACCGGGTGCAGAGCGCCCAGCTGGTGACCGAGCAGGCCCTGCGCGACCTGACGACGCCGCCGCGCCGCGTGGTGGGCAGCGCTCAGTATCAGCCGGTGCGCCAGGCCATCGACGAAACGAAAGCGGCCGGTGATGAACCGGCCACTAGATAAAGGGAGCGAGGGCGGCGGATGGCAGTCGTTTCCCGCGTACCGACCGCCTGGGCCTGCGCCCCGGCAGCCGCGCCCACCTTTGGGCGGCGTCACCTCGCTGGCGGCATTGTCGTGCCAGATCGCGGCATGGTGCAAGCCGGGGGCCGCCAGCCATGAGCAGCAAGCGCGCCCAGCGCCGCAAGGCCTGCAGTGGCAAGGCCCGGCACCACAGCATGGAGTTCGCGCGGATCGCGCTGCGCCGGCTGCGAGAGCAGCATGGCCACACCGGCCAGATGAGCGCCTACCGGTGCTGCCATTGCGGCAGCTTCCACATCGGCCACACGCCGGGCCACAACGGCATCGGCTCAGCCTGGGGGCAGCCGCGGTGATCGGCGCCGCCTGGGCCGAGCCCGACTTCAGCACCACGCTGCGGCGGCTGGAGCTGATGGAGCGCCGCGGCGGTGAGCGCCGGGCGCTGATGCGCGGCATCGCCGGCGACATGCACGCGGCGGTGGAAGACAACTTCGCCGCGCAGGGCCGGCCGCGCTGGGCCGACCTGAAGAGCGTGAGCATCAGCCGCGGCGCCGGCTACAAGATCCTGCAGGCCAGCGGCCGCCTGGCCGCCAGCATCGGCATGAGCGCCGACGACACCACCGCCCGCGTCGGCACCAACCTGGTCTACGCGCGCATCCACCAGTTCGGCGGCCGCACCAAGGCGCACGTCATCCGCGCCAAGAACAAGAAGGCGCTCTACACGCCCTTCGGCCCGCGCAAGCAGGTCAACCACCCCGGCAGCGTCATCCCCGCGCGGCCGTACCTCGTGCTCACCGAGCGCGACCTGCGCAAGATCGAGCGCCGCGGCGAGAACTTCCTGAAGGCGCTGATCGCCTAGCACGCTCGCCGCGCGGCGGCGCTTGAGGCACACTGGCCGCGCCGTGTGCCAGGCCTTGCGCGGGTGTCGCCTGACACCCTGGCCACATCTGGGGCGCCCCGCGACAGTGGCGGCATGCCCGAAGCAGCGTCCATGCACATCTTCCAGGCCGGCCGTCAGACCACGATGGCCGGCGCCACGCTGGAGTTCAGCGAGGCCGACCTGCGGGCCACGGCTGCGGCCTACGACCCTGCCCGCCACGAGGCGCCGATCTGCATCGGCCACCCCAAGCACGACCTGCCGGCCTATGGCTGGCTGGCCAGCGTCGAGGCGCGCGACGGCGGCCTGTACGCCAAGCCGCACCAGGTGGACCCCGAGTTCGCTGAAATGGTGCGCAAAGGCGCCTTCAAGAAGGTGTCGATCAAGTTCTACGACAAGACCAGCCCCGGCAACCCGGTGCCCGGCGTGTACTACCCGCGCCATGTGGCGTTCCTCGGCGCCCTGCCGCCGGCCGTGAAGGGCCTCAAGCAAGTCGAGTTCGCCGACGGCGACGAGCAGTTCGTCGAGGCCGAGATCGCGTTCGGCGAGCCCGGCCTTGGCGTCATCGCCGACAGCTTCCGGCGCCTGCGCGACTTCTTCATCGCGCAGTTCGGCCTGGAGAAGGCCGACCAGGCGCTGCCCGGCTGGCAGGTCGACGTGCTGCAGGAAGTCGCGCGGGAGCCTGACGAAGAGAGCTCTTTCCCCCACCCCGCCTTCGCCGAGGGCGCCCCCACCACGGAGGACAACGTGTCCGCTGAACAGATTGCCAAGCTGCAGGCCGACCTGGCCGCCGAAAAGAAGCGCGCCGACGAGGCCGCCGCCGCGCTGCAGGCCAGCCAGGCCGCCACGACGGCCGCCGAGCGCAAGGCGCGCCACGACGACAACCTGGCCTTCGCCGAATCCCTGGTCAGCGGCGACCAGCTGCTGCCCGCCGACCGCGACCTGGTCGTCGCCGCGCTGGACGCCGCCAACGGTGACCAGGCCGAGCAGGCCATCGAGTTCGGCGAGGGCGACAACAAGAAGGGCCTGGGCGAAGCGCTGCGCGGCCTGCTGGCCAAGCTCCCGAAGCACGGGCTGAACGCCGAGCACGTCGCCAAGAAGGGCGAACGCGCCGCCGGCCAGGTGGACGACCCGCTGGAGTTCGGCGAGCACACGCGGGTGGACGACGCCAGCCTGGCCCGTCACCACAAGGCCCTGGCGCTGGCCAAGGACAAGGGCATCAGCTACGCCGCTGCCGCCCGCGAAGTCGCCCGCGGCTGACCCCAACCAATCACTAGGAGAGCCACATGGCCAACCGCATGCAAAACCTCCGCGTCGTGGACGCCGTGCTCACCGCCCTCTCGGTGGGCTATCGCAACGAGAGCTACATCGCCGACATGCTGTTCCCGCTGGCGCGGGTCACCAAGGAAGTCGGCCAGATCCCGCGCTTCAACAAGGACCACTTCCGGCTCTACAACACCGAGCGCGCCATCCGCGCCCGCAGCAACGTCATGCAGCCGGGCGACCGCGACTTCGTGCCCGTGGCGCTGGAAGAGCACGACTTCTCGGTGCCGATGGACTACCGCGAGGGCGAGGAGGCCGACTTCGACCTGGAAGCCAGCAACGCGCTGATCGCCGAGGAGGTGATCCGCATCCGCCGCGAAAAGATCGCGGCCGACCTGGCCTTCAACGCCGCCAACTACGCCGCAGGCAACAAGATCACCCTGGCGGGCGCCGACCAGTGGACCGCCATCGGCACGAGCGATCCCATCGACGACATCGAGACCGGCAAGGACGCCGTGCGCGCGGGCATTGCGCGCTACGCCAACTCGGTGACGTTCGGCGCCTCGTCCTGGAAGTCGTTCAAGAACCACCCGGCGGTGATCGACCGCATCAAGCACAGCCAGATCGGCGTGCTGACGCTGGACCTGGCCAAGCAAATCCTGGACGTCGAGAACATCTACATCGGCAAGGCCGTGTACCAGACCGACGCCGGCGCGGTGGTGGACGTGTGGGGCGACAAGTGCCTGGTGCACTACACGCGCCCGCCCGCCGCCGGCGTGCAGCGGTCGGTCTACGAGCCCAACTTCGGCTACACGGCCTACAAGCTGATCGGCGAGACCGACAAGTACCTCGGCGAGGGCGGCAAGGTGCAGTACGTGCGCAACACCGCCAACTTCAAGCAGGTGATCGTCGGCGCCGATGCCGGCTACCTGATCGGCGACACCAACGCCTGACCGGCAGCCCCGCCATGAAAGTCCAACTCAAGCCCGGCGAGCCGGTGAAGTTCAACGGTGAGCGCCTGATGTCCACCGAGGAAGCGCCGGTGGTGCTGGACGGCACCGTCAAGCAGCTGCGCCCCCTCGTCGAGGCCGGCATCGCCACCGAAGTGAAGGAAGCGGCGACCAAGTCGCCCGCGAAGTGAGGCCCACATGAAGACCCAACAAGTCACCCTGACCACCAGCATCGTCTGCGGCGCCGCCGCGCAGCTCAAGCGCCGCTTCACCACTTCGGCCGGCGCGACACCGGCGGCCGGCGCCTGGTGCCCCGGCGTCGTGGACGCCGACACCGACCCGGGCCAGCAGATGCCCGTGAACGTGGCGGGCATCGTGCTGGTTACCGCCGGCGCCGCCATCGCGCAGGACGCCGAGGTGCAGACCGACGCGGCCGGCAAGGCCATCACCAAGGCCGCCGGCCTGGCCCTGGGCCGCGCGCTGGACGCCGCCGCGGCCGACGGCGACGTGATCCGCATCCTGCGCTGATCGCCCCGGCCCTCGTCGACATGACCTACGCCACGCCCGCCCAGTTCGTCGCCCGCTTCACCGAGCGCGAGGCCGTCATGGTCAGCGACCGCGCGGGCACGGGCCTGGTGGACGAGGCGCAGCTCACCGCCGGCGGCCTGCAGCCGGCCAGCGAAGAGATCGACAGCCACCTTGGCCGCCGCTATGCGCTGCCGCTGGCCGTGGGCGGCGTGCCGATGGCCAGCCCGCCCGCCGTGCTGGTGGGCCTGTGCTGCGACATCGCCCGCTACCGCCTGACCGGCACCGAGGTGCAGGAGACCGACGCCATCCGCCGACGCTACACCGACGCAGTCAAGGCGCTCCAGCTGCTCGCCGATGGCAAGACGGTGTTTGCCGAAAGCCCTGACCTGGTGGGCGGGAGCAGCCCCAACGCGCAGGGCGCCAGCGTGCGCACCAACGAGCGCGACCGGATGTTCGACCGCTGTGGAGGCTACTGACCATGCAAATGGTTGCCCAAGTCGAGAACGCTATCGTCGCCGCGCTGAAGACCGCGGCGACGGGCTTCACGGGCCTGCCGCAAGCCAGCATCGAAAGCTACGGCGGCCAGCTCGACGACGAGACCTTCGAATGGGTGCGCACGCTGCCCGCCGTGTGGGCGGTGTTCGCCGGCGTGCCGGCCAAGCCCACGCGCCACGGCACAGCGCGCGACAAATGGCTGTTCCCGGCCACCTTCACCGTCTTCTGCGGCCAGCGCAACCTGGCCGGCAACCAGCGGCTGCGCCAGGGCGACGCCAGGAACCCCGGCGTCTACGCGCTGCTACAGCTGGTGCGCGAAGCCCTGCTGGGCCAGGACCTGGGCCTGCCCATCGAGCCCTTCGAGCCCGGTGCACTGCGCGTGACCACCAGCGTCGTCATCAACCGCGACGGCGTGATGGTCTACGCCTTCGACTGGCACACCCGCTGGGTCGAGACCACGCAGGCCGCGCCGCTGGCGCCCGAAGGCTGGCTCGACCGCATCGGCCTGCAGTACTTCCTCAAACCCGGTGACGCCGTGGCCGATGCGGCCGACGAGCTCACCACGACCGGAGCCTGACATGAAGGTGATCGCCGCCCCCGGCCTGCTCGTCCCGATGGAGCACAACCCGCGCGTCTACATCGACGACGCCACGCCGGTCGAGATCGAGCACACGCACTACTACGTGCGCCGCCTGGCCGATGGCGACCTGGTGGAGTGGCCCGAGGCCGACGCCGCCAAGGTGGCCAAGCTCCCCGCCAAGAAGACCGCCTGACCGCAAGAGGACCGCCACATGGCCAGCCCCAACATCAGCTTCGACACCATCCCGGCCAGCATCCGCAAGCCCGGCAAGTACGTCGAGTTCAACGCCAAGCTCGCGGTGCGCACGCTGCCCAGCAACGTGCAGCGCCTGCTCATCGCCGCGCAGATGCTCGCCACCGGCACCGCCGTGGCCAGCGCGCCCGTGCAGGTGTTCGACGCCGCCACGGCCGCACTGCTCTTCGGCCGCGGCAGCCAGGCCCACCTGATGGTCAAGGCCACCATCGAGGCCTACCAGTACGCCCGCATCACCGTGCTGCCGCTGGCCGACGCCGGCACCGGCGTGGCCGCCACCTGGACCGTCACCTACACCGGCGCCAGCACCGCTGGCGGCAGCGTCACCGTCACGGTGGCCGGCCAGAGCGTGAACGTGCCCATCGCCACCGGCCAGAGCGCCGCCCAGGTGGCCGCGGCCGTGCAGCTCGAGCTGGCCAAGATGGTGGACTGGCCCGTGACGGCCGCCGCCGCCGCCGGCGTGATCACGCTCACGGCCAAGAACAAGGGCACGGTGGCCAACGGCCTGGTCGTGTCGGCCACCAGCGACCTGCTGGGCATCGCCGCGGCCGCCGCGGTCGGCGTGGCCGGTGCCAACGACCCCGACCTGGCCGTGGCGCTGGCCACCGTGTTCACGGCCAGCGACGAGATCCTCGTCACGCCCTACAACAACCAGGCCGCGCTGACCGTGCTGCGCACCCACCTCACCAACCGCGGCGGCGCCATCGAGCAGCGCGGGGCGGTGGGCGTGTACGCCTTCACCGGCACCCTGGCCAACGCCACCACGCTGGCCGGCCAGGTCAACCACGAGCGCATCACCGGCTGCTTCCTGCCCGGCACGCTCAGCCCTGCCTACGAGCTGGCTGCGCGCTACGCCGCCGTCATCAGCAGCGAGGAAGACCCGGCCCGCCCGCTCAACACCCTGGCCCTCAGCGGCGCGCTGCCTCCGCCGCTGTCCGCCCGGCTTGGCCGCGTCGAGCAGGAGACCTGCCTGGCCAACGGCGTGACGCCGCTGGAAGTCGGCCCGGGCGAGGTGGTGCAGATCGTGCGCGCCATCACCACCTACACGCTGGACCCGCAGGCCATCCCCGACATCGCCTGGCTGGACCTCACCACCATCCGCACGATGGACTACGTGCGCATGAGCGTGCGCAACCGGCTGGCCCTGCGCTTCCCGCGCGAGAAGCTCAGCGCCCGCACGCCAGACCGCGTGCGCAGCGAGATCCTGGACGTGATGGTCAAGCTCGAAGAGCTGGAGATCGTCGAGGCCGTGGAGGCCAACAAGGCCGGCGTCATCGTCGAGCGCGACAGCCAGGACCCGAACCGCCTGAACGCCCGCATCCCCACCGATGTGGTGAACGGCCTGCATGTGCTGGCCGCACGCCTGGACCTGCTGCTGTAACCCATGAACCCCGGCCCGCGTGAAGTGCTTCCCCTCGCCACGGCCCTTGGCGCCGTGGGAGGGGCAGGCCCCGAACAGGCTTTGAAGAGGAGCTGAAATGGCTTTGGAAGAATTCGTCGGCGCCATCGTGATGGAAGTCGACGGCCGCGAGATCGAGGTCGTGTCGGTCAGCCCGACCATCAACACCGGCCGCCGCCTGGTGAAGACGATGAACCGCAGCGGCAACGCGGCCGGCTTCTCGCGCGGCGTGACGCAGTACGAGCTGCGCGTCACGGCCGTCATCCCCAAGAGTGGCGAGCCCATCGACTGGGAAAACATCGAGGGCGCCAAGATCACACTGTCGCCCATCACCGCCGGTGGCCAGCGCGTGAGCTACCTGGACTGCTTCAGCACCCAGGTGGGCCGCCAGTACGAGGTCGAGAACGAAGCGCGCGTCGACATCCAGATGAACGCGCTGCGCAAGGTCGAGGAGTAAGGCATGGCCGCCATCACCCAGACTGGCGTGCTGCCCATCGGCGTCGAGGTCGACGGCGTGCTGCACCGCGAGTTCACGCTGCGCCCGGCCGTCGTGGCCGACAACATCGAGGCCATCACCGAGGTGGGCTCGGCCAACGCCGTGGCGCTGAATGCGGCCATCTTCGCGCGCCAGCTGGTGCAGCTGGGCACGCTGACGCCGAAGCAGATCAGCTACGGCCTGGTGGCCGGCATGCACGTGGCCGACTTCGACGAGCTGGACCGCAAGGCCCTCGAACTCCAAAAAAAACTGCTGCTCGGCGCCGCGAGCTCGACTGGTGGGTCGGCGTCCGTGTCGCCCTCGCCCGCAACGGCATCCCCCCCGAGCACGCTCTAGGGCTGGAGATGCCCGAGCTGGTGGCGCTGCTCGATGCCCTCGCGCCCCGGCGCCGCCGCGGTGGGCCGTCCGGTGAGGGCGGCTCTGTCACTTACGTCAGCCTGAGAAAGAAGAAGCCATGAACGACCAGCAAATCGAACAGGAGATCCAGGCCAAGGGCCTGACCGCGCCGCGCGTCACGCCGGCGGACATCGATGCCGTTATCGAGCACACCAACATCGTCGAGTTCCGCGCGCCGTCCGGCCAGATCCTGCGCTGGGCGGTGCTGACCTGCCGCAACGGCTATGCCGTCACTGGTCGGCCGTCAGTTGCTGTCTCGCCCGAGAACGACAACGCCGAGCTGGGCGAAAAGATGGCGATCGACAACGCCCGCGATGAGCTGTGGCCGTTGCTCGGCTATGAGCTGAAGACGACGCTCAGTCGGGCTACCGATCTGCTCACGAACCCGGCGCTGACCGAGGAAGGCCGTGAAGCCCTCCAGCTGGCGATTCGGGCCGGTGATTCCGCAGCCATCGCGTCGGCGCTGAGCTCCTGCAACGCACTCAGCTGAGATCGCCGACTCCGAGCTTCTTGGCCAACTTCTGCAGCATCCCGCTGGTGTTGAAGTACTCGGTCACCCCGACCACTGCGCCGCAGCTCTTGCACTGCACAAACATGAGCCTGAAAACCGACTTCTCCACCTTGCCTTCCTTCATCTCGAAGGTGGTTCCGTCGCATTTGGGGCAGCTCGAAGTGGCCATGTCTTTTCCTCCTTTGAAAACCTGAGTATTACCTGACCCGCCAACATGGCAGACGCTCTCAAGCTCTCACTCGACCTCAGCCTGAACGACAGGCTGGTAGGCCCGCTCAAGCGCGCCCTAGGCGAGGTGCGCTCCGAGCTGGGCAAGGTGGTCAACGGCCTCAACAAGATCGGCGACACCGGCGAGCGGGCGGGCAGGGGGCTGGCGCTGGTGGGCTCGCGCACCAGCATGGTGGGCAAGGCCGCCCAGGAAGCCGAGCGCGGCCTGCGCGGCATGCATTCCGAGCTTGGCGGCATGGCCGAGCGCAGCGAGAAGGCCGCGGGCAACCTGCAGAAGCTCAGCCGGGAGGCGGCTGGCCTGCGCGGCGTGGCGCGGTCGATGAAGGACGTGGGCGACGCGGCCAAGGATGCCGAGCGCCACACCGAGCGGCTGGGCCGCGCCAGCAGCCTGGTGCGCGGCGTGCGCGGCGCGGCCGGCGTGGTGGCCGGCGCCGTCGCCGCCAGCGCCGTGGTCGCCGCGCCGGCGCGCCGCGCGGCCGACTACGACACCGCGCTGCGCGGCCTGGCCAACACGGCCTATGCCGGCAAGTCGCTGGCCGAGCGCCGCGCCGGCCTCGGCGGCCTGGATGCGGCGATCACGGGCGCCGTGCGCTTTGGCGGCGGCACGCGCGACCAGGCGTTGACCACGCTCAACGAGCTGGTGGCTAGCGGCACCATGAGCGTCGAGGACGCCAAGCGCATGCTGCCCAACCTGCAGCGCGGCGGCACCGGCAGCGGCGCCGACCCGACGCAGCTGGCGCAGATCGCCATCCGCGCGTCGCAGAGCTTCAAGATCCCGAGCGCCCAGATCCCCCAGGCACTGGACATGGCGATGGCGGCTGGCCAGGCGGGCGGCTTCGAGCTGAAGGACATGGCCAGGTGGCTGCCGCAGCAGATGGCAGCGGCGCGCAGCCTCGGCCTTAGCGGCACCAGCGGCCTGCAGACGCTGCTGGCTGCCAACCAGGCGAGCGTGATCACCGCTGGCAGCAAGGACGAGGCCGGCAACAACCTGGTCAACCTCCTGGCCAAGGCCAACGGAGCCGACACGGCCGCCGACTTCAAGAAGATCGGCATCGACCTGCCGGGCTCGCTGGCCGCAGGGCGAGCCAATGGCCTGGACGGCCTCACCGCCTTCGTCAACATGGTGGACCAGATCGTGGCCGGCGACCCGCGCTTCCAGGCCGCTCGCCGCAGCGCGGCAAGCGCGACCGGCGATGACCGACGCGTCGCCTTCGAGAGCCAGGCCGACATCCTGCAGGGCAGCTCCATCGGCAAGGTCATCCAGGACCGACAGGCGCTGATGGCGCTGGTGGCCCTGATGAACAACCGCAGCTATGTGGCTGATGTCGGCAAGCAGATCGGCAACAGCAGCGGCGCCATCAATGACGCGTTCTCGCTCTTCCAGGAAGGCGCCGGCTTCAAGTTCGACCAGCGCGCCTTCGATCAGCAAGAGGCGCAGACGCGCGCCATGAATGACGCCAACAGCGTCATCACCAAGCTGGCGGAGGCCCAGTCGGCGCTCTACCGCGAGTATCCGGAGTTCGGCAAGGCGGTCGAGGGCGCCACCACGATGGTCAAGGCCTTCGCCGCCGCGCTTGCCGGCGCCGGCCTGGTCAACCTGCTCACCGGCGGTGGCGGTGCGGCCGGTGCCGGGGTGGTGGGCCGCCTGGCGGCCGGCGCTGGCTCGGCCGTCGCCGCGGCCGGCGGTGCCGGCGCGCTGGCGCTGGGTGGTGCAGGCCTGCTGGCCGCCGGCGGCGTGGGCATCGGCGCGGGCTTGCTCATCAACAAGGGCATCGAAGGCACCAGCGCCGCCGACGCCATTGGCGAGATGACCGCCAAGGTGATGGCCTTCTTCGGCAGCGAGGAGGCCCAGCGTGCGCTCGACATCAACCGCCAGGCCGAGGCCGCGGCCGCGCTGCAGCGGGCCGCCGAGGCGCTGGCCAAGCCGCCGGCCTACCGCTTCATGATCGACGGCCGCGAGATCACCTCGGTGGTCGACGAGCAGGTCGAGTGGCACGGCCGCCGCAAGTGAGGGCATGACGCATGTGGTCTGAAACCCTCCAGCAAGCCAAGTTCAAGGGCATCGAATTCGATGTCGAGGCAGTGGGCGACTCGGTGCAGCGCGCGGTCGTGTCCAACGAGTACCCCTACCGCGACGGCGCCGAGCTCGAGGACCTCGGCCTGGGGGCGCAGCGCATCCGCTTCGGCGCCCTCGTCTGGGGTGGCAACTACGAGGCCCGCCTGGCCGCGCTGCTGGCCGCGCTGCGCAGCGCCGACGCCGGTGAGCTGGTGCACCCGGTGTTCGGCGTCGTCCCGCGCGCCATCTGCACCAGCTGGGCCATCGAGCACGACGCGGACTTCCGCGACGGCTGCAAGCTGACGCTGGAGTTCTCGGAGAGCCGCACCGCCGACCGCATCTTCGAGACGCCGTCGCCCGTGCTCGCCGGCGAAGCCGTGAGCGCCCAGGCCAACGCCGCCCGCGCCGCGGCCGACGAGGGCCTGGTGGCCCGCGTGCAGAAGGTGATGAAGGGGCCGGTGCCGCTTCAGCTCAACCTGCGGGCGCAGATGCAGGCGGCGCTGGCCAAGCTGCAGGCGCTGGTGGACACCACGGCGTTGAAGCAGCGCCTGTCCCAGCTGGACCCGCTCTTCAACCCGCAAGCCTATGTGGCCGATGCGCGCCGCGTGCTCGACCGCGCGCTGCAGGGGCTGCCCTTCGGTGGCCGCAACATCCTGTTCGGCGGCAATGCGACGAGCGGCACCGCGGGCGCCTCCGGCCTGGCCGACTTCGACCGCGCCGCGGCCGCGCTCTCGCCCGCCAAGATCTCGCTGCTGGCGCCCAACGGCGATGCCCTGATGGTGCAGGCGCATGCGCGCACCTATGCCGGCTGCTGCCTGGCCGAAGCCGCCATCATCGTGCTGACCGGCGAGCTGGACGAGCAGCTGCTGGACGCCGCCGACATCGAGCGCCTGGCCGGCGCCACGCGAGCCGCGCTGCAGGCCGCCCTCGATGACCTGCGCGCCGCGGCGGGCCCCGAGTCCGCCGGGTCGGCCGCCGCTGCCAGCGCCGGCCTGCGCGCCGTGGCCTACCAGGTGCAGCAGGCCGCGCGCGCGGTCATCGAGCTGCGCCCGCCGGTGCAGCTGCGCGCCGCGCCGCTGACCGGGCCGCTGCGCCTGGTGGCCCACGGCCTCTACGGCGACCACACGCGCGCGGCCGAGCTGCTGCGCCTGAACGCCTGGGGGCGCCGCCTGGTGGTGCAGCGCGGCGAGAAGGTGAAGGCCTATGCCCGCTGACAGGTCCACTGAGAGGCCCGCCGACCCGGTCGAGCTGCTCGTCGGCGGCCTTGCGCACGCGGGCTGGCAGCGCTACGAGATCGACTCCAGCCTGCTGCTGGCGGCCGACGCCTGGAACGTCTCCCTGAGCGCCAACGAGCTGGCCGTGCCTGCGGCGCTGAAGCCCGGCGCCGAGGTCAAGGTGCGCGTCGGCGGCGAGACGGTACTCGTCGGCCTGGTCGACGACGTGGACCATCAGGTGGCCCGCGGCGAGCACCGCCTGCAGCTGACCGGCCGCGATAGCGCCGGCATCCTGGTGGACTGCAGCGCGCCCATCTTCACGCAGCAGCAGATGACGCTGCAGCAGATCATCGACAAGGTCGTGAAGCCCCTGCTGCCCGACGTGCGCGCCCGCGTCGACGCCGAGCGTCAGCTGCTGCGCGACCGCGTCGTGACCGAGCCCGGCGACACCGCCTGGGACATGCTGCAGCGCGCGGCCGAGGCCAACGGCCTGTGGCCCTGGTTCGAGCCGGACGGCAGCCTGGTCGTGGGCGGCCCGCGCTACGACACCGAGCCGGTAGGCACGCTGACGCTGCGCCGCGACGGCATGGGCAACAACGTGCTCAGCCTGGCCGAGAAGCGCAGCCAGGCCGACCGCTACAGCGAGATCACCGTGCTGGGCCAGCGTGGCGCCTTTGGCAGCCACAGCGCCAGGCATGACGTGAAGCGCACCGTGTTCGACAAGGGCGTGACGCGCTACCGCCCCAAGATCGTCTGCGACTTCGAAGCCACGAACGAAGAGATCGCCGCCGCGCGCGGCAGCAAGCTCATCAGCGACGGCGCCCTGCGCGGCCACGATCTTCGTGCGGTCGTGCCTGGCCACCGCGCCCCGAACGGCCAGCTCTGGGCCGCCGGCCAGCGTGTGCGCGTGCTCAGCGAGCCGCATGGCCTGGATGGCATCTACTTCATCATCTCGCGCCGGATCTCCGGCGACCGCATGCGTGGCCCCGTCACCGACCTGACGCTGAAGGCCGACGGCGCCTGGGCGCTCTACGCCCACCCCAGCAAGCGCAAGCACCGCCGCGGCAAGAACAGTGTGCCGCTGCAGATCATCGACGGCACCACGGGAGCCGGGCGATGACGCGCATGCTCGACACCATGCGCCGCCAGGTGGAGCGTGCGGCCGCCGGCGCCCGGCTGGCCTTTCGCGGCCTGCTCACGGGCCTGCGGCGCCCGCTTCAGGTCCAGCTGGCCAGCGGCGAGGGCCTGGCCGGCGAGCAGCTCGACCGCATCGAGCTGATGCAGCAGTTCGGCTTCACCAGCGCGCCGCCGGCGGGCACCCAGCTCATCGTGCTGCCACTCGGCGGCCGCAGCAGCGCCGCCGTCATCGTGGCCACCGAGCACGGCAGCTACCGCTTCCAGCTCGGCGCGGACGGCGAGGCCTGCGTCTACAACCAGTGGGGCGACCGCGTGCACCTGCGTGCCGACCGCACCATCCACATGGTCAGCCAGGCCAAGGTGCTCGTCGAGACCGACCAGGTGCAGATCAACGCGGCCACCAGCGTCACCATCACGACGCCGCAGTTCACCGTCGAGGCCAGCGGCGGTGTGGCCCTGAACACGCCCACCGTCGCCGCCTCGACCGACATCACGGCCGGCGCCGACATCACCGCCACCGGCGAGGTGGCCGACGCCGGCGGCGCCAAGACCATGAGCGGCATGCGGGCCACCTTCGATGGCCACGTGCATCCCGAGAACAACGCGAGCGGCGGCAACACCAACCCGCCAACCGCGCCGATGTGAGGCCCGCCATGAGCGACACCTACATCGACCCCGCCACCGCCGACTACGTCCAGCTCAATGGCGACCTGGCGCGCGACGTCGCCGGCGGCCTCGGCGTGGCCGTCTACCTGCGGGTGATGACGCCGCTGGGCAGCTGGTGGGCCGACCCGACGCTGGGCTCGCGTCTGCACGAGCTGCAGCGCGAGAAGGACGTGGCCCGCGTGCAGCGCCTGGCCGTGCAGTACGTGCAGCAGTGCCTGCAGCCCCTCATCGACGACGGTCGAGCGCTCGCCGTCGACGTGCAGGCCGCGCATGTGCCCGGCCGGCTGAACCTGCTGGTGACGATCACCGACGCAGGCCAGGCCGAGCGGGCCTTCGAATACTTCATCAAGGTCGGTTGAATGGCCATTGAAATCCCCGATTTCTCCACCCTGCGCGCGCGCTACCTGCAGGAGGTGGCCAACCAGCAGCCGCAGGCCGCCACCGGCGGCGACAGCGATCATTTCGTGCGCGCCAGCGCTGTGGCTGCGGCCGTCGAGAGCCTGCACCAGCACCTGTGGTGGCTGGCGCGCCAGCATTTCCCCGACACCGCGGACCCCGACTACCTGGAGCGCCAGGCGTCGCTCTACGGCCTGTCGCGCAAGCCGGCGGCGACCGCCACCGGCAGCGTCGTGCTGACCGGCACCCCCGCCACGCCCGTGAGTGCCGGCCTGCTGCTGCAGGCGCCCAACGGCCAGCAGTACGAGGTGACCGAGAACGGCGCCATCGGCGGCGGCGGCACCGTCGAGCTGGCCGCCTGGGCCCTGCTGGCGGGCCCGGATGGCAACCTCGCGGCCGCCTCGGCGCTGACCATCGTCGTGCCGGAGGCCGGCATTGCCAGCGCGGCCGTGGCCACGATGGCCGGCGGCGGCGTGGCCGAGGACGACGCCTCGCTGCGCGCCCGTCTGCTGGAGCGCATGCGCAACGCACCCGCCGGCGGCAACACTGCCGACTACGTGCGCTGGGCCACCGAGGTGCCGGGCGTCGGCCGCGCCTGGTGCCTGCCAGGCCGTCGCGGCCTGGGCACGGTCGACGTGGTCATCATGGCGCCAGGCGGGCTGCCCAGCGGCGGCCTGCTGACGGCCGTGCAGGACCACATCGAGGTGCACCGGCCCGTCACCAGTGACGTACTGGTGCTGCAGCCCAGCCTGGTGGCCATCAACATCACCGCCACCGTCGTGCTGTCCGGCGTGTCGCTCGCCGCCGCCCAGGCCTCGGCCGCGGTGGCCATCGCGGCCTACGTCGACCAGCTCGCCCCCGGCGACACGGTCTACCGCAGTCGCCTGGCCGCCGCCATCCAGGACGTGCCCGGCGTCGTGACGGTCACGGTCACCGTGCCGGCGGCCGACGTGGTGACGGCGGTCGATGCCCTGTCCGTCGAGCTGGCCCAGATGGGCGGCGTGACGCTGGCGGTCTGACATGGCTTCCACCCACGCCGAGATCCTCGCCCGACTGCTGCCGCCGGTGTCATACGCCACCGGCGCGGCGGCCCTCGGCGCCGAACTGGCGGCGATGGCCGCGCTGCTGGATGACGCGCTGGCCCTCGGCGCCGTGCTCGACAACGAGCTGGACCCGCGCGCCACCTACGCGCTGCTGGAGGAGTTCGAGTCCACCTTCGGCCTGCCGGACGCCTGTGCCGACGTGGACCTCCAGACCGTCGCCGACCGTCGCCTGGCGCTGGTCACCCGCATTGCCGCGCGTGGCTCCCAACAGCCGGCCTACTACGTGGCCCTGGCCGAGTCGCTGGGCTATCCGGGCGCCAGCGTCTACGAGTACGACCCGTGGACCTGCACCGACACCTGCGCCGAGCCGATCTCCGGGCCCGACTGGCGCTTCGTGTGGGCCCTGCAGCTGCCCGGCGAAGGGCGGATCACCTACTTCACCGCCAACTCGCCCTGCACCGAGCCGCTGGCCAACTGGTCGGCGGTCGAGTCCATCACGTGCGCCATCAACCGGCTGAAGCCGGCGCACACCCTCTGCTACTTCGACTTTGGAGCCTGACCCCCATGCGCCGCATCAACACGACGAACAAAGCGACTGACCTCTTCGGCCCGGGCAAGCATGGTTGGAAGAACGGCGTCCCCGGCACCGCGGACCGTCCCACCGAAGGCCAGGCCGAGTGGTTCAACGCCCTGCAGGAGGAGGTCTGCGGCGTGATCGAAGCGGCCGGCGTGGCCATCGACCCGGACAACAGGACGCAGCTCCGCGACGCCTTGAATGGCCTGTTCGCCAACCGGCTCGACCTGACAAACCGAGTCGACGCAACCAAGGGCGCCGGCATCCCGGGCTTCTCCTATCCGTTGAACTACGCGCCGGGCAGCATCGGCGCCAAGCTCAAGGACTGGCTCTCCGTGAAGGACGAGCCGTTCAACGCCAAGGGCGACGGCGTGACCGATGACACCGTGGCCGTGAATGCCGCCATCGCTTATGCAGCGGCGCACGACATGCATCTGCACTTCCCCAATGGCACCTACCTCGTCTCCACGCTGACCACGAGCTACAGCTCGTTCACGCGCGCCTTTCACATCGACCTTGGCGGCTCGGTCATCAAGGCGAACGGGCTCTCCACCGAACCGCTGCTGAACCTGTTCAGGGCCCGCAACGTGTTTGTCTCCAACGGCGCGCTGGACCTGGGCCGCAGCCTCACGCAGAAGGTGCTGGTCAAGATCTGGTCGGACGACAACGACATCGGCGCGACCTACAACACGCTGTCGAAGATCACCCTGCGCAATGCGCAATATGGCGTGCAGGTCGGCGACTCGGCACGGCCCGATCAAAAGTACACCGGCGAGAACGTCATGATCGGCTGCAACGCCGTCGGCGTGCTCAACCCCGCCATCGTCTATGGCGTCCAGGCCGAGCTGAACATCGTCGCCAGCCAGATGACCGCGTCCACCGAAGCATGGGTGGATTTCCCCGCGGGTTACGTCGTGAACGGCATCACCGCGGTGGGAGGCAACATCCGCATGATCGGTGGGGAGATCACCTCCTACGTGAACAACGGCATCTGCATCCGTCCGATGGCCTCCCTCAGCGGCAACCTGTACGGCAAGGTGCTGGTGCTGGGGGCCTGGATCGAGGTCCAGAACAGGTTCGCCGTTGCCGAGAACCCGGCCGCCGTCGCGGCGCCCGTCGGCGGCGTGATCTCACTGTCCAGCTGCTTCGGCTCGGTCGTCTCGGACACCCAGGCCGCCATCGACACCGCGGGTGACTTCAAGGGGCAGGTCCGGGTCAAGGACTGCTACTTGTGGGCCAACACGACCCGCACGCAGCCGACCATCAACAGCAGCGCCACAACCAGCGTCCACGTCGACAGCTTGTCCTTCAGCGCCTACGTGGGTGCGGTGCCTCCGACCGCGGGCTTTCTGTCTGGTCCTGGCGCCTTCACCGGGGGCGTCGTCTACTACGACAGCGTCGCTCCGCAGACAGCACTTTTGGTCCAACAGAGCGCGGCGCAAGCCCTACCCAACGGCGTGTGGACGAAGATCGAGCTCCAGAACGAGGCATTCGACACCGCCAACTGCTTCGACCCGGTCACCTTCCGGTTCAAGCCGACGGTCGCGGGCTACTACCAGATCAACGTGCAACTGCAGGTGGCCGCGTCGAACGCGCCGTGCGCCCTTGATCTGTACAAGAACGGAGCGAGCACCGGCTACACGGTGGGCGGCTTCCAGAACGGCGTTCTGAACGCGACCGCGAGCCTTTCGAGGGTGCTCTTCCTCAACGGCACGACGGACTATGTCGAGGCGTTCGGGCTGCAGAACTCTGGGGGTGCGGTCAACACTGTCACGGCCATCACGCAGCTGTCCGCAGCCTACGTGAGGGCCGGCTGAGGCCTGTGGTCGACGTGCAGACCTGCGGTGAAGTTATCCACAGGCCACTCGAAGCGGCATTGAATTGCGCTTTTGCGTTGCGCCAATTGCGCTTTTACGTTGCGCCTTACAGCGGCCCTGGCGGTGCACCAGCTCCTCTGCCATGGACAGCGTCGTCGAACCGGCATTGGAACGAAGCCCAGAAACGACAAAGCCCGCACTGTGCGGGCTTTGCCAAGTCCTTGTGGGGACTCTTGATTTTGTGGTTGCGGGGGCCGGATTTGAACCGACGACCTTTGGGTTATGAGCCCCATAAGGCACAACGGCGCACCATGGCGAAAACAGGGGAAAGTCGTTATTAATCAACGCCTTACAGGCGATCGTGACGCCCAATTCAACCCCAATTTTCACCTGCTTTTGCCATTTTGTGCCGGACAGCCTTCTGGTCGAACTTCTGACGCCATGCTCACCACTTGACCATTGGGCCAACCGCTCGCCGTTGACAGTGTGGCACAACGGGCCCGCAACGGATGAGGTCACAGCGTGCTCGTTGGATGCGTTGTGCAGAGCTCCTAGAACGTCTGCAGACCAACGCAACATCAGCACTTGATACTCTGCCGAAAACGCGCCTTGGCGCGCGCCTTTGCGCGACTCAATAGATCTTTGCCGCAGCGAGGTTGGTTGTTCTTGTCGATGCTTGAACTTGCTGTCGCAAGTCGTCATCGGAGTCGCGGCGGCGTAAGCCTCCCCGTTCAGGCCGACAGCCGCGCGGGTGGGCACAGCGCTGCAGCTGACTGTGCGTTGGCGCACGTGGCTTAACGGCCAACGTCGGACGATGAGGCTGTCGCCGTGATGTGGCGCCCTGTTGCAGCGTGACGCCGCAGCGCGAGGCTACAAGCCGAGGCCGCCAAACCAGGATACAGCCTAAATACTGTTTATTCCTGGAAACAGCCTATGATCTGTGAACTGAGTTCACATACGGAAGACTGTATGAGCGACTACCACTTGCGTACAGCCGAGCAACTGTCCCTGCTGCTGCAGGCCTTCCGCAAGGAGTCGGGTCTGACCCAAAACGATGTGGCCCTGCGCCTGGGCGTTACGCAGCAGACTTACTCGAGTATGGAGCGCAATGCAGAAACAGTCGGCACAGGCCGGCTCTTGAAGCTGCTGGGCATCCTCGGCGTCGAACTCGTCCTGAGCAAGCCGGACAGCTCGGCTGGTTCGCCGCCCGCAGCGCCCCAGCCCGACTCGGGCGACAAGCCGGCCTGGTGACCGCCATGGAACGCCGCTCGCCAACCCGATCGCTGGGCCTATGGATGAACGGGGCATACGTCGGCTCCTGGAACCTGGGACCGAACACACCCGACACCCTTCAGTACGACCCTGCCTGGACTCGGTCGGAGCAAGGTCGCCCGCTGTCGTTGTCGCTGCCTTTTATGCCCGGCAACCTGCCGCACCGCGGCCCCCACGTGAGGGCCTGGTTCGAGAACCTGCTGCCCGACAGCAAGGACATCCGCGAGCGCATGGCGCGCCGTTACCGGGCGGGATCCCCGGACGCATTCGACCTGTTGGCAGAAGCCGGCCGTGACTGTGCCGGCGCACTGCAAATCCTGCCGATGGGCACGGCTTCTGCTGGCGTCGCGCCTCTGCAGACGGATCCCTTGACCGACGCCCAGGTGGCCGCCCTGCTGCGTGCCACCACGACGCCGCAGGTGCTGGGATTCGGGGGCGAGGAAGCCGACCTGCGCATCTCCATCGCTGGCGCGCAGGAAAAGACGGCACTGCTCCAGATGAATGGCAAGTGGTACACGCCGCACGGCGCAACTCCCACCACGCACATCCTGAAGTTGCCGCTCGGACTCATCGGGGGCATGAAGCTCGACATGCGCCACTCGGTCGAGAACGAATGGCTGTGCGCCAGGATCCTGGCGGCCTACGGACTGCCTGTGGCATCCTGCGAGCCGCTGGCCTTCGAAGACATGAAGGTGCTGGCCGTCGAACGTTTTGACAGGGCCTGGTGGACCTCGCCGCAAGGCGACAGGCGCCTTCTTCGCCTGCCCCAGGAGGACCTGTGCCAAGCCAAGGGGATGCCACCGACAGCCAAGTACGAGGCAGACGGCGGGCCCGGCATCGACGCGATCTTCCAGGTGCTCGAAGGCTCGATGACGCGGGAGCACGACCGCCGGGTCTTCTTCCAGGCGCAGGTGCTGTTCTGGATGCTGTGCGCCACAGACGGTCATGCGAAGAACTTCAGCCTCTTCATCCGGCCTGGCGGGCGCTATCAACTCACGCCGCTGTACGACGTGCTGTCGGCGTATCCGGTGCTGGGCGAAGGTCCGTCAAAGATCTCGCCGCACAAGGCCAAGCTGGCCATGGCCGGTGAGCGTCTGGCCGAGCCACCTTGACGACAGTCAGTTGCTCAAGTCTGCGGGGG
>CAXDTK010000003.1:0-56001 GCA_963992225.1 uncultured Comamonadaceae bacterium | reverse complement strand
GGAATGCTGTCCGCCATCAGAGCGGAACGGTGTCCGGGATCGCGCGGAATACGCAAGCCTGCCTCCGAACTCAAACGATTGCGACAAGTTCAGCAAGCTTGGCTGCGACCGACGCCATGGGCTCCTCGGCGGTATTCAGCCCGCTTCGGGAGCCAAGCAATGGACTCACCTCGCGGAGCGCCTCGTAAGTTGTGTTGTGAACGACAGGGATAAGCTGATCACGCGCCAAGAGCGCCGAAAGCTCCCTGTCGGCGATGCCCTCTGCGGGTAGGCGGCGCAGCAGCGCCGGCGTGACCAGCACAAGCCCGATCCGCGAGTTCGCCAAGCCCTTGTCGATAGCCCGCATCAGCGGAACGCCAAGGCCGACGTCCTTCTCGCTGAACCAGACTGTGACGCCGAGCGACTCCAGCAAGTCATGCAGCTCCTTCGCAGCGCCCGCACGGTCATCCCACGCATGGCACAGGAAGATGTCCCGAAGACTCGGCACCGTCGCGCGTTCTTCGAACGTGCGGCGGATCGGCGTAAGCGACTGAACCTGGGCTGGTGTGTACGACACAGATGATCCTGGTCGAGACCAGCGAGGCCGAACACTGCTTCCGGATCCGCCGCCACCAGAACTCCTAGCGGCCCAACTACTGCCACCGGACGATGGGTACGAAGGACTTGAGTAAGAACGGTTGCCGCCATATCCGCCGTAGTAGCCGCTACGGTAGCGGCATTGAGGACAGGCCGCAGCGGCTGCCGATGAACTATGTCCGCGAACTGGTGCAGTGCATCTACTCATGAGACTGATGATAGCCATCGATGGCTATTGGGGACGTGCCAAGTCAGATAGATCGATGTTGGTCCGGAGCATCTCCAGGTCGACCTGGAGATTCTTCGCCCGTTGTTGGCCGATCTTCATAGCGTCGGCGATGCAGTTGGGAATCGAACTGCACGACTCTTGCAGGGTTCGACCAGATTCCGTCAATGACACGATGACCTGCCGCTCGTCAGAAGCGGAGCGCAGTCGTGTAATCAGCCCACTTCTTTCAAGTTGCTTGAGCAGCGGTGTGGTTGTTCCGGAGTCAAGGAACAGACGCTCGCCAATCTCCGACACCGTTAACGCATTTCGCTCCCACAGGACAAGCATGACCAAGTATCTGGTATAGGTAAGGTCATGCTGCTTGAGCAATCGACTATAGATTCGCTGGAGGGCATGCGCGGTGGAGTAGACCGCGAAGCAGAGCTGATCATCCAGCCGTTGGGATGCAGCTTCGCTGGACACCCGTAGTGACTTCATCTGCCAGGCAAGGAGTGAGTCTGGTCGCTTCGATATCAGCGTCCTAGGACTCTTCCGAGTCACGCCGTTCCGCGAGCCATTGGGTCGGTGACCTTCCTACGCTTCGCGCGAACGCGCGCGTAAAAGCTGCAGCGCTTGTGTAGCCGGCATCTGCTGCGGCCGACTTTGCAGGTCTGCCTTGCAGCAGCAGGTCCTGCGCAAGGCTGATCCGCCATGCACCAAGATAGGCCATGGGAGTGGTTCCCAGGACCTCATGGAAGCGTTCGGCGAAGCGTGCGCGTGACATGCCAGCCTCCTCGGCAAGTGACTGAAGGCTCCACCGCCTCTTTGGATCATGGTGCATCGCTGTCAGGCTTCGCGATAGACCACGGTCGGCCAAGCCAGCAAGCAAACCTGTCTTGGCGCCGCCAGCTTCCATCTGATGGCGCAGGACCAAGATGATGATGTACTCGAGCAGTCTTTCGAGCGCAGTTTGACGCCCGCTGCCGGCAGTGGCGAATTCGGCGAAAAGGAGCTCCAGTGCCGGATGAAGTGGGGGCATCTTGCGAAAGGGAAGCACCACAACCTCGGGGAGCGCCAGAGCCAACGGGGATCCAGCCTGCTGGCCAATCTCCACAGTCGCGCATAGCAACGTCGCATCGTTGCCTTCATCAGCTGTCAGTGTATGCGGCAGCGAGCGCGGCAAGAAGACCATACCCGGCTCGCCTAGATGAACAGCGGTGCCACCTCGAGGTTGCACCGTCATGCTTCCTTTCCGCATGAGATGCAGGTGCCCAAGCTCAACTTCATGCTGGTCTTCCAGCATTCCGCAGACAGTGCCGCTGAACGACATCTTGGCCGTTGGTCGGAAACGGGTGAAAAGTGTGTTCAGGGGGTCATCCATATAGGTCATGTGCCTCTCGCAATGGTAGGTATCGCTGGCCTATGGAGTCGGCAAACTCGCCCTGAGCTTTCATTTGCTGTACGCGCTGCAAACAGGATGAGACGCGTTGACTTCATGCGCCCTAGTATGACGGCCTACTATCACTGTCGAAAGATGCGACCTGTTCGATAGCTGCTAGTGGGAACCCTAGGGGGCTGGTCATGAGTGTCTGCAGTCGGATGTCGAGGATGCTGTCCGACGCGATGGACAGAAAGTTGGATGATGAGCAAGGTGATGCGCTAAGACGGCACCTTGATGTTTGCGACGGATGCCGCAGATTCCAAGCTCAGCTGATGACGATGAGGCAGGGGATGCGTAGCCTGCACATGTCGAGCGGTGATTTCAGCGATCCACCGAAAGATGGGGATGTGCGGCCGGCCGGAGTCTCGGCCTGATCGTTGGCCCAACTTGCTGACTCGATGCGCGCTGTCGAAGCGCTGGCGTTTAAACAGCTGAATGCAACTTATCCACCAACCATGGACTTGAACATGACCAAGACTGAAACCGCGATCCTTGCCGGAGGCTGCTTCTGGGGGATGCAAGATCTGATTCGTAAGCTGCCGGGCGTTACGAGCACCCGCGTCGGCTACAGCGGCGGTGACGTGCCGAACGCAACCTACCGGAATCACGGCACGCATGCTGAGGCCATCGAGGTTGTCTTCGACCCGGAGCGGATGAAGTATCGCGAGCTCCTTGAGTTCTTCTTCCAGATCCACGATCCGAGCACGCCAAATCGGCAGGGCAACGATCGCGGTGGTTCCTATCGCTCGGGCATCTACTACACGACGCCCGAGCAGTACGGCGTTGCGAAGGAAGTCATCTCCGACATCGACGAGTCAGGCATCTGGCCGGGCAAGGTGGTGACTGAGGTGGCACCGGCCGGAGATTTCTGGCAGGCAGAGCCCGAGCACCAGGACTACCTGGAAAAGCGACCTAACGGCTACACCTGTCACTACCCGCGAAATCACTGGAAGTTGCCCGCTAAGTCGGACACGTCGGCCAAGTGAGAGAAGGGGAGTGCTCCTCCCCATTTCCACCTCGTGATGGATCTGTGGGTGCTACCCACCTGCTGATCCATCACAGCAAGTCCCGTCCCCGCTTGATGGTTTCCGAGCACGGTCGGCGGACGAGCACCTTCCTTAGCTGCCAGCAATGACGATCTGTCCCAAGTTCACTGTCAGGTCGCCCCACAGTGACCAGATTGATGACGCGTCTAGCTACATGCTGCGCATGCGGTTTGACAACAGCTATGCGCGCGATATGCAGGGGATGTACGTGAAATGGCAGCCGGCGCGGTCGCCCGCGCCGCGTCTGCTCCAGTTGAATGAAGCGCTGGCGACGGAGCTTGGCCTAGACCTGACTGAGTTGAAGTGTGCAGCGGGCCTCGCCGTCCTTTCTGGGAACCTTGTTCCGCCAGGCGCAGAGCCCCTAGCCCAAGCTTACGCGGGCCATCAGTTCGGTGGCTTCGTTCCGGTGCTTGGCGATAGCCGTTCGCTCCTGATGGGGGAGTTGATTGACCCTCTTGGCGTGCGTCGTGACATCGCCTACAAGGGCGCTGGACGGACTCCGTTCTCGCGCGGCGACGGAAGAGCAACCCTGGCCTCGGCGCTGCGCGAGTACTTGATGTGCGAGGCGATGCACGCGCTGGGAATCCCAACAACGCGTGTTCTAGCGGTTGTATCCACCGGTGAAACGGTGAAGCGAGAGCAAGCGCAGGCTGCGGCGGTGATCACGCGGGTGGCATCTAGCCATCTGCGAGTTGGCACGCTCGAGTACGTCGCTGCGCGCAAGGACGCTGCTGCCCTTCGCGTAGTGGCTGACTACGCTATCGCCCGCCATGACCCGGATTTGGTTGGAACGCCCACCCGCTACGAGCGCTTCCTTGAGAACGTCGTTGACCGTCAGGCCAAGCTGGTTGCAAGCTGGATGGGTGTGGGATTTGTCCATGGCCTCCTGAACACGGACAACGTGTCGATCTCTGGGGAGACTCTTGGCTACAACGTTGGCGCGTTCCTGGATTCGTATGACCCGGATGCTGTGTTCAATGCTGGAGACCCATCAGCGCGCTATGCGTTTGGCCAGCAGCCTGAGGCAACCCAATGGAATCTGGCTCGGTTCGCCGAGACGCTCTTGCCTCTCATAGATGCGTCAGGTGCGTCCGCGGCGGAGCGAGCATCTGCCGTCATTGACCAGTTCCCTGAGCGATTCAGTTCCTATTGGAGGGAGGTGCTGGCGATGAAGCTTGGCGTTACCAGGCTGAACTCCGCTGATCACCTGCTCGCCACAGATTTCCTCATACTTCTCCATAAGCATCGGGTCGACTACACGCGCGCGTTCAGATACCTGACCGATGCGGCTGTCGGTAACAGCAGGCCCCTGGTGGGGCTGTTCGGTCAAGCCTCCGAGTCCATCAGACCGTGGCTTTCCCGATGGCTTGAGCGGACGCGAGCTGATGCTGGAGACGTCGCTCAGCGGCTTGCTTCAATGAGGCATGCGAACCCCGCATATATCCCCAGGAACCACGAGATCGTCTCGGCGCTCTCGGCGGCCACCGCTCGTGATGACCTTGAGCCATTCAGGCGGCTCTTGACGACCCTGCAAAGACCGTTCGACGAGATCCGAGATGACGGTGCGGAGACCGCCAATTCGCGGTCACAAGGATTCGGCCCGTCGGCACTTGCTCCGCAACTGGCCACCGCCACCGACTTGACCTCAACACAGGACCGATGATGACGACTCTTTCGACACGAACCGGCATTACTGATGAGCTCGCACCTGAACTCGGCGTGACTCAATGGATTGACGCGTCCGGCCAGCCCTTGGCCTCCTTTGGGCTGGACAAGATGCCCGGCTCGTACAAAGTGATCTTCTGTTTCCAGGACGCCTGCGCTGGTTGCCACCTGGATGGCTTTCCCGCGCTTGCACGTCTGGTGGATGCGTTCCGCGGGTCCTCGTTTGTGAGCTTCGCAGCCGTCCAGACTGTTTTTGAGAACTTCGAGTCAAACACGTTCGAGCGGATGGTGGAAGCGCAGAAGAAGCACGCGCTCCCCATTGTCTTTGGGCACGACGCGGGTGAGGGGCGTCCGGGCGCCGGCTCAATCCTGATGCAGCGCTATCAGAACGGCGGAACTCCGTGGTTCATCATCATCGATCCGGAGGGAGTAGTGATCTACAGCCAGTTCCAGCTCGATGCCGACAGAGTGGTCGCCGCGCTGAAGCGGGCGGAGGCAGCGCCGCCTGTCAAGGCGCCTGACCCAAGCATCCTCACTTGGCGCGGTGTTCTTGAGCTGGCTCGCGATGGCAATCCGAAGCCGCCACGCCGAGTCGAGCTGAGTGATGCTGAGTGGCATCGACGTCTGTCCCCGGAGCAGTACCGTGTCATGCGCCAAGCAGGAACCGAGCGCGCACATAGCTCTGCGATGTGCAAACTCTTCGAACCGGGCATCTACGCATGTGGCGGGTGTGAGACCGATCTCTTCGACGCGTCCTCCAAGTTCGAGAGCAAGAGCGGCTGGCCCAGCTTCACCCAGGCGCTTGCACCGGGGCTTGTTGCGTACCACGCTGACCGCAGCCATGGAATGACGCGTATTGAGACGACGTGCAACGTGTGCGACGCTCATCTGGGGCACGTCTTCCCGGATGGGCCGAAGCCGAGCGGTCTTCGCTACTGCATGAATGCGGCCGCGCTTCGCAAGCGTTGAGCATCGCTCGTGGCTCAAAGGTGCGCTGGTTGGCGCACCTCCGTCCCGTGGCAACCGCGACCTCGACAACGCGGCCGCCCAGTTCTTGCGATTCAGCCGGCTACCGGTGAGCGAGGGTTCGTGAACAAGTACGAAGTTGATCTGTTCGTCATCGGAGCGGGCTCCGGGGGTGTTCGTGCCGCAAGGGTGGCAGCTCTTCATGGCGCTCGAGTAGCGATCGCTGAGGGGGCTAACTACGGCGGAACATGTGTCCATCGCGGATGCGTTCCGAAGAAGCTTCTGGTCTACGCAAGCCGGTTCCCCGACCAGTTCAAAGTCGGCGAGGGCTTTGGATGGACCTTGGGGGCTGCCGACTTTGATTGGCAGCGACTCATTGCCGACAAGAACACCGAGTTGGCGCGGTTGGAAGGCATCTACCAACGAACACTACTGGGCGCTGGTGTGCAGACATTCAGCGAGGATGCATCATTGGTTGATGCGCATACCGTCGAGCTTCGAGTGAGCGGCAAGCGAGTCACCGCGGAGAGGATCCTGATCGCAACCGGAGGTGTGCCCGATCGCCCTCGGTTCGAGGGATCGCAACTCACCATCACGTCCGATGAGGTGTTTGACCTCGAAGAGCAGCCGAAGCGGGTCTTGGTCGTCGGCGGCGGCTACATCGCCTCCGAGTTTGCGAGTCTATTCAGCGGTCTCGGAAGTGAGGTCACTCAGCTCGTTCGCGGGCCATCGCTCTTGAAAGGGTTCGACGACGACATCGTCAGCGTGCTTGAGACGCAGGTCACTCGGCGGGGAGTCAGGATCTGCAGGGATGACACCATCGAGCAGATTCGCCGCAAGAACGGTGCGTTACACATCACGGCGGCAAGCGGACAGGCGTTCGATGCTGACGTCGTACTGATGAGCACCGGAAGGCACCCCAACACTCGCAACCTACGGCTTGATGCGGTTGGGGTCGATATCGACAGCCGCGGCGCGGTTGTTGTGGACGGCCTCGGTCAAACCAGTGTCGCCTCAATCTTCGCGGTAGGAGACGTGACCAATCGGCTGAACCTCACCCCGGTGGCCATACGCGAGGGCCAGGCGTTCGCAGATCGGCACTACGGCAACCTGGAAGTGGCTGGGATTGACTACGCGCGAGTTCCTACAGCTGTGTTCACGACGCCGGAGGTTGGAGTTGTGGGGCTCTCTGAGAAGCTCGCACGGAAGCAGTTTCCGAGCGTCCGCGTGCTGAAGACACAGTTTCGACCCATGGCAACCGCGTTCGCAGGGCGGGACGATCAGTTCCTCATCAAGGTGGTGATTGATGAGGGGACAGACCGCGTTGTCGGTGTCCACCTCCTAGGGGATGGCGCGGCGGAGATGATCCAGATGGTCGGGATTGCGCTCACCGCAAATGCCATTTGGAAGGACTTCCGGCAGACGGTCGCGCTACATCCAACGATTGCCGAGGAGCTCGTGACGCTCAAGGGCTGAGTTTCCGAGACTGAAGGGGCGATCTGCCAATCGGAGTGGCTGATCAACTCGCGAACGATTCCCTCAGTCCCGTCGTCTTGTTGAACACAAGTCTTGCCGGCGCGTCATGGTCGCATCGATCTGCCACGAAGTAGCCGTGGCGCTCAAACTGGATGTGGGTTCCGGCAGCGACGTTCTTCAGTGACGGCTCTACCAGCGCGTGCACTACGCGCAAGCTGTGGGGATTGATGAACTCAAGGAAGTTGCGTCCATCAGCGTCTGGATGAGCCTCTGTGAAGAGGCGATCGTAGAGGCGAACCTCTGCGGCTATGGCCTCATGTGCACCAACCCATGTAATCACGCCTTTGACCTTGACGGCAGCAGCACCTGGCGTACCACTCTTCGTGTCGGGAAGAACTTTTGCAAGTACGGCAGTTACGCCGCCCTCGTGGTCCTTCTCGCAGCCAATGCACTCAATGACGTAGCCGGCCTTGAGGCGCACCTTGTTGGATGGATACAGGCGGTGGTATCCCTTGGGGGGGACCTCCAAGAAGTCATCGCGCTCGATCCAAAGCTCCGGCCCAAGCGTGAACTCGCGTGATCCAAGCTCCGGTGCGTGCGGGTACGTTGGGGCGCTGCAGGCTTCCAGATGATCCGCGCTGCCAAAAACATCAGCGAAGTTCACCAGCTTGAGTTTCAGAGGGGCAAGCACCGCACTAGCCCGCGCGGCCTTGTCTTCCAGGTCGGCGCGGAGGCACGCGTCGAGAATCGAGTACTCCAACCAGGAGTTCTGCTTGGTCACACCGCTGGCCTCCACGAAGTCGCGGATGCTCTTTGGGGTGTAGCCACGGCGGCGCATGCCAACCAAGGTGGGCAGGCGCGGGTCGTCCCAGCCGTTCACATGGCCCTCCTCGACCAGCTGGCGTAGCTTGCGCTTGCTGGTAACAACGTAGGTGATGTTGATCCGGCCGAACTCGTACTGCTTTGGCAGGGGACGAGCCAGCAAACCACCATCGGCGAGCGCGTTGAGCAGCCAGTCGTAGAAAGGGCGTTGATCCTCGAATTCAAGCGTGCACAGGCTATGGGTAACTCGCTCCAGGGCGTCCTCGATCGGGTGCGCGAACGCATACATGGGATAAATGCACCATGCGTCACCCGTGTTGTGGTGGGTCGCCTTCCGGATTCGGTATAGCGTTGGATCTCGCAGATTGATGTTGGGCGAAGCCATATCAATCTTGGCGCGAAGCACCATGGCACCGTCCGAGTGTTTCCCGGCGCGCATCTCGCGAAACCTTGAAAGGTTCTGCTCTGCGGTGCGCGCTCTGAACGGGCTGTGGACGCCAGCGCACGTGAAGTCGCCTCGGTTCGCGCGAATCTCGTCCGCCGACTGCTCATCAACGTAGGCCAAGCCTGCGTTGATCAAGTGCTCAGCGGCACGGTACATGAAGTCAAAGTAGTCGCTCGCAAAGTATCGATGGGACGCCCCATTCGATTGCCAGCTCCAGCCCAGCCAGGTCATGACATCGGCAATCGAGTCAACAAACCGCTGCTCCTCCTTCTCCGGATTTGTGTCGTCGTAGCGGAGATGGCAGGCGCCGCCGTAGTCGCGAGCCAAGCCAAAGTTCAGACTGATGCTCTTTGCGTGACCGACGTGCAAGTACCCGTTTGGCTCAGGGGGAAACCGCAGGCGCACAGGAGCGGAATCAATGGGTGCACTGGCGTGGTGCGCAGCGTCGCCGGGTGACCCCGCAAACCGACGGTCTGCGTTGGTTCCCGCTTCGATGTCACGCTCAATGATCGTGCGCAGAAAGTGGCTCGGCTTGACAGGGGCGTCGTCAGAGGATTTCGTCATGAGGCACGGTGACGCTTGCGGACTACCGATTGTCGATAGTCACGATCCGCAATCGGTGCGTGCTTCGCGTGCATGCTGGGATAGGCACGATAGGCAAAGAAACTGAGACGGAAGGGCGCTTGTGGGGGCGTGGTCGTTGCCTACGATCGACCCGCCACAAGGCGGCCTGTACTTGGCGATCGCCTACATGGCTGCCTTGTCGAAAACTCGCAAATTGCTCGTGTCTGCCGCTCTGAGATGAGTTTTAGCGGTCGCGCAGACGCTGGGTAAAGACATACGGGCTCTTAAGCAAGGGCGGAGCGAGCGGTGAAATTGGCTGCGTGTGATCATCATCTCCAACCTGAGGTGAAGGATTTCGGTAATGCCAATCAACCGATCATTCATGGGCCGCAACCGCGGCGGAGACAATCACGGCGGTCGGCTTCCTCCAGGGCAGTCGCTGACCGACGGATTCCCCGTGCTCACAGCAGGTCCGACACCGCGCGCGTTGTCGCGAGGAGATTGGCAGCTGGCGCTGAAGGTTGGACCGAAGAAAGTCCATGTGTGGAACTGGGAGCAGTTCCACGAGTTGCCGCAGACTGAGCAGGTGGTGGACATCCACTGCGTCACGACTTGGTCTAAGTTCGATACGCGGTGGCGAGGCGTCTTGGTTGATGATCTGCTGGCATCAGCCGGCTTGGCACCGCCGACGCCATGGGTTCTGGCCCACTCACTCGACGGATACAGCACCAACGTGCCGCTGGCGGATCTGGTCGGCGGGCGCGCAATGGTTGCCACTCATTTTGACGACAAGCCGCTGGAGGAAATCCATGGCGGACCGGCTCGTCTGCTTGTGCCTCACCTTTATCTCTGGAAGTCGGCGAAGTGGGTGACTGCCCTGCAGTTCACGAAGGCGGATGAGGCCGGCTTCTGGGAGCTCCGTGGGTATCACATGCGTGGTGATCCCTTCAAGGAGGAGCGCTATGGTTGAAGCCGAACAGTTTTCTGACCGGATTGGTTGGCAATCAGCCCGGATCGAGTCCATCGACAAACTGACCCCGAGCATCTCGCGAGTGGTCCTGCGGCCAGAGGCATGGCATCGCCCCCTTGCTGGGCAGCACTTGGACATTCGACTGACCGCGCCTGACGGATATCAGGCTCAGCGTGGCTACTCTCTGTTGTCTCCACCGGAGCGTGAAGGGGTCTACGAGCTAGCAATCGAGCGGCTTTCAGACGGTGAGGTTTCGCCTTGGTTTCACGACTCAGCGCAGGTCGGCGATTCCATTGAGATTCTTGGTCCGGTCGGGCTTCATTTTGTCTGGCGATCTGAGGACGAGCAGCCAACACTGCTGATTGGAAGCGGCTCGGGAGTTGTGCCTCTACTTGCCATGGCGGCGCACCATGTTCACTCCCGCAGCACATCACCAATGGTGCTGATCGTGGCGGTACGCACGATGGTGGACGTGGTCATGTGGTCCGAGCTGCAGCGATGGGAAGCGCTCGGAAGAGGATTCCATAGCCGGCTTGCGCTGTCGCGGGACGTGGCAGCTCCTCGTGCACAGGATCGCATTGGTCGACTCCGTGCAGCCGATATTGCTGCAGCACTTCAGCGACTTGGGGATGACGCATCAGGATCAGCCGCGACTTATGTCTGTGGCAGCAACTCCTTTGTCGAGAGCGTCACTGGGATGCTGCGCGAGCTATGCGTTCCTGACGGCGCGGTGCGTACCGAGAGGTTCGGGGGTGGGCGGGCTGCTTCCGGGATAGCGAGGGCTGCCAATCCGACGCCATCTGGCCGCCAGCCAGGCACGCCGGACAGTGATTCCCTCCCATCGGTCGACGCACGGGCGCGGCAGATCGCCCGAACGCCTCCCTAGTTAAGCGTCAAACAACTAGGCATTCGATCCAGAAATCCTGGGTCGGAGCCGCTGCATTGCTTTCGATTCTCGAGATCTGTACTGCACCGCAAACCGGGAGGTTTCTTCCTGAGCGGCGTCGGCGGCGCAGCCCCTACCACTTGTCCCAATGGACGTTGGGCAATAAGGAAGATCATGCCTCTGTTCAAAGCTCAGCGAAACAGCCTCACGCTCTCGGCTAAGTTGGCCATCACTCCCATACTGGCAACGCTTGCGCTTGCGGGTGTTGCTGGCGCTGGATGGAGGGGCCTCACCCTCGCCCAATCGGCGGCAGAGGACTTGAACAGCGCGCGTCTTCCTGCGACTGAGCTCGTTGGTGATCTGGCCCTGCGCATTCTTCAGGTGCGGGAAGAAGGTTTCAAGGTTCTCACCTTCACGGAAGCAGGGCTGAACCCGGCGCATATCAACAAGTTCGTCGCCGAGCTTCAAGCGCATATATCAGCTACACGCGCGCTTCTGAACGAGCAGAGCCAGGCCGCCATCTGGCATGAGGACGAGCGGAGAGCTTTCGTTGTCATCGCGCAGCGATTCGACTCATTCTCACGAGCCGTTCTTGATGCCACGGACATAAGAGACACGGGCATCGCATCCGCTGCGGCTTTCCTAAGTACGGCGGACGAACACTACGCTCAACTCAGTGAATCGATGCAGGCGTTGATCAAGAGTCAGCGCCAGCTGTCGGGTGCTGCAGCGCTCGAGAGCAGTGAAGCTGTCACGCTAGCCAAAGTGCAACTGTTGGCTGTCAGCGTTCTGGGCCTCATTCTTACCGCTGGTGTCGCGCTCATTCAGGCTCGCAGCATGCAGCGACGCCTCGTCCAAGCGAGCGACTGGGCGGGGCGAATAGCTCAGGGCGACCTACGGCTCACCGCGACCGATCCAGCGATGGAAGAGAGTCGAGACAAAAGTGCCCAGCTGTTGGTTTCACTAGGCAAGGCAGGCGCTGGCCTCACTCGTTTGGTCGACAGCATTCGCCTGAGCAGCGAGAGCGTCGCTCAGGCAGCGGAGCAGATTGCGATGGGGAATGACGAGTTGGCCCGGCGCACCGAAACCGCGGCCGCAACGTTGCAGCAGACCCATGCGAGCACCTCTCAGATCCGCGACACGGTTGTAGGCAATGCGCAGCGCGCTGGTGCTGCCGGGTCTCTGGCTGCCGCGGCGGCCGAAGTCGGTCAGACGTGCTTTTCAGCCGCAGAGCAGGCGAAGGACGCGATGCAGATGCTGTCAAAGCAGACCGGTCGGATCACAGACCTGATATCCGGTATCGAATCGCTTGCTTCCCAAAGTCATTTGCTAAGCTAAGCCTGAACGCCGCCGTTGAGGCCGCTCGTGCTGGAACCGCGGGCAAAGGCTTCTCAGTCGTCGCTGGGGAGGTGCGCACCCTAGCCCAGCGGAGTCATTCGCTTGCAGCAGAGATGCGGGCAGTGATCGGCGAGTCCGTTGTTGCCATCAAGGACGGTGCTGCGAACGTTGACCAGATGCACGGCCATGTCAGCCGCATCCTTGAGCACAGCCGCGATCTCGCACGGGATGTCAAGAGCATCAGCCACGCCACGAGTGACCAGGCCGACCAGGTTCGCAGCCTCAACGATGCCCTCGCAGGTCTGGATACAGATACCCAAGGAAATGCAGCCCTGGTTGAGGAGGCAAGCGCATCGGCACAGCTGCTCAGGGAGCAGGCACAACAGCTACAGCAGTTGGTGGCGACTTTTCAACTGCGCTCAGCGTAGGAGCGGAACATGGACTCACCAATAACCCGTCGAAGCTTGTTGCTGGCATCAGCCGCGACCGGTCTTCTGAGCACCCACGCCCGCGCTGGCGCTGATTCGCTGCGTCTTATCGGAGCAGATATTCCGCCACTTGCATCTCGAGATGACAGTGTCTACCTGGATCCGGTGATGCAGATAGCACGTCGAGTGGGCTACGAAGGGAGCCCTACGTGGCTCCCTCTGACCCGCGCTATTGTCGAATCGCGCTCGCTTGGGCGGTCGCTGCTCTTCCCGCTAGCCAGGAGACCGTCGAACGAGAAGCAGTGGAATTGGCTCGCTCCGCTGGGAACTGAGGAGGCGGTCCTCGTCGTACGTCGGGACGCGCTGAAGAACGTGCGCGATCTGCAAGACCCTGAGACTATCGCCAAGCTGGCTGTTGGCGTGCTTCGGGAGTGCACGATCGTGGCAGGTCTGCAGCAGGGAGGCTTCACGCGGCTCGAGTACGCGCCGGACGCCCGGTCCCAGGCTCGCAAACTGGCATTGGGGCGGATTCAGGCTTGGATGACCACGCGGAGAACCGCGGAGCACTGGCTCGCGCGTGAGCAGGTGCAGCCTGAGCTGCTATGGCCACTGATCCCTCGAGGCGAGGCCACTTTCTACTTGGCCGCGAGCTTGGATGTCATGCCCACGGAACTGGAGTTCTGGCGCAGCGCCAGTCGCCACATGCCACCAATACACAGGACCTAGGGCGCACCGACCGTGCGTAGAGGTGTTTCAACTACCGAAGAAGGAGAAAACATGAGAATTTGGACGAAGCTCGCCATGTCTGGACTGATCTCGCTGGGGCTGATGTCGACATCCGTTGCACAGGACCGCGGGACGCGCGACGAAGCAAAGGGGCTGACCGACCAGGCCATAAATCACATCAAGAAGGTGGGGCCCGAGAAGGCCTACAAAGACTTCACGACCGACAAGGCAACTTGGACGAAGAAGGACTTGTACATCATGGTGTTTGACAACAAAGGCTTCTCATTGGCCCACGGCGCCAATGAGAAGTTGGTTGGCAAGGACATGATTGGGCTCAAGGATGCGAACGGCGTGCTGATCACCAAGGGTCTGATTGCTGTGGCCGGAAAAGGCGGCGGTTGGTTTGACTACGACTGGCCTGACCCGGTTTCGAAGAAGGTAATGGCCAAGTCGACCTACGTGGCACCACTGCCCGCCGGCGGCGGCCTTCTTGGGGTTGGCGTCTACAAGTAGCTGACGCTGTGAGGATGCCCAGCTTCGGAGGTGGGCATCCTTCCCGGGACCACCAAACCTCTCCCCAAGTTTCCCAACTCGCCAGGATCCGGCGTGGGCTGACCGTGGAACGAGGTCCGCCCAAGGTGTTGGCCATGAACTTGCCGGCTTTACGGACTGAAGTCGGATTCAACCATCAAGGACCTCGCCATGTGCGGCATCGTCGGCACCCTCGCTGCCTCTCCCGTCAACCAGCTCCTGTATGACGCGCTGCTGCTGTTGCAGCACCGCGGTCAGGACGCCGCCGGCATCGTCACGATGCAGGGCCAGAAGTGCTTCATGCACAAGGCGCGCGGCATGGTGCGCGACGTCTTCCGCACCCGCAACATGCGCGCGCTGCCGGGCACGATCGGCCTCGGCCAGGTGCGCTACCCGACCGCCGGCAATGCCTACAGCGAGGAAGAGGCTCAGCCCTTCTACGTCAACGCGCCGTTCGGCATCGTGCTGGTGCACAACGGCAACCTGACGAATGCCCATGCGTTGAAGGACGAGCTGTTCGACATCGACCGCCGTCACATCAACACCGAGAGCGACACCGAGGTGCTGATCAACGTGCTGGCCCACGAGCTGGAGCTGGCCGCACGCGACCTGCCGCTGACGCCCAAGGAAATCTTCAACGCCGTGCGCGCCGTGCAGAAGCGCATCAAGGGCAGCTATGCCGTCATTGCGCTGATCGCCGGCCAGGGCCTGCTGGCCTTCCGCGACCCCTTCGGCATCCGGCCGCTGTGCTTCGGCAAGTCGGCCAATGGCGAGTTCATGGTCGCCAGCGAAAGCGTGGCGCTGGAAGGAACAGGCCACGAACTGGAGCGTGACCTGGCGCCCGGCGAGGCGCTGTTCGTTGACATGACCGGCAAGGTGCACACCGAGCAGTGCAACGACAACCCGTCGCTGAACCCCTGCATGTTCGAGTTCGTCTACCTGGCCCGCCCGGACTCGGTGATGGACGGCATCTCGGTCTATCAAGCACGCCTGAACATGGGCGAGACGCTGGCGCAGCGCGTCATCTCCACCATGCCGCCCAACGAGATCGACGTCGTCATCCCGATCCCGGAAAGCAGCCGCCCGTCGGCCATGCAGTTGGCCCACCGCATCGGCAAGCCCTACCGCGAAGGCTTCGTCAAGAACCGCTACGTCGGCCGCACCTTCATCATGCCGGGGCAGGGAGCGCGCAAGAAGAGCGTGCGCCAGAAGCTCAACGCCATCGGCCTGGAGTTCAAGGGCCGCAACGTGCTGCTGGTGGACGACTCCATCGTGCGTGGCACCACGTCCAAGGAGATCGTGCAGATGGCCCGCGAGGCCGGTGCGCGCAAGGTCTATCTCGCATCTGCCGCGCCGCCAGTGCGCCATCCCAACGTTTACGGGATCGACCTACCCACCAAAGAGGAGCTCATCGCTCACGGCCGAACCGTTGAGGAAATCCGCGAGTACATCGGCGCCGATGCACTGATCTACCAGGATGTCGAAGCGATGACGCGGGTGGTTTCCGCGCTTAAGCCTGAGATTCATGGCTTCGAAGTCAGCTGCTTCGAAGGCCACTACATGACCGACATAAGTCAAGCCGACTTCGACTCGATGCGTGAGCAGAGATGCAGGCAGCCAGTCAGCGAGGCCGATGACGACAGCACTGTCGAGAGCTAACTGTTCGAGCTCTCAACGTGGCTGCTTGACGAGAACGGGCTCGGATCGGAAGCGGTCCCCGAAAAGACGCTTCAGTGCAGCAACCTTGGGCAGGTCATTGAAGACGATGTACGGTTGCCGAGGGTTCTCCGTCATGTAGTCTTGGTGGTAGGTCTCGGCCGGATAGAAGGTACCGGCGTCTTCAAGCTTGGTGACGATAGGCCTGGCGTAGAGCTTCGCGGCGTCCAGTTGAGCAATATAGGCAGTGGCCGTGTCGCGTTGCGCCGCATTCGCCGGAAAGATGGCTGATCGGTACTGTGTGCCAGAGTCTGGGCCCTGGCGGTTCAGCTGGGTTGGGTCATGAGCGACTGAGAAAAAGATCTGCAGAAGGGTTCCGTAACTCACCTGCGCAGGGTCAAAAGTCACCTCGACTGCTTCCGCATGGCCGGTGCGGCCGCTGGTCACCAGGCCGTATGACGCCGTACTCGCGGCGCCGCCGGCGTAACCCGACACGGCTCGCTTGACGCCTTTCACGTGCTGGAAGACGCCCTGAACGCCCCAGAAGCACCCCCCAGCGAACACCGCCTTCTGCGTGCTTGCTGCAGCCAGGTCTTTGACTGGCGGCGGGATTCGAACGGGCTCTTCGGCTGCAACGCAGGCCGTCAGAGTGCCCAGGAGTAGAAGACCTCCTGCGAGAGCGGATGCGAGTCGATTCTGGGACGGAGCAATGTTCATGAGACGTTTTCCGATCTGAAGGTTCAACCGAAGGTGAAGGCGTAGGCGGTAGCGCCTGAGTCGAGGAACTCAATGCTGAAAGTTCTGTCGACGGGGATGCCTGGCTGTCGAATGAGCTGGTAGAGGCGCTGTTCAGTGACGACGCCACTGCCGTCCGCTGAAATGTCGGTTCCGTGTGCCGCGCCCGGAGGCTGTCCGTCGAGAAGCACCCTGAAGCGAACTGGCTTGCCCTTGGCGCCAGGGCCGAGGACCAAGTGCAGGTCGCGCGCGCGGAATCTGTAGACAAGCCTCCCCGCCGGCTCAGCCAACGTTGCCTTCTCGTCGCCCACGGTCCAACGACCCGCATAACCCCAGGCGTTCAGCGGCAGGTTGGTCGGTACCGTATAGACCGTTGGCTGGTCGGGCACCGCTTTCGGCGATGACGCAAGGTTGGACGCACGCTCATAGCCAACATACGTTTCGCCTGAGGCCACAGCGGCAGCTTCACCAGCTGCCCGCTGTGCGCCTTGGCCGTTCACCTCTACCAAACCCTGCGCGCTCTGGGCGCTACCGCTTTCCTGAAGCAGTTGCTGGATCATGCGCTCGGTTTCGGCGTACTGGCCCTCTCCGAAGTGTTGATATCGCAACTTGCCCTGCGCGTCGATGAGGTAGTGAGCCGGCCAATAGCGGTTCTTGAAGGCGCGCCAGATTGCGAACTCGTTGTCGACCGCTACGGGATAGTTGACCCCTAAGCTCTTCATGGCCTTGGTCACGTTCCCGATGTCACGCTCGAAGGCAAACTCTGGTGCGTGCACGCCGACAACGACCAGTCCCTGGTTCTGGTACTTCTCGGCCCATGCCTTCACATAGGGCATCGCGCGCAGGCAGTTGATGCAAGAGTAGGTCCAGAAGTCGACCAGCACCACCTTGCCACGAAGCTGAGCCGCGCCCAGCGGCTTTGAGTTGAGCCATCTTGTGGCGCCATCGAGACCTGGTGCCAGGCCTTGGTTCGGAGCGGGCGGCCCGTCGTGGGATGCTTCGCTCATTGACATCATCGCGCCGCTCGCTGAGGGCGCCATGGCATCCATTGCTGCGCCGGGGCCTTGCATCGCCATAGCAGGTCCGCTCATCGCCATAGCGCCTTGCGGCTGCTGGTTGCCTGAAAGACGGTCAACCAGGCGCTGCTCAATCTTGCCGCTCGAAGCTAGAGACAGCTCAGCAAGCGCACCCGTGTCCGCACCTGCCGCAATTGCCACGACGGCTACGAGCATGGCTGCTCCCAGTCCACGTCGCAGCCATTCACCAGCGCCAAGGGAGCGACGCAGCGCAGCTGCAACGCGGCCGCCGAGAAGCAGCGCTGCAGCCAGCGACGTCGCAGCCCCAGCGGCGTAGCTAAACAGCAGCAAGGTTGACCGACCGTTTGCGCCTTCCAGCGCCGCACCGGTCAATATCAGGCCGAGGATTGGACCGGCACAAGGCGCCCACAGCAGACCAGTGGCAACGCCAAGCAGCATCGAGCCGCCAGCGCTTGGCTGGCTGCCCGCCCGCTCGGTCAATCGAGCCCCGGCTACAACGAAGGGCTTGGTGACCCGTTCGGCGATGCTGGGCCACAGCATCGTCAGCGAGAAGATCGCGACCAGCGCGAGCGCTATCCAGCGCCCCCACTGGTTGGCCGCGACCACCCACCCTCCGCCAACTGCGGCCAGCGTGGCGACGAGCGTGAAGGTCAACGCCATACCCGCTAAGAGCGGCAGGACGCTGCGAACAAATGGCTGGCCAGCGCGCGCGAACACGAAAGGCAGGACGGGGAGCACGCATGGACTCAGGATGGTCAGTACGCCACCCAGATAGGCTAGAAGTAGGAGCAGCATGGGATATCAGGTGTTTTGGGGAGTGAACGTCAGCGACACACCGTTCATGCAGTAGCGCAGGCCCGTTGGCCGCGGGCCGTCGGCGAAAACGTGACCCATGTGTCCACCGCAGCGGCGGCAATGCACTTCCGTCCGAGCCATACCCAGCATGCCGTCCTTGCGTGTGGCTACGGCGTTCTCCAGCGGCTTCCAGAAGCTCGGCCATCCGGTGCCGCTCTCGAACTTGGTCCTCGATGAGAAGAGCGGCAGTGCACAGCCCGCACAGGCGTACGTACCGGCTCGGTTCTCCTTGTTGAGGGGGCTGCTCCCGGGGTACTCCGTTGCCTCTCGTCGGAGAACCGTGTACTGCTGCGGCGTGAGCTTTGCTCGCCACTGTGCGTCCGTCAGATTCACCTCAAAGGTCTCGGCCGCTGAGGCGCGCCCAGTGAGAGAGATCGCGGCGAGCGCAGCTGCGCTGCGTGTCGCGGTGAAGAGGATTTCGCGTCGGGTCGTCATAGGAGCTCCTGCGGACAGATGGGCTCGATGGTCAGCATTGGGGGTCCGGAAGTCCTCACGAAGAGTTCAACGAATCGTGAACTTTCTGAGCCACGCCATGCCGACAATGGGGCATGCCGAACCCGCGCCGGATTCTTCTAGTTGAGGACGATGCCCATATCGCTGACGTGCTCTCCATGCACTTGCGCGATGAGGGTCTGGAAGTCGTCCACTGCTCGCGTGGAGATCAGGGGCTTGAGCAGTTGGAGCGGGGCGGCTGGGACGCCCTGGTGCTGGATCTGATGCTGCCTGGGGTGGACGGCTTGGAAATTTGCCGCCGGGCAAGGGCGATGACTCGCTATACGCCCATCATCATCATCAGCGCGCGGTCAAGCGAAGTGCACCGCATCCTTGGGCTGGAGATTGGCGCAGATGACTACCTGGCAAAGCCGTTCTCAGTTCTAGAGCTCGTGGCGCGCTTGCGCGCTCTCTTGCGCCGAGTTGAGGCTTTGGCGCAGAACGCGCGCTTGGACGCCGGAAGCATCTCGGTTAACGGGCTGGAGATTGACCCTATCGCTCGCGACGCGAGACTTGCAGGCGTGACCCTCGAACTGACCCCACGGGAGTTCGACCTCCTCTATTTCTTTGCTCGCCAGCCAGGGAAGGTCTTCTCACGCATCGATTTGCTGAATGCAGTTTGGGGCTATCAGCACGACGGCTACGAGCACACCGTAAACACGCATATCAACCGCTTGCGTGCGAAGGTGGAGACCGACCCTGCCAAGCCTCGGCGGATCCTGACCGTGTGGGGGCGGGGCTACAAGTTTGCGGAGAGCGCGTCGTGAAGCTGACCGTCACTCAGCGCCTTTCGTTGGTGTTTGCGGCGTTGCTGTTGCTGTGCAGCGGTACGTCGGCGTGGATTCAGCTGCGAGCTAGCCGCATGCATGAGCTAGAGGTGGTGCAGGGCCTATCGCGCGACCTTGCCGCCAGCATCGCTCGAGACACTCAGCTTACAGATGCGCATGGCTTGATGCCGGACGCCGTGCGTCAGCTGTTTGACCAGCTCATGGTCGTGAACCCGAGTGTGGAGGCGTACTTGGTAGAGCCAGGCGGGCGCATCGTCGGACACGCGGCGCCTGAGGGCCGCTTGAGGCGAGAACACATTGACCTTGCGCCTGTCAGGCGTCTTCTGGCTGACGAACCTCTGCCAATCCTTGGAGATGACCCTCGCAGCGTTGACGGTCGGAAGGTCTTCAGTGCGGCTCCGCTTCGCGTGGGAGAACGTGACGTAGGCTACGTCTACGTTGTCTTGCTGGGCGAGGCCCACGATCGGCTTAACGCGCGCGGATCCACGCACGCCGTGCTGACCACCGCTCTTTGGTCAATCGCGATGGTGGCCCTCTTGTGTCTGGTAGCCGGTCTCGTCGCCTTCACCTTCATCACGCGGCCGTTGAGGAGGCTGACGGAGTCAGTCAGAGGTTTTGACGTCAACGGACCGCCCGCCGACTTGGCGCCTCCGGCAGCAGTTGCGCTCAGCAGTCGTGACGAGATTGCTGTCTTGGACAGCGCATACCGTCAGATGGTGGCGCGCATCGGCGAGCAGTGGCGGGCGCTGACCCGTCAGGACCAGGAACGGCGAGAGCTGATCGCGAACGTCTCCCACGATTTGCGTACGCCCCTTGCCTCGCTGCATGGCTACCTAGAGACGCTGCTGCTGAAAGACGCCACTCTGGACCCTAGCGAACGGCGCCGCTACCTGCAAATCGCGATCGATCAGAGCCGGAAGGTAGGGGGGCTCACGCAGAGCCTCTTTGAGCTTGCTCGACTGGAGTATGGGTTCGTCCAGCCAGACTTCGAAGCCTTCTCTATGGTGGATCTGGTGCAGGACGTGTTTCAGAAGTTTGAACTTCGAGCTGACTCCCGACGGGTCTCGCTTCGAGCTCACTTCCCACCACAGCTTCCGGCTGTGCGTGCCGACTTGGGCCTGATCGAGCGCGCGATCAGCAACCTCCTCGATAACGCACTGCGCTACACACCAGAAGGCGGGCAAATCGAGATTATTTTGACTTCGGAAGGGAGCGAAGTGCGGGTCATGGTCGCTGACACGGGGCCTGGCATCGCACCTGACCTGCGGGGCACGCTGTTTCAGCGCCCGTTTGTGGTCGGGGGCGCGCGCCGGGAAGGTGGTCTCGGCTTGCGCATCGTGCATAGGATCCTGGAGCTGCACGCGCGTCGCATAGAGCTGGTTGATCTGGCAGGACGGGGTGCCAGCTTCCGCTTCGGATTGCCAGTCGCTGACTGATTCCTAGCTGAGCGTGCGGCAAAGAGCCTGCCGCTCAAAAATCCGACAGCTTCTTGCCATCTACCGCGAGCAATCGGTCCAGGCGAATGACAACGCCGTTGTCTGCGTAGAGGTACTCGGCGCCATCCTTGCTTCTCACGTCGACGATCACTGCTGTGGTGCTCGCCGATTGGCCAGCCTCATCGCGATAGTCGATGACGATCCGCTGGCGGCGCGTCGCTGCTGACTCCAACAAGTCGTAGAACTCGCAGTTGATTGGTTGGTAGTCGGTCATGAATCCTCCTAGGAGTCGCCCAAGGTGATTGGTCTAGCCACATTGCGGCGGCTGTTCACAATATCCAACAACCCACTGACCCGGATGACTTGGCGCTGAGCGGTGGGCGAGCAGCGGCGGCCAGCCCGCCAGCTGTCGCTTGAAAATGCTCCATCCGATGCCCACCCAGCGGCGGTCAGTTCCAGCAGGGCGAGGTCGATGCTGCGATCGGAATGGAGCGCTCGCGTATCTGCGCGACCGGGCCTGCTGGTGTCCTCGCGCGAAACTTACGCTGCTACAACTGGCCAGTCGGTCAGGCCCTTCGCGCTGTCGCCATAGAACGTCTCCGGTGCTGGAGGCGTCAGGGGCAGCCCCTTGTGCAACCGGGCAACTAGGTCAGGGTTGGAGATGAACGGGCGACCGAAGGCAACGGCATCGATCTTGCCTGCAGCTCTCCGCTGCTCGGCCAGTGCCAAGTCGTATTTGTTGTTGCCGATGAACGGGCCATCGAAGCGCGCACGCAAGGCATCAAGGTCTACGTTCTGCGGGCTTTCTCGGTCGGTGCCAGTCGTGCCTTCCACAAAGTGCAGGTAGGCCAAGCCAAATGCGTTGAGCTTGTCGATGAGGTAGCCATAGGTAGTCACAATGTCGCTGTCCAGCGGCGTGTTGCCGATCTGAAGGCTAACCGGCGAGAGGCGGATGCCCACACGGTTGCCGCCCCACACCTTCACCACGGCATCCACAACTTCTAGCACCAGGCGCGTCCGGTTTTCGGTCGAACCACCGTAGGCATCCGTGCGCTTGTTCGTCGAGTCACGGATGAATTGCTCCAGCAGGTAGTTGTTGGCTGCATGCACTTCGACGCCGTCAAAGCCTGCGCGCTTGGCGTTCTCGGCCGCTTGCACGTACTGAGCCACGATGCCGGGCATCTCGGCCGACTCGAGGGCGCGGGGTTCGGAGGCCTGGACTTCACCCGCGTGGGTGTAGACGGTGCCATCGGCGCGAATCGCTGACGGCGCCACGGGTGCAGCGCCGCCAGGCTGCAGGTCCACATGCGACAGCCGGCCGACGTGCCACAGTTGCAGGACGATCTTGCCACCGGCAGCATGCACCGCACTGGTGACGTTCTTCCAGCCCTCTACCTGGGCGTCGTTCCAAATCCCCGGCGTGCCAGCGTAGCCTCTCCCCTGCGGAGAAATGTTCGTGGCCTCGGTGATCAGCAGACCTGCTGTGGCGCGCTGGGCGTAGTACTCGGCGTGCATTGCCTTGGGCACTCCGTCTTCCCCGGCACGGGTGCGCGTCATTGGTGCCATGACGATGCGGTTTGCAAGTTCGATAGCGCCAAGGTTGGTCGGCGCGAAGAGGTCGGATTTGGCGATCGCGGTCATAGGTTTCAACTTGAGCTGAGGGAAATAAAGCGTAGCTGTTGGCCGTGTTTAGCGCGCACGTTTGAACGGGCCCAAGACGCTGGGTCAACACTTTCGGACCCTTTGGTCGCTCCCTGTTCTTAACCTCGCGAACCGGCGATGTCGTGTATAGGTGAGCACGATTAGGGGAAGGTGTTGCGCCCTTCCAAATCAATCGCCGGTCGGTGGTCGGCTTGAGGCGGTGTCAGTGAATCGGGAATTCTCGTGCCGGCCACCCTTGCCTCGTCTGCTCAAGCTATCTTGATCCCCTGAAGCGTCTCGCTGTCATGTCCACACAAACTGAACTTGAGCACTTGTTCTGCAGGGCATTCCAGAAAGCCGGCGCCCAGCGAGACCCACTTGTGACCGTCTCTGCAAGGCCGGATCTTGGCGACTATCAAGTAAACGGCGTGATGTCCCTTGCCAAGAGCGCCGGGCGCGACGGCAGGGAGCTGGCAGCAGATGTTGTCGCAAACCTAGAGACGAATGACTTGATTGAGTCGGTCGGCGTTGCCGGGCCGGGATTCATCAATGTGAGCTTGCGCTCCGCTTATCTGATTAAAGAGCTGGAGACGTTTCTGCCGAAGAGCAGCTACGGTTGCGCTGGTGGAAGCTCAGAGAAGGTGGTAATTGACTATTCGTCTGTCAATCTTGCGAAAGAAATGCATGTCGGACATCTCCGTTCAACGGTGATCGGCGATTCTCTAGCCCGCATGTATGCCTATCTAGGGCACGAGGTCATTCGCCAGAATCACGTTGGCGATTGGGGGACTCAGTTTGGAATGTTGGTAGCCCATGTGCTCGAGAGTGAGCATGGGAACTTGATGTTCGAACTCCAAGACCTTGAGGGCTTCTATCGCAAGGCGAAGATCCGATTTGACGAAGATGAATCTTTTGCTGACAAAGCACGGGGCTACGTACTTCGCTTGCAGCGCGGGGACGCTGAAGTAGTTCACATTTGGCAAGTGTTCGTTGAAACGTCCCTACGGCACTGCGAACAGGTGTACTCAAAGCTTGGCGTTCAGCTCGCGCGAGAAGATGTCCGTGGCGAGAGCTTCTACAACCCGCAGCTATCTATCGTCGTGAGCGATCTGATGTCCAAAGGCTTGGCACGCGTCAGCGACGGGGCGGTTGTTGTGGATACGCCAGCATTTCAGACGAGAGATGGAGAGCCTAGTGTCTTCCTCGTGAAGAAAGAGGACGGCGGCTATCTGTATGCCACAACTGATTTGGCGGCGCTTAAATATCGGACCGAGGTCTTGGGCGCAGATCGCTGCGCCTACGTGGTGGATTCGCGGCAGGACCTGCATTTCCGGCAACTGTTTGATGTTGCGGGCCGTGCTGGATATTCGCGTGAGTCGGTGGAGTATGACCATGTTGCATTCGGCACTGTCCAAGGTGCAGATGGCAAGCCGTTCAAAACGCGCTCCGGCGAATCAATCAAGCTCATTGACCTTATTCGAGAGGCCGAGCAGCGTGCCTACGAGGCAGTCTCATCAAGGAATCCTGAACTGTCGGACGAGGCAAGGCGAGAAATTGCCACGGTTATCGGCGTTGGTGCAGTGAAATATGCAGATCTTTCCAAGCACAGGCTAAGTAACTACGTATTTGACTGGGCAAGCATGCTCTCGTTCGAGGGCAACACAGCGCTTTACATTCAATACGCCTACGTGCGAAGTAAAAGCCTCTTGAGGAAGGCGGAGGGGCAGGCTGGATCTTGCAAGAAGGACTTCTCCCATCCTGCAGAGCGGAAGCTTGCGTTGCAGCTGGTTCGATTCGAGGAGGTTCTGGTCGCAGCCGCCTCAGAGTACCTTCCTCATCTGCTATGTGGATACCTTTACGAATTGTCAAGTCAATTCTCTAGGTTTTATGAATCTTGCCCGATCTCGTGTGACGGAGTTGCCGACAGCCTGAGGCTCAAGCTAACCAGTTCGACGAACGAAGTTATCGAACGGGGGCTGGAGCTGCTGGGTATCGGTGTAGTCGACGAAATGTGAATGGGTGCACTCGGTTAAACCAGCAACTTAGCGACTCAACACAAACCATGATCGGCAGCAGCCTTCGAAGCTTAGTTACCCAACATGCCGGCGACGGGAGGTTGGCGGCAATCGTGCTCCGGCCAAAACGCCGAGAGCCTGCCACGTGGGGTGAGCGCGTCCAAATTGAGCCAGGCCGGGGGTTAATTGGCGACCATCGCTCGGAAAAACTTCGGGTCGGCGAAGAATTCCTCCGGCGTGAGATCACCCTTATCCAAGCCGAGCATCTGGAGCTGCTGGCCGCATGGGTCGGGCGGGAAACCGTTGACGCGCGGGACCTTCGCCGCAACCTTGTTGTCAGCGGGATCAACCTCCTAGCCCTGACGTCACCCTTCCCGGGTGACAGGAGATTGGTACGGGTTGGTGATGAGGTCCTGCTGGAAGTGACGGGGCCGTGCACGCCTTGCTCGCGCATGGAGGCCATCCTCGGTCCTGGCGCGTACAACGCAATGCGTGGCCACGGAGGAATCACAGCGCGCGTAGTTCGCGGTGGCTGGATTCAGGTTGGCGACCCAGTTGTTTCGCTGAGCGAAGCACAAGCATTGGGTCAGCCCGACAAAGGAGACTAGGTGAAAGTACCGGCGTTCGACGAGCGGGATCTCGGCCTTGGGCATGTCCACCGCATAGACCTGGCTCCATCGGCGGGCCGTACCGAGAGCGATGTCACTTGGCTGCACATGTGCATCAAGCACGCCGAGACAGCTACCTACCTTGTTGACGTCGAGCATCTGGACAAGTTCATTGCTGACGCAATGCTTCGAGAGGAGACGCGGTCCCGGATCCTGGCGCATGACGACGGTGTGATGGTGCTCCTCAAAGCGATGCGGCAAGGCGAAGGCTTTAGGCCTGAGGACATGATCAGCCTAAGGGTCTGGATAGACGCTGAGCGGGTTATCACCACGCGAGAGGCTGACGTTGACCCCATTCTTGATCTGCGCGAGCAACTTGCTCAGCGGAAAGGGCCAAGTACTTCGGCGGGATTCCTCGCGGACCTGATCGATGCCCATCTGGCGGAGGTTGGCCGCACCGTCGACACGCTTGAGAAGGCCATCGACGGACTCGATGCGCATCGCTTGACCGACAAGAACCATGGTGAAAAGGCATGCGGCGAACTGGCTTCCTGTTCCCTCACGATAGCCGGCCTGCTGCGGCATCTGAGCCCTCAACGCGTTGTCCTTGAGCGACTTGCGACGCTGAGCTACCCATTTGTAGCCGATAGACATCGAGTGCGTTGGGGTGAGGCGTTGGACACACTTCTGCTGCTGCTTGAGTCACTGCAGTCCCTGAGCGAGCGTATTGCGATCGTGTCAGCGCAGGCCCGGCGAATGCAGGACCGTCATCAAGCGCGTCTGAGTCAACTCCTGAGCGTCGTGGCCGGGGCATTCCTGCCCACCACCTTCGTTACGGGATTGCTTGGCATGAACGTCGCCGGCATTCCGCTGGCGGATCACCCATTGGCGTTCGCCTCTGTCGCCTTGGCCTGCGTAGTTTTCGCGACGGTAACGCTGTACTGCCTAGGCCGTCGGAGGTGGTGGCATTCTTGAATGGCACCACAGACGCGGGGGCGTCTCGTTGTGCACGGTGGAAGACGCTTGCTTGCGGCCTACGAGTTGACGAACGGCATCACGTAGCCGAAGTACTCAGACTGCGCGCTTCGGACTGCGTCCCACCGTTTGGTGTGACTTGCCGGGCGCTCGCGATAGTCTGCATGGGTAAGAACGAGCCGACGCTTAGCCCTGGACACCCCGACGAAAAACGCGCATCGGTTGGCATCCTGGTCGCCAAAGAAGATCTCCTTCTCGACCGCCATCATGATGACTGAATCGAATTCAAGGCCCTTGCTCTTGTGTATGGTCAGGATGCGAACTGCCTGGTCATCTGAGAGCCGCTGGAGCGCTATTGGAAGATCAGGCTCAATTCCCAGCAGATCCTCGATGCGTTGCTTGGTGTCGACGAGCACATCCTTTAGGCGCTCTTCCGATTCGTAATCGGACGAGAGCGCGGCTAGAGTTTCCCGACCAACATGGTCTAGAAATTCTTGTGCCGATGCCCACCAGTCGGCATACGGTTCGCCGCGGAGAGACGCTGCCGCCACCTTTACCCGCTGCTGCTTGAGCACGTCCATCAGGTCTTGACGAGCTCCGGACTGGACCTCCTCGCCGGCGAACGGTGTGAGCTGGGTAGTCAACCGCTTCCAGGCCTTGGGCTCGCGTTGGCCGTAGAGACAGGCCAAGTAGTCCACCACTAGCCGCGCCGCTGGCTCAGCAGTCAAGTCCTGAAGCTCTTGCTCGTTGCGGTAGGGAATCTTGCGAGCATCCAGAGCGGCCATGAGACGATCGGCGTATAGATCCAACTGCTTCGACACAAGGACAGCAATCTCCGACAACGGCACTAACTCCTCGCGCACCCACGTAGCGATTAAGCCGGCGAGGTAATCCGCTTCCTTTTGTGAATTGTCAAAACGCCAGCCAAATACTTGCCCCTCATCACCTGCTAGCTGATCCTCAGGCATCACAGAGGGTGGGTCGAGCTTCCGGATGATCTCGTTTTGCAGTCGTAGCAGCCGCGGCTTCGACCGGAAGTTCCGGTACATGTTCAGGGGCGTGGCATTAAAGTCGGATGCAAATGTGGCAAAGATGCCGTCCACCGCTCCTGCCCAACCCATGATCTTCTGCTTGGTGTCCCCCACTGCGGTGAGCCGAATCGTGCTCCGTTCGAATGCTGTGCGGATCAACCTGTATTGGTCTCCCGTGCAGTCTTGAAACTCATCCAGGAAGACGTCGCTATACGTCTGGCGAATGGCGTTCCTTGCCATCTCGCTGGTCTCAAGAATCTGGACTGCGAGCGGTACTAGGTCGGAGAACTCGATCTGCTTTCGATCGATGCGCCTGACCCCAATCGTGTATCCGGGGTCTAGCTGGTCTTCGCCAACCAGCACCGGTCGGAATCGGTCGATAATTCGCTTTGCGAACGCATGGAACGTATGGCTGTCGAACCGGGATGCGAGATTCGGTCCACACCGACGCATCACGCGCTCCTTCAAGTTCTTACTGGCATCAACTTTGAAGGAGATGGCCAGGATCCGATTTGGATATCGGCACACCCCAGTGCGAAGCAGGAAGTCCGCTCTTTGCGCCAGCATCTCGGTCTTCCCTGCGCCGGGCCCGGCTGTAAGGACGAGCGAGCGAACCTCCTCCTTGGCCGCGCGCAGGGCATTGGGCTCCAGCCTCAGGCCATCGGACGGAACCCACGCGTTGGCTGGCGTCACTCGGGCAGCTCCGCGAGCTTGCTGATGACTGCGTCGGCAAGACGATCAAGAGACTCGGGTAGCCCCTCTAGAAGTTGGGCATCAGTCAGCTTCGCCAACGCAGTGATGTGCGCCGCCGGCTTGCTTCCCAGCTTGAACTTCTGGTGATACGTGAAAAACAGTGATTGCTCAGCGGCGTCGTACTGATCTGGGTTGTGATGAGACAGGCCTAGGACTGCGCTCAAGGTGGGGGGCGCCGGAGGAGTCGGTATGCCATCGACGCCATACTGGATGGCATACGCCCGTAGCATCGCGAAGTCCAGGTCCATCGGTGCAGAGAAAAATATGCCCCGCTTCTCTAGCACCTCGCAGTAGTTTTCATAGTCTCTGACCAAGTACTGGGCGTTGTCCCAAGCCGGGATCGAGAAGGTGGGGGGCAGAACCTTGTCAGGCGCGAAGGCTTGCAGCTGGTCATTGACGTACTTGATGCGCCCCCATCCGCCGCCGTGACGGGCCACGTCTAGGTCTAGCAGCGTCAGGTAAGGAATCTGCAGTACTGAAAGCAGGCGCCAGAAGTGGTTGACGTGCCTGCCGCCGAGCGGAGCGATCGTGACGGCTGACTCATCGACCGGTGTGCCCTTCGCCCGAAGGATTCTTGGTAGCACCACCTCCTCGCTGTCGCCTTCGCCAAGCACGACTAAGCGAGAGAAGTAGATTTCCGGAAAGGCCTGCACTGCCTCTCGAACGAACTTGTAAGCCTCGAGCCGTTTGGCAGGCATCAGGATGCGTGTGACTTTCGATTCCCGCGCGGCGCTCAAGCGGAGGTATCTGATCTGGCCTGGCTCCACCCGCCGAAGCATTGACGGCGCATGTGTAGCGATCAGCGCCTGCGCATCTGAATTGCTTGCCATGTTGGTCAAAGCGCTGACGATCCGCCCAAGATAGTGAGCAGAGAGACTGTTCTCGGGTTCCTCGACGTTCACGATAGTGAACACCGGCGGACGTAGCTTCTCCAGGTCAAAGGAATCCTCTTCGCCGGCGAGGACGGCTCTCCCGATGGCCTGAGAAGACAGCACCAAGGAGAGATAGAGCATCGACTTTTGCCCGTCACTCAGACGAGAGAAGTCGACGAGGCTCTCGTCGTGGCTCGGAGTGAACGAGACAGAGAGGTGCCGAAGCAGTGACTCGATATCCGACGCCGCGAACGTGATCCTGGGGTCAGAGAAGAAGCTCCCCTTGTGCAGGCGGGTCCACACGTCGTGAAGAGACTTGCTGAACGCGTTCACCGAGGGGTTGCTGGCCAGACTCTCGCTGATCTGGTCGGTCAGGCCCTGAATCTCATCGCGTTCCTGGTCCCAGTTGACGGCCCTCAACAAACGACCGAGGAGCGCGCTAGCGCCGTAGGCGATGTGCTCAGCGGGGTCTCGCCTTGCGGGTAGATAGTGAACCTGAATCTGGCTTCGCTCTGTGCGTGGCACAAGAGCGGTGCTCAGAGGCTCGCCTTCCTCGTCAACGTCGAGAACGTAGACCAGCGTTTCCTCAATATCGCCGTCCTCGGTCAGAACGGCGCTCAGGCGGAACCGAACGCGAGGGATGCCGGCAGGTTCGTCGAGCCGCATGTGGCCGAAGTGAGGCGCCACCGTTGTGTTCGCGTCCCTTTGCTTAAGCTCCGGAAAGCTGAAATCGAGCTCGATCCACAGGGTGCGCTCAGCCGGCGGTTCATCCTCGTCCACCGGCACGTGGAAGTCGGACCTCTGAATGCGGCGAAGCGCTGGATCCAGCGAGAAGGCACGACAAATTGCGATCAGCGCGGCGGTCTTTCCCGACCCGTTGGGACCAATAAGGTAGGTGACGTCGTCGAGGTCGATTTCAGTCGGCTCATTTCCGAAGGACTGAAAATTGTGAAGGCGGACGGTCTGAAGCTTCATGTGAGTTGTCAGGGAATTGGAAGCAGTTCGGCCCGTTGCTCGCGGTCTCCGGTCCCAGTTGATGGTGGATGGCTGCCGGGCGCTAGTCGTGCAGACACCAACTATCACTTTCCTCTAGGCCGTCCAGATGTTGCCTTGGCGTTGCTGGAAATGGTAAGCCGTGCACACCGGCGACGCTAACTGCAGCCATCCGGAAATCCGTTCGCATTGGCCGGTGATTGGCGGACCGCGGGAGCCTGCCTCAACTCGAGTGTCGTCAGAGCGTGGTGGTATGCCGGGCACCGTTCGCCGCCTTCGGCCCGGCGTTGCGTGATTTTTCTACCTGGCGGCTTGCCAAGCAATTGATGGGGACATCGCCCACAATGGCTTTGTACTGCTGGAGTCCGAGGTCGGTCAGTGCGAGAAAACAGCCGTCCCCCCATATCGAGTCCGAGTTCAGGTCCACCGGTCCCCCGTCACGCCAGTAACCGAGGTGTCCGACAACAGTGTTGCGGGAATCTACGAAAAAGGTGCGCGCACGATCCTGTGGACGCCAGCTAAGCCTGCGAAGCCAGTGCGGGCAGATGGTGATGGGGTAGCTTGGTCCGTCATCATCCGGTCCGAAAGAGTTCACGAACCGCCTGACAAGCGTGGGAGCGAGCTCATCATCAAGCGGCATGACGCGGCCTAGCCAGACCGCGGCTGGCAGCTCTTTGTACCAATCCCAGAAATCCTCGCCCTCTGCGACAAGCCGTGGTGCTCTGATGAGTTTCTTTGTGTACTTAGCTTGTCGTGCCTGAAGAATCTCGTACTTGCTCACCTCTGCGAGCAGATGCATCCCTGGCCCGACGTTCCAATAGATGGCGTCGCTATTGACATGTTCAGCCCATAGCCCTTCACGCTCGTTCCAACTCGCGTTCCTAAGAATGTTCGGTCTGCGAATTCCCGTCGGCAGAGGCTGCGGGCGCTGACCTGCTCGCGGCGGTAGCGGCGCCCCCAGTTGCTCCAACAGGACTGGCATGTGACTGCGCTGCAACATGCCTGCTCTTCGTATCTCGCCGGCAACATGGCGCAGCGCTACCTGGCCAATCAAGGCGTGCGGCTTGGTGTAGCTGATCTGCATATCGAGGGCACGTAGCTGCGACTGAATGCGTTTGATGGCCGGCGGCCCAAAAGCTTCAAGTCCGCCCCACTCTTGGATGAACAGCCCCGCTCGGCGACGAATATGGAGCTCGTCTGTCTCTGCGGCCTCGGCAAGTGAGCTGGCGGCCAGCTGGAACATCCGGGTCCAGCCCAAGGAGTCCTCAACGCGCATGGCGCCGGACTCGTCCTCGAGGCCTGTGTCCTTGTCGCCTCCGGTGCCGCGCAGCTCCAAGCGATAGAACAATGGCAAAGGCTGCCGATCCGTACCGACGTGAATCCCCCATTGATGGGCCAGCAGCCCTGCGGCCTCAACCACTGCCACATCTCTGTGATTGCCAAGCTGCTCCACTAAATGTCCGAGGGAGCTCGCCAAGCGCCCGCTGCCCATGGCGAGCAGGATGGTCAAGGCCTGGAGCGGTGAATCAAGCTCGGCACCGAGCAACCGCCGCATGGTCAGCACAACGGACTCCGCGGCGACGCCATCTTGTTCAACGAGCTGGATGGCGCAGTCCCGAGCGTTGCGTTGGACCTCCGGCACCGGCATCCGAAGAGCAAAGTGGAGCAACTCAGAAATGATCTGCTCGTCGCTCATTGGGTCTGCGCACGGCTCAAAAGCAGCGCCCATCCTGAACTCTCGCGTAGAGCCCATCTGTTCAGCAAGCATGTCCCAGATGGTTGGCCAGTCAGGCGCCGCGGTGATCAAAGGCAAGAGGGACTCGATGTGAGCAAGCAGGCCCTGCGTGTTCTCCTCCCCGGCGTTGATTGAATCAACGAGGCTTTCGAAAGCTTCACCGTGCATCGCTGCGCCGTCGAGCATCTTCCGAACCTTAAAGTAGTGGAAAAGGTGCGCGCCCGCCCACTGGTTCCAAGAGCGCGATGAGTCAGGCAGGGCGTCGTAGTCGGCGAGCAACTGTCGCGCATAGGCTGAGTCACCCGCTTCCACCAGTCGTTCCGCCACCATGAACCGACAACGTGGATCGTCCTTGAGAACCTTCCAGTTCTCATACATAGACTTCACCGCACCAAGGTCCGCGTTCTTCGCTAACGCGCGGAAACGGTACGGTGCGTTGTAGTTCAGCTCCTGACCATCATTCGCGAATGCCTGCTCCAACTCGTCGAGCGAGTTTGCGTTGTCGTACTTGTCCTCGGTGTAGGACCGCCGTGGCTCTGGAGCCTCAGCAGTCCAGCGGCTCAGCGCCAAATCCAGAGCGGCATCTTTGTGCCCGTGCCGTGCAGCGCCGGTGCGCAGTCGTGTCAGCAAATCGACGCGCTCATGCGCGCGGCTGTCGATTTCGATGGCCGTCCTAAGTTTGGCAGTGAGCTGTGCGATTTGCTCCGCACCGGCCGCGTCAGCGGCGACGTCGATGAAGTCGCCGACGTGATACGGATCGCGGTAGTATGGTTCGAGGTAATACGGCAGGCACAAACCGCACCAGGCTGTGGTGCAGACATCCAGCAAATCCGGGCGGCGCCGAAGCATGCCGATCATCAACGTATCGACCTGGTTGGGCCAGGAAATCATCTGCCAGCCTGCCAGCCCTGCCGACACGTCGTAGCCGAAACGCGCGCCGACCTGCATTGCTTCGGCGATAAGCCCCGGCGCAAGGCGGCCCGCCGAGGAAGAACCCTCGGTATCTTTCATGCCGCCGATCTGTCGCATCAATTCGCAGACACGCCGTGAGCGGCCTGCTGGGTCGGCAGCGTTGGCTTGCTCGAAGACATCCTGCCAGATGGAGTACAGAGGGTCTTTCTTGGGAGGCAATGCGTAACCGAGGCAGTGGTCCGGCCAAGTAGCAAGAAGTCGCTTTGCGCGATCGGCTTCTCGACGGCTGCGAAGGCGATGGTCAGGTCCGCCAAACCGTCCAGTTGTTCGCGCGGCGTCTGCTCCTGAAGGTCGGTGGCCAGCGCTTCAAGGCGCTGCGCAGCCTGAGGGTGGTCACCATCAATCAGATAAGCGGCTACTGCTGTTTCGCGTCTTAGAAAGCTGGTGTCGGACACCGTTGCGGTGGGGATTGCCTGATCAATCTCGCGAAGTGTGGCGCGGTACTCATCTTCCCCACATGCCGCTGCTACTTTTAGTAGGGCGCGGGCAAAGACCGGGGCGGCTCGCACGGCTTGCATGACTCGGTAGTGGTCCCCGCCGCCGTTTGGGCTGAGCCGCAGCACGTAGCCCATCGCCGCTCTCGTCGCCATTCGCACGCTACCTAGGGGAACGGGGCGCGAGCCCATCTGAGACTGGGCCAGAAGCACGCCTATGGTCGTCGCGTGCGCGTGGAGTGGCTGCAACACGGAGTGACTCGACAGAACCGCGTCTGGCAGCGGGCGCGCCAGCAACGTGCAGAGCTGCGCGTGCTCCAGCACTGCCTGCGCCAGATCGCTCGGGCCGGAGAGGTCGGTGTCGCTGTCGCCCATCGCAATGTTTGGCGCGGCCAGACCTTCGAAGATCGACTCAGCGAGTTCTCGACTGCCAGCGCTCATGGCGGTCAGCGCGGCTGCGCGTCTCCAGCCGTTGTGTAGCTCTTCGAATCCCGGCAGTGCAGCCGCGTCCATGAAGAGAGAGTGCGCTTTGGGCGCATCGCCTGCGTCGCGTGCTGCAATCGCCGCACCTGCAAGCAGGGCAGACAGCTCAGACGTGGGTACGCCGAGAAGGCGGCACAAGTCGGTAGGGGCAGTGCTGCCTCTGGATGCGATGGCCGCCTCCGCGACCTGCATCCGCAAGTGATTGGTAGCGGCCTCGCGCTCTTCTTCGGTCAGCTTCTCTGAGGCGTGCTTTAACCCCTCCGCAACGAGAAAATCAATCGCTTGCTGGATCTGCTCGAAGTCACGAAAGTGAAATGACCTCGTCGCCCATTTCTCAAACTCCTTGAGGTTGTGCTGCTCACCGTAGTTCTCGTACCTGGAGGTATGCAGTTGCGCAACGGGTTCGAGGGTCTCAAACAAATTCTTAGCTCGTTCAAAGTCGCCTAAGGCAAGCAACTTGTCGACGACTTCGTACCCCATGTTGGGGAAGTCTTTGGCAAACGTGTAGGCAGCATCGATCTGCCCCACCGCCAGCATCGCGATCGGCAGCCGGTCAGCACCGTCCAGCGCTGACGTGCGTCGCGAAAGTTCGTCTCGGCACAGGAGAAGGCGGGTAAGCGCGGTGGCGTCTTGCAGACCGCGCACAGCGTAGACGGCGAGCCGGATGTCCGCCTGTATGTCAGCTACTCCTCGCCCATTCGCTAACTCTTCTCGGAAGCGCTGCGGCGTCGCGAGCGCCAGGACTGCGCCGTTGTCGGACGCGCGGGCCAGATAACGCAGTTCGAGCCATCGCTGGGCCGACGTCGTCGGGGCGCTGCGCGCCAGTTGTGCGAGCTCACGGTAGACGCGCTCGGAATGTGTGTCGTCGACGCGGCCAAGCCGCATGACGGGCTTGGCGAGCACGAACAGCCGAAAGCTATTGTGAAAGACGCTCCACCCCTGGGGCGATTCGCTCAGCAGGTGACGCGCGGTGACGAGCGCTTGCTCAATCGCCGCCTCGGCAACTACCGTTGCGAGCAACTCTAGAGGCATGGGGGCCTCGGAACGTGCGATGTAACCAAGTACTCGCAGTGCATCGGCGTTGGCGACAATTTCGCGCCAAGCTGCCGCGTAGACCGTTTCAATGTCTCCATCAAACGGCATGCCGCCTTCCAGCAAATGCGTACGAACGGTGTCGTCGGCTCGCAGCAGCGCCTGGATGAGGTATCGAGTCGCCAGGGGGTGTCCCTGACCGATTTCGCTCAGCCTCAGACGCGGGATGGCGCCATCGAGGCCGAGCGCGTCTGCCATCTGAGCCACGGCGTCTCGGGACAGTGGGCTCATTGAGACTAAGCGGCCAGCCTCAGCAGCCTGCTCTTGCACTGCCGGCTTCAACTGCGCAAGATCCAGGCGCTGGGTGCCCAGCACGAACACAACGCCAGCAGGAACGGCTGCAGGTAAAGGTAGCTCGCCAAGGAGCGAGGTCACGGGACGCTCCTCCCGAGGGATATGGTCGAGGCCGTCTACCACGATGATGGTGCGGACGCCGTCCTTCTCGTATCGCTCACCTGCTTGGCGCAGCATCGTGCCGAACTGCTCGCGCCGTTCGTGCTGGCCGCTATCGCGAAGACGGAGGCCGTGCAGTCCCCCGTTGCGCAGCTGGGCGGCGATGTCTTCAAGGAAGTCATCAGCTTCGCCTCGCCCGACGTTCTGGGCTGCGCCCGGGACGAAGGCTAAGTAGCGGACAAGACGTACCTTTGGCTCGGTGGCAAGGGCCATCTGAAGAAGTGTCGACTTGCCGGAGCCAGGTGGACCGACCAGCGAGATATAGCCGCTGGCGGCCGTTCGCAGCGCGGCAAGCAAAGCTTGTTCTGAATCGCGGTTGCGCTGGACGTAGGCGCCGATGGGAAAGCGATGCAGATGTCGGGTTTTCGCTGGGTCCTTCCACGCCAGCTCTCGCAGGAGCTCTTCACGTGTCCATCGTTCCTTGCCAGACGGATGCGTGACCAATTTTGGCAGCGCGTCTGCGATCTCCGCCGCCAAGCGGGCCTCGTCGGCGCTGAGCTTGTGCAACTGGACAAAATCTGCCGCCGCACCATGCAACACGCGAAGGCTGTGCAGAAAGCGCTCGAACTCACCGTCGGCCAGCCCGGATGCAGCAAGTAGCTTGGCAATCAGGCCGCTCCACGCGGAGCTCCCCCAGTCCGTGAGTGTGCGTTCGGGGAGCCGGTCGAACTCCTCTAGAAATGCTGCTGTGTGACCTGGAGCGCCATCGCCAGGCGTATCGTTGAGTGATGGGTAGTCGGAGGTGACCAGCCTGATCTGTACGTTGGCGCCCGGATTTGCCTGGCGAAGACTCTGCCATGCGTGGACCAGCGGCTTGAGCAAGCCCTCGGCGCCCATCAGAAGTGTGCTGACGGTGAAGGTCCCCGGAAACTGAGCCGTCTTGAACTGGTGGCCAATGACCAGCCCGTCAAATCCAAGAACCAGGTCATCGGCAATACCGGCGGTACGGTCAGCGATCCCAATCCACTCCAGATGTCCGCGCGTGAGCTCGGCGTAGATGGCAGCGCCGGCCTTCCCGTACTGGCCAACGTACCCGCGCATGGCGCGGCGTTCGCCCTCGGCTGGTGGAGGTGCAGGAGACTGGGCGGTTGCAGGCTTAGGGGCTTCGGGCGACGCCATACCGGATTTGGCTACTCTGGCAGCATTCAATCAGCGCCTTCCATGACGCAGACATTGCACGCCATTCTGCGCTGTTCAAACTCGATGGACAGCAATTCCGTCGACGCCAGGTGAACGGTTGACCTGACGATTCGTGGGACGGACTCTCACCGCACCGACATCGGCAAGACCACGCGAGAAGGCTGGCGCAGTTAGGACTGCGCCAGCGGCCTCACGGACTGCGGCCAGCCGCAACCGATGCCACCCTACAAGGGTCACTTGAACTCTGGAGTTGAACATGGTTGTTCAACGTATAGGCACCAGCTCTCAGCCCTCGCAGGGCGCTCGCTTCACCCAAGAAGCCTCCCCGTCCACGAATTGGCTGCGTCCATGTCCTCAGAAGTGAGGATCCTGGAGGTGATCTTGGCGGACAAACGAACGCGGAATGACAAGAATTCGGCGCTACAAAGCCGAATGCCGGCTTCCGCAAGGGGCTTCGATGGTCTACAGATGGGTCAGCGTAGTTGCGTTGCTGATCGCCGGCGCACTCAGCGGCTGCGCCTTCGACGTATCGCACCGGAAGTTGCTTGAGACCGGAACTCCCTGGTCCGAGTGCCCATACGAGGGGGGGAGTTGCCGTAAGGACGCCTCAGTTCAGCACATTGGGTTTCGCACCAAGGATGGGGCTAGCGGAAGCTATCTCCTAGGCTTCGTCGAATTCGATGATCAGGGGTGGTATCACGACCGTGGGCAGCAACTGGCACTGTTTAGTGCGGTACGAGAATGGCGTACTCAGAACTCCGGCGCTAGGTTTCTGATGGTGGCCTTTGCTCACGGCTGGCACCACAGCGCGGTTCCGGGCGACCCGGACATCGGAGAGTTTCAAAAGCTTCTGGAGCGGCTCGACCTTCTCGAGAAGCGCATGGCTGAGAAGCATGGCGGTGAGCCTCGGAAAGTAGTAGGCGTCTACCTCGGATGGCGAGGCGAAGCGCTGAAGATTCCCTGGTTAAAGAAGCTGAGCTTCTGGACGAGGAAGAATGCTGGTGAGAGGGTTGGCGAGCGTTCAGCCAAGCAATTTCTGACTGAGCTAAATGAGTTCCGCGCCTACCTTAACGGCTGGAACTGGAGTGATGGCCTGGCAACAAGGAAGCACACGCAGTTAATTCTGGTCGGTCACAGCTTCGGTGGACTGGTGATGTACCGAGCCCTCCAATCGACGTTGATGGAGCGGGCGGTGCGGATCGAGAAGGACCAAACGGGAGGCTATCGCTATGACATGGCGAAGAGCTTTGGTGACTTCATTGTGCTGGTCAACCCGGCTTTCGAAGGCGCCTCGTATGAGCCGCTGCTGAAGGTCGCGCAGTCTCGGTGCTTCACAAAAGCGCAGAAGCCAGTGATGGCAATCGTTACCTCGAAGGCAGACTTAGCAACCAAGGTGGCGTTCCCGATCGGGAGACTGTATACATTGACTCAGTCGGCGCCTCAGAGCGGGGAACGTGAGGCAGTGATGCACACGGTGGGCCACCTTGATCGGTATATCACCCACGATGCCGTGTTTGTTCAAAAAACTATGCCAGCCCCGATGGGATTGACCGCACGGTCGTCGATCATGGCAGCGTCGGTAGCTGCTCCAGCTCCAGTTAGTCAGGACGGTTTGTCGCCGACTAGAATGGATACCCTTGATGTTTCAATAGATGTCGATAGTCCTCGCGTCAATGACGCGGTTCCCGGGGCCAGCACGATTACGCCGTACGACGGCGCTGTGCTCGTCTCTCGCGGGACTGTTGACCCGCTGTTTCCGTATCTCGTTGTTTCCGCAGACGCCAACTTAATCCCAGGTCACAACAACATCTGGAATGACAGGTTCGTCAATTTCATGATCTCGTTTGTCTCCAAGGAGGTCATGGGAGAAAGACCGACAGACGAGAAGACTGTCTGCGTGCCGTACGGGCTTCCAGCGCACGAAAAGTGAGAGCTTCCGAGCTTCGCGCGTTAGCTAACGGCCCGATTCGGATGATGTCTTGACCGCTTCAGGCCCGCGAAGATGTTGGGGTTGGCCGTCATCCTGTCGCCGGCTCGCTGCTAGTCAATTGGCCTAGCGGTCAATGAAGGGTTGCTAGGGGATAAGCGGCTCCGGCTGCGCGGGTTGCGCTCTCTGGCGATCTGGAGCTCCAGACATTCTCGTATCAGCACTCTGCGCTGCGATGTTGCTCATCGAAATGCGCTGATTAGCTTTGTAGATGACGTAGGTCATGCCGATCCAGAAGAACGAGAAACCGAAGAATCCAGTCATCTCGACGATCAGCGCATAGGTCATGAGAGGCGTGTAACCAAAGAAGTGCGGAACATAGACAACGATGCCCGAGCACATGCCGCCCAGCGCAACGTACTTCGAGGCTTTCAGCTTGTCGTTCTCTTCCTTGTTGAGTCGCTTCGCAAGCTCTGGACCGCCACAATACCAAACGGCATACGCAGCAACCAGGAAAAGAAGGACCGCGGCCGGCATATGCAAGAAGGAAAGCGGCAAGTCGACGCATTTGATATCGAACTTGTCGCATTTCTTGGGGAAGAGTGCGACTGCGATCGCTAGACAGCCCGCACTGTTGAGGACATTGTTGTCTCTATCGTCGAAACCGCGATAGCAGATCATGACTCCGCCGACGAATATCAGCATGCCTGTGAACAGCGTGCGAAGGAGCGCGGCCGGATCCTCGGAGAAGTAGTAGTGGCTGAGTGTGGGGAGGATGATCCCGTGTCTGACCCAACCGAGAAGTACGATGGCCACAGTGATGACGATAAGAGAAATCGCCGCGGCCATCCTCAGCTGTCGATAGGTCCAATGAAGGTAGTGCTGTGCGTTCATGGATCCTCCCGAGGTTACGGTGCGCACCAATGCGGCTTGCAGGCGGCGCCGATGATAGAGAGCGGGAAGACGCGGGCATCCTTCATTCTGAGGATACGCTTGCTGCGATTTTGGGGCCGACCCACCTCGCCCCGGCAGGTGGTCTGATATGTCAGTGCCCCGGGAGCCGCGGGTACTGCCTACTAACCTAGCGAGCTTATTCGGGGCCGCTGAACTTCGCGTGTCGCTCGACGCATAAGTCCGCAATGTCCTTGCTAGATGCTCGCAACTCCTGCGGCGCATACGTGCCGATCAGGACAGCCGAGTAATCAACACGGAACCCAAGGAAGTCACCCGCGTCATCCCCGGCTGCGGCAAGCGCGGCTGCTATGGATGGGAGACCGTGGTCTTCGAGCAGGGTATCCCCTGCCCAATCTATAGAGTAGCTGTAGCCCCCTGACGCAGCGCGCGAGACGTGGAGATCAACGATTGGCAGCCGGGGTTGACTTGTTCCGTTCATTGAAGCCCTTCTTTGAGCGCACAGCGCTCATCTACAAGAACAGGTCAGAGACGGCCTCGAGGCCGCTATCCCGCTGACCCCTGAGGAGGTCTTGGATGATCCGATGTGCGACCAGGCTGTATGACTTGCTATCGCGCAGAAGGTCGCGATCCAGATTTCCGTGAAAGTTGCTGTTCGGCCTCCCTGCCAAAGCTGCCGCCGCCGCGCCTGTCGACTCAATGGCGTAGCAGTTCGCGGAAGGATGTGTCGCCTGAAACGCAGAGGCGTCCAACAGAACGTCACGATGGCCCCCAATAAACACGGCGCCGTGTAAGCCGGGAACGCGGACCATAACTTCACGCATATGAGCTGCGTCCCGGGGAGTTTGGCGGCCAACTCCTAGGCTGCGAGTTCCGATTAGAACTCCCGCCGACCAGTTGCAGAAGGGCGAGACAGCGCCGTTGCTCCATTCGAACCTTGAAGCGAATACAACGACGCTGCCCCTGCGAGCGCCCATGTCGCTGGCCACCTGAAGCAGCATTGGCGTAACGGAAGGGTGCGCATGACACACCAATCGGAATCCGCGCGGCAGTGCCGCGCGCGCAAGTGCCGACACGGCGTCTCTGATGCGTGCGGGGTACGTCGGAGCGGTTGTCGCCAGATAGTCCTGCTCTTCCCATTCCCCAGGCTCGACCTCAAGAGACCTCCGGTCGTCCATGACGGTGGGAACGTTTGCCGAGATAAGCAATCCCCAACGCTCCCCCAGCACGTAGTCCAGCGCATCTACGCCGTCCACGATGTAGTCAGGCATGTGCGGCCGGGGCATCACAACTCCTTGTCGCCGGCAAACGCCCAAACGTGGGACTCTTTGGCTCCGCCGCCGGAGCTTCTGGGTGCGTCCGACAGCCAGCGGATCGCCTCTGCGCGTGGATCCGTTGGGTCGCACTCGCTGTAAAAGCACCCGGCCACATCCTCGTTCGTCGATGAAGAAAAGGCTTCCTTCACGGAATCCGCCGTCGGGCGATGAGGGAGCACTCGCACGAAATGCAGTTGTCCGGTGGGGTATGAGAACGTGAAGTCGCCAGGACTATGGTGGTGATAGATGCAGTTGGGGGCGAGCATCTCTTCTGCGAAGGGCACGAGGTCATCCATGCGGCGCTGGATGGCCTTTGAGCGTTCGCGCGCGCACACAGCCAATATCCGAATCAGTGCTTGATCTGTGAGTGTGCAATCCCAAAGAGGCGCACCCGCGGGTCCATCAAAGTCTGATGAGCCGGGAGCGTCATCCAGCTTCTGCCGTTGCTCATCGCTTGCAGCTCGCTGAATTGACGGCAGGTTTGGTGCTTGTGAGGCGCCAGCAAACGGAGTGCTGGTATAGGCGGCGTCCGGCCACTCAACGATCACCAGCGGAACAGCACGCCCTTGTGCGAAGGCGATCTCCTCCATGCACCACGGCGACTCTTCGAAGTTCGGACTGAGCAACACCAGTAGCAAATCTGCGTCGTTGAGCCACCACTTCAGTTCGCCCTGAAAGTCGAGTCCCTTCTGTATCGATATGTCGTCGAGGAAGGTGGTGTAGCCGCGCCTGGTCAGCGCATCGTGGAGCTGATTCGCAATTGGCTGACTGTCGGTGCGCTTGTAGCTCAAGAAGATTCGGCGTTCCCGACGACGAAGCCAAGCGTGGCTGAGCACTTCGTCTATCAAGCCCTCATACCAGCTCGTACCCCATAGAGTCTGCTGAAAGGCGTTGAAGCGGCGCACAGCTCGAGGTAGTAAGGCGGCCTGAGGTGCCGTCCCTACGATGGGAATCACCGGGTGCGTCGCGTTGGAAAGATGCTCGCACCGCCCTTCGTCAGCGGAGGTCCATCCGTGCAGGCCCGCCGGAAAGACGACGGTCACGGCGGGGGAGTTGTGACGTCCGACCAGTTCAAGTCCGATCGTAAGCGCGCGGCAGTGTCTTCTCAGCGCCTTGAGAAATGGAACTGCATCTCCTGAGGGGTTGCCAAGGACATTGATGCGCACAACGACCCTCCGGAAGGGTATCGCAGGGTACTCGACTGGAAGCTGGGTCCGCCTACGCAGCTAGAAGGTTGACCCAGCCTTGCCACCATGCAAAGCCATAGGCTACAAGGATCGCGACGTACATCGGTGACGTAGACCAAGATAGGAGTGCATCGGTCAAGTGCTTTCCGGTCGTCGGAGCTTTGATCACGTAGACGTCATCAAGGGAATACGAATCCAGCCGACCCACCTTGGCTGCCAGCCCGTCGAACAGGTCGCGAAACGCCTTCTCCTGTGCAAGGTATCGGACGTCAAGAAACCAGAAAATCAACACTGCAACACCCACGTAGCTCAGGATTGCAGGTTGACGTGTTGCGCCGGCCAGGCTGGTGACGGCGCCCACGAGAGCGAGGCACCAGGTCTTGCTCGAAGCGCTGGCAGTGGCCAAGCGTGCAATGACCGCCTGAATCATCGCCAGGTGAGCTTGAACCGCGCCCCGGTCGCCAATCCATTTGTCCTTCTCTGGGATATTCGTGGCCATATCCATCCTCCTTGGGTCGCGGGATGATAGTCAGAGATCAGGGCAAGACGCCAGCGAGCTCGTACAGCGCATCGAGCGCACTTGTTGCGCTGGTGACCTTCGCGCTATTCCATTCCAGTAGCTTCGCGCTTCCCAGGGGCTGCATGTGCTCAAGGGGCAGCTTGTATTTCACCCGGGGCAAACCCTCGGTCGACTCCAGTGCCGCCCGCACCATGCCGGGACGATATTCCGTCAGATCGCGTCTCCGGATGATGGACGAAAGCGCAGCCTCACCGTAGATCCAGGAGGAGTAAGTGGCGCCAGCTCCGGCGGACGCATCCTTCACGGCGACAGAAGCTGGCGTGTTGAGGAACATGAGGCACTCGCAGTTGTCCATCATCTTCGCGAGCGCACTCATCAACAGCATGTGAACGTGAGCGCTGCTAGCCAAGACTTTCGCGTAGTCATATCGCGCGCCAGCTGCTTCGGTGACTCGCCTGCTCCACTTCTCGTCGATGGCTTTCTGCAGGTCGCCGATGTAACCCCAAACGTCAGCGTCGACGAAGCAGGTGATTCCGAATCGGCGCTCCAAGGCCTGAACGAGCGCATCCGCCAGCTTCTTGTCGGCGTGCGCATGAGATAGGAAGACGTTGCACTTGATCTCTGGGAACCAGTCCGCCCGCATCCGGTCAGCATTGATGGTGCCGTCCGGATCAAGCATGGACGCAATCTTCTTCTGAATGCTCGGCCGTTTGGTTGAGCTGGCGGCAACGGGGCGCGTGGTCAGCTCGCGTAGCAGAGATGGCGACGCCGGAGAATCGAGCCGCTGGACCGTAGCTAGGTCCGTAGTGACGTTGAAGGCCGCGTACATGATCTGCTCCCTATGGTTGTCAATGACCGTTGCGGACACGTCCACCGGTCATGCGCCGGCAATGTAAGCCAGGCTGTGTGCTGCTGCAGGCGCGCCCCGCATGTCTGTCTCGACTATCGAGATTTGCGTGGACGCTCGGGCATGCAAATCGGACGCCGGGTAAAGCTCCGTTGGGCGCGGACACGCATCCCATGGGGACACTGGGCTATCAACCTATCGCCGCTATTCAAGGCTGCCAAGCAAGTCGGCCAAGGCCCTAGCGCGCCACCAGCAAATGCCGAAGAAGCAAAACCTAGTTCCTTGTATCGACTGTCACAACCCAATCAGCCCAACTGCAAAGACTTGTGGCGCATGCAATTCGACCGATCCGTTCGGCGTCGAGCGGGCAGACCGACGGTTCAAGACCGTCTTGTTCGTGGTCGTACTGGTTCTGGGGCTTCTGGCTCTAGGCGCATACAAGTGGAAGGGGCTGACCCCGTTGGACATCGCGCGAGGAGATTTTCAGAAGCTCGGGAAGTAGCGCCAAGTCTCTGTCCAGCCTTCTCCGCAGCCAGGGATACCACGGCTTGCGAGGATTCTCGATGGTTAACCGGTAGGTAATTCGATGCTGGTGGTCGAAGCCAGCATCGATGAGCCACCCCCAACTCAGTCTCGGGGCGGCAGATTCAGCGTCCCGCCTAAGAAGGGCTGAAAGCCTTGCTGCATCGACCTCAGTCGCTTTGAACGCCACAAAAGGAGGAAGGTAGAGCGGGAAGCCGTGGCCTTGGCAAGACGCCACGGTGTTAAAGCCAGCTTTGCGAAACGCAAGAACCACGTCAACGACCTTCGGGTCTAGAAGGGTAACGTCAATCAGGCTCGTCGCAGAGGTGTTGTCTGGCATTGGCAGGCTCCGGGTAGGGTTTGTGCGTTTAGGTCAATGCGCTTAAACGCGTCAACGTGCATCTGTCCCACCTCAGCAGGCTAAGAGTTCCTTAGATGGAGTTCCACCGGATGAATGCCAGCGCAGGTAACGCCACAGCTTCGAGTCTCCATAGCCAAAGATGAGGGCGCACTGATGACGGTTTACATGGTCAGCTACAACCTGTTCGACATCAACGACTACGCAGATCTATGGCGCGAGCTGAAGCGCTTGGGAGCGTTCCGGGCGCAAGAATGCTGCTGGCTCGTGAACGTGGACATGTCTGCCAAGCGGCTCCACGGACAACTAACTAGCGTTGCGGACCCAGACGACCGAATCTGGGTGATGGAGTTGACTGGCAACCGCTGCTACTCCAACGCCAAGCGCGGCACCATCGAATGGCTGTTGGAGAACCCGACCAGTCGTTGAGAGAGAACTGGTGAGGATGCACACATCGTCAGTCCGGGTTTCTATGCGCAATTGAACTTTGAAGAAGAGCTTTCGCATGCACCTCCGACACTTTGAGGGCGGCAACGCGCTGTCCACCTTTCGTGCGCAGGGGCTCGTCACGCGCCTTCAGCGGATCAACAGGCGAATCTCCCAGGTAAGCTGCCAGGCGGTTCACTGGGTTTGGACGGACGACGCGATGTCGACCGAGGCGCAGGCTCGGATTGCAGCTCTTCTGTCGTACGGCGAGCCAGTCAGCACGCGCCACCAAGGTGAACTCATCGTTGTCACCCCTCGGCTCGGAACTGTCAGCTCGTGGGCTTCCAAGGCCACGGATATTGCGCGCAACTGCGGCTTCAATGTCCGACGGGTTGAGCGTGTCTTGGAGTACCGCATCTCGCTGACCGCCGGTCCTCTCAACTGGGAAGAGGTGCTGGGCAAGACCGCGCTCCGAGAGTGCTCGGCTCTGCTGCATGACCGGATGACTGAGTCGGCGCTCTTCAGTCGCGCGGAAGCTGAACGGCTGTTTGAGCGGCGCACCGCTGAGCCGATGGTGTATGTCGACGTGCTCGGCCAGGGCCGAGGGGCGTTGGAAAAGGCGAACTTCGATTTCGGCCTGGCCATGTCAGCCGACGAGATCGACTACCTCGACAACAGTTTTAGGAGCCTTGGCCGCAACCCCAGCGACGTCGAGCTGATGATGTTCGCGCAGGCCAACAGCGAGCACTGCCGGCACAAGATCTTCAACTCGTCCTTCACCGTGGACGGCGAGGTGCAGCCGCTGAGCCTTTTCGGCATGATCCGCAACACCGAGAAGTTGAACCCTCAGCACACGGTGGTCGCCTATTCGGACAACGCGGCCATCATGCAGGGCTACGCCATCGAGCGCTGGATGCCCACGCCCCACGCCGGCGCGGCCTACGTTGCTCGCCCTGAGCAGGCGCAGGTGCTGATGAAGGTGGAGACGCACAACCACCCGACGGCCATCTCGCCGCACCCGGGCGCGTCCACGGGTGCGGGCGGCGAGATCCGTGACGAAGGTGCGACCGGCCGTGGCTCCAAACCCAAGGCGGCTCTGACGGGCTTCTCGGTGTCCAACCTGCACCTGCCTGGCCTCAGTGAGCCGTGGGAGCAGCACCCCGTTGGCAAGCCGGCCCACATCGCCAGCCCCCTGCAGATCATGGTCGACGGCCCGCTCGGCAGCGCCGCCTTCAACAACGAGTTCGGCCGGCCCAACCTGGCAGGCTACTTTCGCGTCTTCGAGCAGACCGTGGACGGCGTGCGCCGCGGCTATCACAAGCCCATCATGATCGCCGGCGGCCTGGGCACCATCCGCTCTGACCTGACCCACAAGGTCGACTTCCCGGCCGGCAGCCTGCTGGTTCATCTAGGTGGTCCTGGGATGCGGATAGGCTTGGGTGGCGGCGCCGCCTCCTCGCTTGCGGGAGGTGCAAACAAGGTCGATCTTGACTTCGACTCCGTGCAGCGGGGCAACCCCGAGATGGAGCGGCGCGCACAGGAGGTCATCAATCACTGTTGGGGCTTGGGCGCTGGGAATCCGGTGCTGGCGATCCACGACGTTGGAGCCGGTGGTCTCTCGAACGCCTTCCCCGAGCTGGTCAACGATGCCGGCCGCGGCGCGCGCTTTGACTTGCGCAAGGTGCCACTGGAGGAGTCCGGCCTGGCGCCCAAGGAGATCTGGTGCAACGAGAGCCAGGAGCGCTATGTGCTGGCCATCGCACCCGAGAGTCTGGAGCTCTTCAGATCGCTGTGCGAGCGCGAGCGTTGCCCCTTCGCCGTCGTCGGCGTTTCGACAGATGAGCGGGTGCTCAAGCTGGTTGATAGCGAAGCAGAGGCGACAAACCACCCCGTGGACATGCCGATGGACGTGCTGCTGGGCAAGCCGCCCAAGACGCACCGCAACGTGAGCCGCGTGGCCCGCGACGGCGGCGCCCTGGACCTGAACGGCGTCGAGCTGGAGCAGGCCGCCTTCGACGTGCTGCGCCATCCCACCGTAGCAAGCAAGCGCTTCCTGGTCACCATCAGCGACAGGACAGTTGGCGGCTTGAGTAGTCGCGACCAGATGGTAGGCCCCTGGCAGGTGCCGGTGGCGGACTGTGCCGTCACGCTGGCCGACTTCAAGGGCTTTGCCGGCGAGGCGATGAGCATGGGCGAGCGCACGCCGCTGGCGGCCGTCAACGCGCCCGCCTCGGGCCGCATGGCCGTGGCCGAGGCCATCACCAACCTGCTGGCCGCTCCTTTCGAGCTGTCGCGCGTCAAGCTCAGCGCCAACTGGATGGCGGCCTGCGGCGAAGCCGGTGAGGACGCCGCGCTGTTCGACACGGTGAAGACCGTCGGCATGGAACTGTGCCCGGCGCTGGGCATCTCGATCCCGGTCGGCAAGGATTCGCTGTCGATGCGCACCAAGTGGGACGACAAGCAAGTCACCGCGCCGGTGTCGCTCATCGTCACGGCCTTCGCCAGCATTGCCGATGTGCGCGGCACGCTGACGCCGGAATGGCAGCGTGAAGACTCGGCGCTGATCCTGATCGACCTCGGCCAGGGCCAGCACCGCATGGCCGGCTCCATCCTGGCGCAGACGCTGAACCAGTTCGGCTCGGACGTGCCTGACCTGGACGATCCGCAACTGCTGGTGTCGCTGGTCAACGCGATCAACGAGCTGCGTGCCGCCGGCAAGCTGCTGGCCTATCACGACCGCTCCGACGGCGGCCTGTGGGCGGCGGCGTGCGAGATGGCCTTCGCCGGCCAGACCGGCCTGAGCCTGAACGTCGACATGCTGGTCACCGAAGGCGACGGCATCAGCGACAGCCGCGCTGACACGGGTGACTCCAAGAACTGGGCCGCCCAGGTCAGCGGCCGCCGCGACGAGCTGACGCTGAAGGCGCTGTTCAACGAGGAGCTGGGCGCGCTGATCCAGGTTCGTGCCAGCGACCGTGATGCCGTCATGCAGGTGCTGCGTGCGCACGGCCTGTCCAAGCACTCGCACGTCGTTGCCAAGCCGAATGCGGCGCGGCAGATGGAGGTCTGGCGCGATGCCAAGAAGGTCTTCGGTGCCGACCTGACGGCACTGCAGCAGACCTGGGACGAAGTGAGCTGGCGCATCGCCAAGCTGCGCGACAACCCGGCCGGCGCCGACGCCGAGCACGCGGCCGCCGGCAAGGCCGACGACCCGGGCCTGCATGTGCACCTGACATTCACGCCCGAGGCGCCGTTCGTGTCTACCGGCGCGAAGCCGAAGGTCGCCATCCTGCGCGAGCAGGGCGTCAACTCGCACGTCGAGATGGCCTACGCGATGTCGCTCGGCGGTTTCGACAGCTTTGACGTGCACATGAGCGACCTGCAATCGGGCGCCGTCAAGCTGGACGGCTTCGCGGCCTTCGTCGCCTGCGGCGGCTTCAGCTACGGCGACACCCTGGGTGCCGGCGAGGGCTGGGCGCGCAGCATCATGTTCAACCCGGTGCTGACCGAGCAGTTCCGCGCGTTCTTCTCGCGCTCCGACACGCTGGCCCTGGGCGTTTGCAATGGCTGCCAGATGCTGGCGGCGCTGGCGCCCATCATCCCGGGCGCCGAGGCCTGGCCGCGCTTCACGCGCAACCACAGCGAGCAGTACGAGGCCCGCCTGGCGCTGGTGGAGGTGCTGGAGTCGCCCAGCGTCTTCTTCAAGGACATGGCCGGCAGCCGGGTGCCCATCGCCGTCGCGCACGGCGAGGGCTTCGCGAACTTCGCGAGCCAGGGCGATGCGAGCAAGGTCATCAAGGCCATGCGCTTCGTCGACAACCACGGCCAGGCCACCGAGGCCTACCCGTTCAACCCCAACGGCAGCCCGGGCGGCCTGACCTCGGTGACGACGGCCGACGGCCGCTTCACCGCGCTGATGCCCCACCCGGAGCGCGTGTTCCGCAACGTGCAGATGAGCTGGACCTCGGGTGACCGCGCCCAGCACAGCCCGTGGCTGCGGATGTTCTGTAGTGCGCGGAGCGTGCTTGGGTGAGTGCTGAACCCGCGGTGCCGGGAGAGTAAATTAGAAGAAAAGACGTTGAGGATAGGGAGAGAAACTTGGCCAAAAACCGCTTTCAAGGCGTGGCAAGCGTAGAGGACGACGATTTCAAGCGCGCGTTTATCGACGGCAACCTCGTCATCGATTGCAGCGAGATCCGTCTTGTCCAACTAGGTGCGGATCCGCCAATCGAGTACGTCAGCGCCGGATCAATCGAAGTTGGCGCTAACAGGGGCGTCGTGGTTCGGCTCGTGGCGGTTCGCTCGCAGTCCGATGCGTACGACCCTATCAAGTTCTTGCGACGCTTAAGTTCGCACAGGCCCGGTGTAATCGTGCCTGACGACCACTACTACCGGCTAGAAGCCAAGGACGTCGCTGGGCTGTCGGCGCCGATCCAATATTGACCCACCCTGCCGATTCAATATTGACCCGGGGATGGATGCCAACCGCGTGGCGGCCGGCTGTGGATAAGTGTAGGTTGATGGCTGTTTCGTTGACCTCCTGAAGCTGGTCAGTTAGCGCGGGGGATGCCGCGCAGGGCGAAGCCCGTAGCGGCATCCCCCGCGCAGTTCGCTCAGCCGTCTGTGTCCGGTGGCGGCTGCTTGTCGCTGCGGCGAGCCTGCTCGCGCGCCTTGATGCGCTTCTTGGCCACGGCGCTGCTGTGCAGGAAGCGGTGGCTCTCGTTGCCCGTCTCGATGATGTGGCAATGGTGCGTGAGCCGGTCCAGCAAGGCCGTCGTCATCTTGGCGTCGCCGAACACGCTGGACCACTCGGCGAAGTCCAGGTTGGTCGTGATCATCACGCTGGTGTGCTCGTACAGCTTGGACAGCAGATGGAACAGCAGCGCCCCGCCGGCCTGGCTGAACGGCAGGTAGCCGAGCTCGTCGAGGATGACCAGGTCCATGCGCAGCAAGCTCGCCGCAATGCGCCCGGCCTTGCCACTGGCCTTCTCCTGCTCCAGCGCATTGACCAGATCGACTGTTGAGTAGAAGCGCACCCGCCGGCCATGCCGCGTGATGCCGGCCACGCCAATGGCGGTGGCCAGGTGCGTCTTGCCGGTGCCGGGCCCGCCCACCAGCACGGCGTTGTGCGCCGCGTCGGTGAACGTCAGCTCGGCCAGCGTCTGGATCAACTTGCGGTCCACCGGCGAGACGTCGAAGTCGAAGCCCGCGAGGTCGCGGTGCACCGGGAACTTGGCCGTGTGCATCTGATGGCTCACCGAGCGCATGGCGCGGTCCGTGGTCTCGGCCTGCAGCAGGTGTTCGAGCAGCCAGCGTGAACTCTCCAGCGCAGCCCCGCCTGCACCGCCGCCGCCTTGCTCCACCAGGTCGGACCACGCGCTGGCCATGCCGTGCATGCGCAGTTGCTTGAGTTCGACAGCGAGCTCACGCATGGTCGGCCTCCTCGACGTTGCCGGCCCGCAGGCGGTCGTAGCGCTCGGTGTCGGCCAGCGGCTTGGTGGCCACCTGCAGCCCCGTGGCGGCGTTCTCCGGCATCGGCACGCCGTTCAACCGACCCAGCACGTTGAGGACGTGCTCGACGCTGACCCGTCCACGCCGGGTGCCCTCCAGCGCCAGTTCGACGGCGACCAGCACCGCATCGAGCCCGGCCGTCGGCACGATGGCCAGCACCTGCGCCATCACGCGGTCGCCGCCTGGGTCTCGCAAGAGCGCCCGACGCAGCTGCTGCAGCGGCTCGGGCATGTCGGCGAAGGGCGCCCCGTTGCGCAGCGCGCCGGGCTTCCTCTGGATCAGCGGGATGTAGTGCTGCCAGTCGTATCGGGTCTGGCCACGGTCGCTCAAGCGTTCGTGGCGGGCCACGATGTCGTCGCCGGCCACGACGACGATCTTGCCCGGGTACAGCCGCGTGCTGACCGTCTGGCCGGCCAGCTCGCAGGGCACCGAGTAGCGGTTGCGCGCCACCGCCACCAGGCAGGTGCTGGTCACGCGCGCTGGGCTCTCCACGTAGCCGTCGAAGGGCTCGGGCATGGGCATCAGGTGCGGCCGCTCGTGCTCGAGCATCTCGGCCACGCTGAACTGGTCGTGCTCGGGGTGGCGGACCTCGTCCCACAGGGCGCGACACCGGTCACCCAGCCAGGCGTTGAGTTCGACGAAGCTGCCGAACTTGAGCTTGGCCGCGTCGATCCAGATGCGCCGGCGGCTGTCCTGCACGTTCTTCTCGACGACACCCTTCTCCCAGCCGGAGGCGACGTTGCAGAAGTCGGCGTCGAACAGGTAGTGCGCGCACATCACCGCGAAGCGCTTGTTGACGACGCGGCCCTTGCCCTTCTTGACCTTGTCGACGGCGGTCTTCATGTTGTCGTAGATGCCGCGCCGGGCGACGCCGCCCAGCGCCGCGAACGAGCGGGTGTGCGCATCGAACAGCATCTCGTGGCCTTGGCTGGGGTAGGCCACCAGCCAGAAGGCTCGGCTGGCGCAGAGCTTGAGGTGCGAGACCTGCATGCGGTAGTAGATGCCGCCCACCACCAGGCCCTCTTCGCTCCAGTCGAACTGGAAGGCCTCGCCCAGCTCGAAGACCAGGGGCACGAAGGCCTTGGTGGAGATGGACTGGCCCTCGCCCTGGCGCCAGGCGCGCACGAAGTCGGTGACGCGGCTGTAGCCCCCGCCGTAGCCCTCCAGCTTGATCTGGGCGTGCAGGGCCCGAGCCGTGCGCCGCTCGTGGCGCGGGCGGTGCGCATCGACCTTGAGGGCTTGCTTGAGCGACTCGTGGAACGGCGTGAGCTTGCCCGGCATCTCGCTGCGCCGGTAGCTCGGTGCTTCCAGCACCGCCGCCTTCAACCACTTGCGCACCGTGTTGCGCGACAAACTCGTCAGCCGCACGATCTCTCGAACAGACTTCTTCTCGCGGAAAAACATCCGCTTGACCTTGCCAATCATGGCCATGGTGATCACTCCTTCTCCCTGCTCAAGAAAGAGGCAGGGTAGGTCGAACACCCGGGTCAAATTTGGATCGGCACTATCGCTGTAGGTGGGTCAAATTTCGGTCGGCGCCAACAACGCGTGGCCAGGTAGCATTACTGTCGTACTCCAACGTAGCCGTCGAGACGTTTCGCGAGGAGTATCAGAAGTTGCGTGGTCGTAGCGACGCTGCAGATGGCGTGGTCATCCTGACGGTCGACTCGTTCATCACGACGTACCTGCTGCGGCCTCACGCGGCCCGGGTCATGAACGCCAAGCGAACCCCGTTCCTTGTCACGGGTGGCGAAGCTTTCCTGTCGAACTACAAGTTCGGGGACGTGACCAAGCCTGGTTGGATTGAGGATGTGCTACTGGCACGCGAGAACGGCAAGACCATCTTCTACAAGAAGCTCAAGAACGGCTCGGCGGTGCGGTTGAACGAGGAGGACACGAAAGCGGCAGCGCACCAGGCGAAGCAGCTTGCCAGGGTCGGGGGCTACACGTACTCGCTTGGCCGAGCATGGGCGAGGCTGCTCTTGGAGCGGGAGCCGCGGTTGGCGGCAGCGCTTGCGCGACGATTTCCGCAGATCCTGGTGGACGAGGCTCAGGACGTAGGCAGCTTTGAGGGCGAGATCCTCGACATGCTGATGTCAGCTGGAAGCATCGTCTCGCTGATTGGCGATTTCCACCAAAGCATCTACGGGTTCAACTTCGCCACCGGCGCCTACCTGCGCGATTTCAGGTCGCGGCAGGGTGTGCTGCAGCGACCGCTCACCGAGAACCGGCGTTCTTTGCCCTCAATCGTGAACGCTGCGAATCTGCTGGCGACCACCAATGCTAAGCCGTTCCGCAAGACGGCAGAGCGACTAAACGGCGCCTACTACCTGCGCTATGACGTAGATCAGTTGCCGCACCTGATGTCCACCTGGGCCACAGTGCTCACGGCCGAGAAGTACCTGTTCGAAGAGTCAGTGGTGCTGTGTCGGGGCGGCTCGCTTCTGTCAAAGCTGGCTTCAGGAGCCGATGAAGTTGGCCAGTCGGCGGTTAAACATTTCGCCGCTGCCGCCATCGAGCGTGAACAGCGAGGGGATATCACTCGTGCGCTTGAGCACTGTGCCAAAGGCGTGCTGCACCTAGTCGCTGGGCTGCCATCCTCGTTTGTCCAGGAGATCAAAGGGATGGGTGGTGATGCCCAACTGCGCATGCTGCGGCGGCACATCTGGGCGCTCATCCGCTCGCCGGCCACAGGGATACCGAGCGCCACGCTGGCGGCGAAGAGTGCTTGGCAGCCAGCCTTGAAAGAGAACATCGAGGCTTGGCTAGGGCGCGTTGAGGTCAGCACTTCCTATAAGCGAGTTCCCACCTGGAATTCTCGCGTCACGAAGGCTGAACTTCCGGACCTCGGTCCGCTGATGGTCGTGGACTTTGGCCAGAACGATTGGGCTGGCCTCCGACGCGGAACAGTCCACTCCGTCAAAGGTGAAGGCATCCCGGCGGTGATGTACCTAACGGCTGACAAAGACGTGAAGGCGATGCTGACTGGGACAGACGGGGAGGAGGGGCGTATCGGCTACGTGGCTGTCACGCGCGCCCGTGATTTGCTCGTCGTCGCGATTCCCAAGAAGTCGAGTGCGACGACCCTAAAGCAACTGGCGGCCAAGGGGTTCGTCGAGTGGAACGTCGGAAAGACGGATCCGGTGCTGCCGGCAAACTAATACCTAGAAGCGGCAGCTACTTTTTGGCCGCCGGAGAACAACTTTGACGCTGGACGAGCCTTGGCTGTGGCCGGCCTCTCCCACTCATTGAATCTCTTCTACGGTGATGTCTCTGCCGTTGAATCTCACCGTCTCCCCTGGTTGTGCCCCTTCAAGCGCTTCGAAGATTGGCGCCATTGTGGAGATTCCCATCAGTTCACGCCCCTGACATGTGAACTTGGCCGTCGATACCGCGATCACAAAATAGCGGCCGGATAGCTTGACGACAGCACCTTCCTCGACGGCTGATTTGGGACCGAAATCGATCGCCGCAAGCTTGTCGAGCTTCTCAGCGTAGTCGTGGAGCGTGTCATCAAGCGCCTCTGCGAAGTCGGCCGCGGCTTCGGCCTGGGCCTGCTCGTCGCTCTCGATCGGCTCCGTCGGATCAAGCTTGGCGGTAGAGACATAGCTCAGATAGTGGTTGCGAGCGCTGCGCAACGCCCTCGTCTCTAGAGAAAGCATGGTTTCTCGGATGTGGTCTTTCTTCCAATCCATCGTTTTCCTCGTTGCGCTGTACTGACATTGAAGATTCAGGAGGGCCACTCCTGCCCGCTTCAGGAGAGCGGTCAGAGCTCGCGGCTGCCTTCATTCGACGCTGTTGACGTCTTCGCCCTGAAACGGAACTCGGACCAGCCGAGAGTCCCGAATGATGCTTGTGACCAGCCATACGTAAGACTGTTCGGCTGTATCAAAGCCCAGGATGCTGAAGTTCCCGCCGAAAGGACAAGCTGGGAAGTCCGGAAAGCCTTCACGCAGAACATAGCGTTCAGGGTCGCTGTCAAACTCGCTCTTGAAGACCTTTCGTAGCCCGTGCTTAGTCGGCGCATCCTGGTCACTTTCCTGGGCTGACTCCCGATTCCCTACGAGGCGTTCGGAGAGGTCTCCGTGACAGATCTCGTCGAACACGTCAAACGCATCAATCAGCAGGCCTTTGTGGCCGGTTGCTGGATCGGCGATCGCGTAGATGTTAGAAGCGTCCTCGGCATCGTGCCCGCTCTCGAGGCGCATTGCCCTGTCGACACGCATAGTGCAAGGGTCAACACTCAACCCTGTCTCCAGATCGATTAGATCGCCGTTGTTGACTCGGTACTCCCGGTCATAGCCCTGGGCAAGAAAGGATTGGACCGCTTCGATAACGTCTGTCATCGTCGATGTCATTGATGAACCTTGGCCTCGGGTTGGGGTGAGCAACTGCTGCACCGGACGTACTGCGGCAGCGGGTGAAGTGAGGTGTTGCGTGCGGTGGAGATAGCCACTTGGTGCTTCTCTACGCCCGTGTGGCAGGCAGACTCTCGGTGTTCTCGCCACCGAGATGATCCACACGACCGCCGGCGGCGAGAACGCTCATGCCGACCTCGATGGGATGCGCAGGCCACGTTGAACTGCGGGCCGTGACAGCCCGCGGCTAAGCCACGCTTGGATGTGCGAATAGTGCTTGAGGCCAAGGATGTCGCCAGCGGCGTAGGAATGTTCGAGTGCATTGACCCAGCCGAGCGTTGCGATATCGGCAATCGAGTAGTCACCGACTATCCAATCGCGGCCCTCCAACTGGCCATCAAGAACGCCTAGCAGACGTTTCGACTCTTCGATAAAGCGCTGTTGAGGTCTGAGAGCTCTGTAGTCATTGCCACCCAAGCGAAGGAAGTAGCCAAGCTGGCCAAAGATCGGTCCGACGGCTGACATCTGAAAGAACACCCATGTCATGACTTCGTACCTTTGCGCGGGTGAACTCGGAATGAGCTGACGGGTCTTTTCCGCCAAGTAGACCAAGATCGCAGCGGACTCCCACACGGCTATGGGTTTGCTGTCAGGCCCTGCCGGATCGATGATGGCCGGTATGCGGCCGTTCGGATTCAATGAGACAAACGCCGGGTCCTTCGACTCATTGTTTGATATGTTGATCAGATGGGACTCGTACGCGAGGCCGGTCTCCTCCAGCATGATCGAAACCTTGACGCCGTTGGGCGTGGGGGCGGAGTACAGCTGCAGACGGTCCGGATGAGATGCCGGCCAGCGCTGTGTGATCGGAAAAGACGAAAGGTCCTGCATGGTTTGTCAGCCGCCTATGTTCTGGCATCTCGGAGGTGTCAGATCTGGATAGCTGGGCTGGCGCATTCATGAAACCTATGGAGTTGGTGTTCATGACCCACTGACTACGTCGCTTCAGCTGCTCAAGCGTGAAGATGATCACATCCACGCGGAACATCAGTTGCCGCATCGCGCACCAGATCGTCCTGTTCTGTTGCCCTGGAGTCCAGCTTTCATGCCGCTCACAGAAATTGGAGACTGGTGGGAAAGAGTTGGGAACGATTTGGTGTGCGTGAATGTCAACTCGCCGTACCAAACTAGTGCCGGGCCAATAACGGCCTGCCTAGCGAGGAGCGAACATGCCCCGTCTTGCCGCCGTTGATCCCGCCGCCGCTGAAGGCCTTGCCGCGACCTTGTTCGCAGGCATAAAAAAGGCTATTGGCAAGGTGCCCAATGCCTATGCTGTCATCGGTACACATAGCCCGGAGAGCTTGGCCGCGGCTTTAGCGCTGGACCAGGCGCTGGCCAAGACATCGTTGGCGCGTGGCGAACTGGAGGTCGTGAAGCTAGCTGTAAGCGCTCATGTTGGCTGCGACTACTGTGTGGCGGCCCACTCCCTCATGGGGAAGATGACCGGGCTCTCTCCCGACGAGCTGCGTCAGATCCGCACAGGCGGGGGAACTGGCAAGGAGAAGCTGGACGCATTGCTGTACTTCGTCAGGCAACTGGTGTCCACGCGAGGGACGATACCTGCGAAAGAGGTGGAGGCGATGCAGGCTGCCGGCTATTCGAGCCGTCAGCTGATCGAGATTGCGCTTGCCGTCTCAAGCGCCACCTTCACCAACCTGGTGAACCGCATCAACGATACTGACATCGACTTCCCAGCTGTGGACTGATAGCTGGTGGCTGCTTGAGCTCCTGTCTCTTATACACATCTGACGCTGCCGACGAAGGCTTAGGTGT
>CAXDTK010000002.1:0-84135 GCA_963992225.1 uncultured Comamonadaceae bacterium | reverse complement strand
ATAGGAGTCCGTCTCGTGGGCTCGGAGATGTGTATAAGAGACAGGACTTGGACAGGGGCGATTCGGCGACGGCGACGCCGTGCCAGTTCAGCACGGCACGCAGCACCTGCATGGCGTAGGTCGCCCGGCGCTCGCTGCGCGTCAGCGCGGCGGCGTAGACCTTGCGCATGTCGTCGGCGCTGATCCGGTAGATCGACTTCCCGGCCAGCGGGTACAGCGGCCCATCGGCAAAGGGCTTGCCGCTCTTGCTGGTGCCGCCAGCCTCCACCATGCTGAGGTAGTCGTCCTTCGTGCGCGACTTGAGCGGCAGGCCGTCCTTGCCACGCCGCTTGCCCTTCACGTAGGCCTTCACGGCATCGGCCAGGGTCGTGGCCTCCTGCTTCTCGACCTGGCGCCGCTCGCGCTTCACCTCGGCGCGGTCCAGGCCGGTCTGCAGCTCGCTCGACACAGTGATCTGCAGGCCGCGGGCGGTGTCGGCCGAGATCGCCTTCGCGCCCGCGGCCTTGCCGAGGGTGCGGCGCACTGTCCTGCCGTCGACGCGGCGCTCGGCCACGTAGGCACGGTCCCCGGTGGCGGATACCCGCAGGCCCAGGCCCGGGGTGTCGCGGCACCAGTGGATCTCGTAGCCCTCGGCGGGGAGGGGGATGGAGCGGGCGACGTTGTCGGTCAGCTTCTTGCTCAGTTTCGGCATGCCTTCACCGCGGCGTGGGCCTGGTCGATCAGAGCTTCCACGGCCCAGAGGCTCGACATGACGTCGCGCATGTTGGCGGGGAAGCTGGTGGCGTCGGGGTCCGCGGTCAGCAGGCCGAGGACGCCCTTAGCTTGAATGAGCCGCTCGGTGGCTAGGTCGAACGAATCCAGGGAGGTGGGAGCAGAATGGATGGAAGCCATGATCGATCTCCAAGTGATCGGTTGTGGTCAGGGCTCGCCAGGTGTTCCACCACCTTGCGGGCCCGCTTGCCTTTCGGCCCTTGCATTCTGCATGTAGGCGGCCGTGTAGGCAAATTCCGTATCAAAAGAAGCGCGGTCTATCCCAATGGATACCAAGGAAAGCGCGGTTTTCCTGGGGAGGAAGTCGCGGCGCTGGGTTTGAAAAACTGACTCTTAATCCGTTGGTCGAGTGTTCGAGTCACTCAGGGCCCACCAAAAATCTTGGTTAGAAAACAAGGACTTAGCGCGAGCTAAGTCCTTTTTTCTTGGGCGCATCGGACGGATGCTTCCGTCGGTTGTGACGGATTTGTGCCGTAGATCGGCGCGTGCGCACTGGCTGCACACGTGGTGCGCGTTGCTTCCCCTCTCGCTCTCACCGCATCGCGCGGCCTCGTCCGGCAACGGTGCTGCGGTCGCGCCGCGCGGCCGGCCAACGCGTCCGCCCTGTCCTGAGAAGTGTTCTTATCAGGACGTCATTTGATAGCGACAAATGGCAGGCGCGAGCGTCGCACGCTCGTTCAACACAAGTTGTGCTCAAGCGGCAAGAGAAGTTGTGTTCTATGCGGCGAGGGGACGAGCAACCGTGCACGCTACGCCGATTCGCTCGGCACAGCAATGTCGCCGGTCGGCGGCCGATCATCAGGGTTGCCCTCGCCAGATCGGCCTTGGACCGAAGCCAGATGCTCCTGGGCGATATTGCGGAACATCCAAGGCCTTCGCCAGAAGCCGTGCGCGTGCAGTACACGACTCACCCGCAGCTCGTATTCAGGTTGGTCTTCCGGCGGCAGGGGCTCAGGTTCGGACGACGGCAGGGACGGCGCTGCGTTGACCTGCGGACATTGCCTGCTGTGCTGCCGAACGGCCGACCTCAGTGCGTCGATGGCTTCGCGGGCCGTGGCGCCGAAGGCCTGGACCCTGATCTCGCACATCGTCGCTGCAAAGCCGCCTGCCCATGCAAACACCCAGAACCGCGGCGCGCCGGCGACGCCGAGCAGCCGGTGACGCTTGACCGGCGCAGTCGCGGGGCTGGCTGACGGGAGCACTTCCCAGCCGGCGTGCGCCGACCAGGTGAGGCATGGGCCGCCGCAGGCCCCGCGCAGCTCCGAGACCCTCCGCCGTTTGGCCTCGGACCAGGTTGCCTGCCGCTGGGCCTTGCTCGAACGCGGCAGCGTCCAGTCGATCCTGGGCATTGCCGGTGCGCTGACAAAGCGCAGGTGCTCGCCGCTGACCACCGCCGCCCAAGTCACCTGGTACGGCGGTGGGGCGTCGAACCAGAAGGCCGTCCCGCTCGGCTTGGGCCGATCGATGTGCGTTGACGAGATGGCCCCAACCGGCAAGTACCTCTCGGTGGCTGCACTCCAGTCAGCGAATCCGGTGGCGGCCGCGTGAACGGCGAGCATCTGTGCCCGTCGCCAAGCGTGCGTGATCGCAGTTGCGGCCGCCTGCCTGCGCACCCAGGCCAATCGCGCTTCGCGTAGCGCCGGCGGGCAGTCGTGACCGCCGTCGAGGCTCAGATGGGCAAGCCCGTCCCGGACCCTGCTGGTCGCACCTGCCCGCGGGTCGCGATAGGGCCACCGCCGCAGGCCCGCATAGGTCTCCATGCACTCCGTGAACATCAGATCGGCGAACGCCACCATCGCCGGGTGCTGCGCGCGCATCCTGGCGCCCATCTGCAGAGGATCCGGGTTCAGCATGAAGTCGATCGCGTGCGCCTCGGCGCCCCTGGCCACGTGTCGCCTGATGTGACGCGCCAATGATCGGTAGGTCGTCGTCGCATCGTCAGTGGACCAGTAGATGCTGTGCCGGCCGCGAGTCGACGCTGCGCCCTGGCGACTGTGCGTTGCTGGACGGACGGCGTTTGCGCACTCGATGGTGGACAGCCGCGCCACGCTGATGCTCACTCGCAGAGGCTGCGGGTCGCGGGTGATCGCCGAGCCAGGATTGCCGAGGTTCAACTCAGCGCACCAGGCGCCGACGGAGTCCAGAAGGATCCGGTCGTGTGCCCGCTGGGCCTGGTGATCGCCCGGCGATGGCCGAATGACACCCGCCAGCCGTTCCAGCCACGTCGCGACCACCGACATCGGCGCCGTCTCATCGTGCCGCATGGTCGGACGACGGCACGTCTGGCCGGTGAAGTACGCCATGCGGCCACACCGGCAGTAACCAGCGTTCATGTGGTGCAGGACCACCTGGTCGTCGGCGAAGAGCTCCCCGCAGTTGCAGCGGTCGTCGAGTTCGCAGCCGTGAATCGGGCAGGTCTGCAGCAGCCTCAGCGAGTACAGCGCGCTGTGGTACCCCCGAGCCATGCACGTCCTGCAAACACGAATACCCGGGGCGATGAGCGAGCGAACCGACCTCGGCAGGCGGCCCAGGTGAGCCCATGCGAACACCGCTTCCTGCTCGCCCAACGCCTGCGCCAGGGACCGCATCGACAGCGCTTCGACGCGAGCGCCGCACAGGCCGTCAACCGCTTCGTTGTAGAGCAGGTTGACGTGCCGTGGGATGCCGGCTTGGTCAGCCCCGCGGCCGCAGAACGCCAACTCCTTGGGCCGCAGCGCGTTCAGCGACATCGCTCGTTGAACCGTGTGCCAGAGCGAGGAGTAGGGCAGGACACTGCCCTGGTGCCAGGTCAGCCGCGCGGATGGGCCGGTGGTCATGCACGCGATCCGCTGCGCTTCAAGCGCGGCGACAAGGCCGTCACGATGGCCATGAGTGCCTGATGACCGCAGCCGGCGACGATGCGTCGCCACGAGTCGATGGACATCACATCCCGAGGTTCAGCGCCGCCGGCGATGCGCAGCAGGGCATGCCGGGCGGCCTGTGCCACCGTCTTCATCGGGAACTCGATGGGGCCCTCGTACTTGGCAGGCAGTTCGAGCACCATCGCCTGCATCAGGCCTTCGGCATGGTGGGCCATCCTGAACCCACCGGCCCACGCTTCGGGCGCGAGGCCCGCCGTGAACGAGATTCCAGAGCGGGGTGGCCACTCGGTCCCCTCGTCGTAGCCGGACAGGACGAAGCGAAGTTCGTCGACATCCCGGATGCCGTGGAACGGCGCCGAGGCCAGCATGAAGCGGGCCGCGACGTGCGCACCGCCGGACATGGCCATGCCAACCGGTTCGTCGAACACCTGGAGCGAGGCGACCGAGAAGACGCACAAGCGGATGCGCTCCTTCTCGAGCAGGCTGTGCAGCTCGACCAGCCACAGCCACTCCCGCTGCGTCATGCCCTGCGCTTCGTCGATGACCAGGACCAGGAAGCGCCCGCCGCCCTGAGACGCCAGCTCTGCCCAGCGCTCAATGAGCATGTGCTGACGGTCGAGGGGGCTGCGTGCTGCCTTGGCCAGGGGGTGTCGGCTGGCGTGCAGCAGGTGGGCATGGAAGCGCCCGACCGAGGCTGCGCCGCCGGAATCCGTGTGACTCCACACGATCATCGGGACGTGCCCACCACAGCGCTGCGACAACAGCGTCTGCAGCCAGTGGTCCACGGCGCTTGACTTGCCGAAGCGCGACGGGCCGAAGATGGTCGCGCCATCGACCTGGTCGTCGATCCAGCGGCCCACCGTGTCCACCATCTCGGAGATGGCCGGGGTGAAAAGCGAGTAGTCGCGCGTGACCACCGGGTGGTTCCTGGGCAGGTGCTCCGCGACCAGCGGGCTGGACGAATCGGCCTCCATCACCAGGTCACCAGGTCTTGGCCATCTGCATGGATGGCAGCGGACGTCGGGGTTCATGCGTTACGCCGGGCGGAGGATCCGATGCCTCGCCATGGGGTGCCGGCGTGCCAGGCACCGGTTGGCCCGCCAGCGCCTGGGCGTGCTTTTGCAGCACCCTTCTGGCCTCCAGGTACGCCGGGTGTGGCGGCAACTTCTTGTCCTTCGAGCCTTCGGCATAGCGGATGAGTTCTTCGACCGCATCACATTGCCCGCTGAGGTGCAACATGCGGCGCTTCTCGAGCCCCCGGATGGCCTGGCGCATGTAAAGGGTGTGCGGCGACCGGTTCCACGGCGGCGCGGCCCGGACAACGCCCAGGAACTCGCCGCGCTCGTTCGACACGCTTGCGAAGCGGGCGTCGTCCTCGTCCTCCAGTTGCAGCCACAGCAACTTGCCGAGCAGGTCCGTGCGCAGGGCGAGCCATTCGGCCGAGTAGCGTGCGCTTGCGAACTGGAAGTACGGCCGTCGGCCTGTGCTGACGCCTCCCTTCAGGGTGCACAGCTTGCGGACGCTCACCATGCGCTGGACCTCGCCGGCATCGGCCTGGCGGATGCGTTCTGGTTCACGGCTGGTCAGGAAGTCGAGCTGGGCCAGCGGGCTGCGCCAGCCCAGGCCGGAGTGCGGGCGCACGTTGTAGTTGGCGATGAGGGTGTCGAGGAGCTCTTCGGCGTACTCGAGCTGGAACTGAGTCTCCGCCGCCGTCTCGCAAGGGTCCGCGCCGCGCTTGTCGCTCAGCTTGCTGCCGGTCGTGGTCGACAGCCGATGAAAGCCTCCCCTGGCGAGCTGGCCGAAGAAGGACTCGATGAACGGGCGGTCGTCCTTGCTGCGCCGGCTGGTGTAGCTGGTGGGGTCCTGCGGCTTGAGAATGGTCGAACCGACAACCTCGCGCAGCTGCCGTTCGACTCGGTCGCAGATGTTGGCCATCGCGCCATCGACGCTGAACTCGTCCCAGCAGGCGCCCAGGTAGCGCTCGTGGTGCGCCGACGGTAGGCCTGCGCCCTCGACGTACGCGTTGCCGCTCCACAGCAACTCGCGCGGCGCCCAGCGCGTCAACGCGCGTTTGACGGTTCGCAGCACGTCCTCGGCGCTGCATTCCGGGTGCAGGCTGAGGTGGTAGCCGAGCACGGCACGAGACTCGACCTCGATGATGACGATGACCCACAGACGACGAATCTTGCGGGTCTCGTAGCCGCCGTGCGGCGATGGAATGGCCACCACCATGCGCGAGTCGAGCTTGTGGGCATCGCACTCCACCCGTTGGAACACGCGCAGCAGTGGCCTGTCGGCGCCGTCGCCGGCGCGCGCCTTGCGCTCAGCCTCATGGCCACCGAGCAGCTGCCGCTGGCGTCGAGGGTTCTCGTCCATGACCTTGTCGATGAACTTGCAGATGCTGACGTAGCCGAGCTTCTCGACGTTGAAGGGCCACTCGCCTCGCGCCTCGAGGCCGGCCGCGCGCAGTTCCTTGATGAACCAAGTGAAGAGCTCCTGCTTCGGGCGCTTCGCGGCGGCGAGCTTCGGCAGCCTGCCCAGGATGTGCTTGCGGAACCTGGCCTCGAGCTCGGAGCCGCCTGGCGACTCGAACAGCCATTGGAGAGCCCCAGCGGCCCCGGCCCCCGCATCGCTGACCTCGAGCGGCGTCGTTCGAGACCATTCCTTCACTCGGCGATGCGGCAGCGCACCGCGCCAGCCGTTCGCATTGCCATCCGGATTCTGCGCCAGGCAGCGCTCCGTGATGAGGCGATAGATGTGTGAGCGCCCGAACCCGCAGGCCTCCCGAATGTCGGCCTCGGTCGCACCGTCGAAGTAGAGCTGGATGCCCGTCTTGCGACGCAAGAACAACTCTCGCCGGTCTTCCGGCAAGGCGTCTGCATCGACCTGAGTCCAGAGATCCGGCCGAACCTGATCGGGCACGGCGGCTTGGCCGGGCCAGGCCGCCGTGCCAATGCGAGCGCGTCTGGGCATGCGTGCCTCCCGCTCAAGCCGCCGTCGGCGGTCGCACAAGAATAGTTGAACCGCGCCCCTCGTTACAACTTCTCTTGTCGCACGCGCCCTCAGTAACCCATCGTCGCTGTCAGCGTTGCCCGGGAAGATGGTTCGACCGATGAGTTACAACTTCTCTTGTGTGAGCGGGGACCCCGGACTGGTCGCTGCGGGCGGGACTGTTCCTCATCCCCATGGGGTTGCTCAACGAGAACCACGAGCCGACGGCGTTCTACGGGGTCGAGCGCAATTTCGTGGAGACGGCCATCATTCCGTCCACCTGACGCGAGGGCGGCGTGCAGTTTGTCGGCACGCTGAGCAACTGGCTGACTGCCTATCTGCAACAACTTGTCGCGCCCTTCCTCGATTCGAAGCCAACGGGCAGCGTGCCAAACCATGCTTCACGTCCGGCAAACGACGCGCAATGCCGGCGACAACCGATCCGAGAACGGGTCGGACGTTGAATGCCCTCGCCTCCGGCAGGCGCCGCACGCACAGGCTACGCATCAGGCTTGCGCAGCTTGTCGACCAGCGGCAGGATCGTGCCGCGCAACACCTCGGGGGTCACCGGTCCGATGTGCTTCAGGCGGATCACACCCTTCGAGTCGATCACGAAGGTCTCGGGCACGCCATAGACGCCGAAGTCGATGCCGACCCGGCCTTCGGTGTCGGACAGCGATCGCACATAAGGGTTGCCATGGCGCTGAAGCCAGGCGAGCGCGTCCTCGCGTTTGTCTTTGTAGTTCAGGCCATACAGCTTGACGCGGCCGGTCTTCGATAGCTCGACCAGCAGAGGGTGCTCCTGCAGGCAGGCGGCGCACCACGACGCCCAGACGTTGAGCAGCCAGACCTGGCCCTTCAGGTCGTGCCCGGCGAGTCGCTGGTCGGGCGCGTCCAGCAGCGGCAGGCTGAACCCGGGCGCCGGCTTGTCGATCAGCGGCGACGGCACTTCTCGAGGGTTCAGCTTCAGCCCGACCGCAAGAAAGCCGACCAGCACGACGAACACCAGCAGCGGAAGGAGGTAGCGTTTCATCGACTCTGTGCCTGCACGTTGGAGCGGGCCGGTTGGCCCGATGGCGCCGGCATGGCGGCCGCTTTCACCGGCTCGACATCCGCAACGCCGGCGAGCGCCTGATGCAGGTCCTGCGCCCGGAGGATTTCCGGCAGCACAAGCGGACCTCTCGCAGTGGGAGAGTAGAGCGCATACACAGGAACGCCGCTGCGGCCCAGCCGGGCCAACTCCTGCGTGATGGCCGGATCGCGGCGTGTCCAGTCGGCTCGCAGCAGCACGACCTGTCGCCGTTCGAAATCGGCCAACACGTCGGGATCGGACAAAGTGGTTCGCTTGTTCAGCTGACAGGTGACGCACCATGCAGCCGTGAAATCGACGAAGACCGGCCGCCCTTGGGCCTGGGCCTGGGCAACGGCCCCGGGCGACCACGCTTGCCAGCGCCCCTGCGCTGGCGTACCGACCGCCGTGCTCAGCGCCGGATCGAGCGCGGGCCAAGCCCAGGCAAGTGCAGCGGCGAGCGCCAGCACCGCCACCGAACCGAAGCCCAAGCGGCCCTTGCGGCCCAGGTGTGCACTGCCGACGGACCATGCCAGCAAGGCGATGGCGACGAGCACCGCCAGCAGGCCGGCCGCCGCATCGACACCGGATTGATGGCCGAGCACCCATACCAGCCACACGACGGTGGCGAACATCGGAAACGCCAGGAAAACCCTGAAGTGCTGCATCCATGCGCCGGGCCGCGGCAGGCGCCGCGCGAAGCCCGGCAGCACGCTCGCAGCGAGATAGGGCAGGGACATGCCGAGACCGAGCGCGGCGAATACCGTCAAGGCCTGGGTTGCGGGAAGTGTCAGCGCAGCACCGAGCGCCGCGCCCATGAACGGGGCAGTGCACGGGGATGCGACGGCGACGGCAAGGGCACCGGTCAGCGCATGGTCCGCCACCGGATGTCGGATGCGCCACGTGGCCACCGGGTCAGGCAGCACACTCGTGAACTCGAAGACGCCGGCGAGGTTCAATCCGATCAAGGTAAAGAGCACGGCCAGCGCAGCAACAACGAACGGCGACTGAAGCTGGAAGCCCCAACCGAGTTGTTCGCCGCCTGCGCGCAGGCCGAGCAAGAGGCCCGCGAGCGCCACGAAGGACACGATCACCCCCACGGTGTAGGCGAGGCCACCGGCGATCACGGTACGCCGGCGCTGTCCGGCGCGAGCGAAGCCCAGCACCTTCAGCGACAACACGGGAAACACACATGGCATCAGGTTGAGCAGCAGCCCGCCAAGCAGGGCCAAGCCCATCGCGGCGACGAAGGGCGCACCGCTTTGCGGCGGGATGTCCGATGCGCCCGAGGTGACGGGTGTCGGCGCAGGCGTCGCTTCGACGGTGGGCCACGGCCCTGCAATGTCCAGGCGTACGCGCATCCCGGCGGGCTGCCCGGCGGCAACCAGCACGGCGTGCATCTCGGCCGGACTCGCACTGCGGTGCGCCGACAGGGGAACTTTGGCCAGCCATCGGTCCCCCATCCACTGCTGTTCGATCATGGCCGCGGGGTCGATGACGCCGGCGGTCTCCGGAAAGAGCTGCAGGGTTTGCCCGGCGGACGCGGGCGGCAATCCGCTGATCTCCACCACAAGTCTCTGGCCTTCGAGGTGCGCTGTGCCGCGCGCCTTTTCGAGCGTTTCCGGCAGTCGCGATCGCGCGTCGGCAAACAAGGCGGCGTGTCCAACGGTGGCTGCCTGTGCAGGAACACGCAGAGAAAATTCGCCGGACTCGGGGACGCAGATGTGCTTGCACACCAGCCAGTCAGCTTTCAGCTTCACGTCGAGCGTCGGCCCGGTGAAACCTTCGGGGATGGCGAGCGAGACTGGCAGCAGGACCTTGTCGTCGTAGCCATAGTTCATCAGCGGTCCCAGAGGGAGCCGCTTGGGCGTCGGCCATTCAATCTCGCCGGCCTGAACGCCGCTTGGAAGGCTCCAGCCCAGCCGGGTCGGCAAACCCGAGTCGCCCGGGTTCTTCCAGTACGAATGCCAATCAGGCTGGTGCTGGATGGACAGTCCAAGCCACACTGCCTTGCCTGGTGCAACGCCATCTGGCGCATGGGCGACCAGTTCGGCGCGCACGTAGTCGGTGGTGACGACGCTTGGCTGTGCCAGAACGGACAGGGGCAGGGCGACGAGCAATCCGGCAAGACGAATCAATGGTTTCATGGCACGCGTCAGTGTAGTTGCGACGCCGACGTTGCCCGCGCTGGCAGCATCCTCGCCAGCCAACTCCGCCCGGTTTGCGCGACCGGGCGTCAGGTCTTCGGCGCCGCCTCGTTCGCTCCCGACCCGGCCGAGGCAGCTGCGGCGAGCCTGTGTTCGGAAACCGCCGCGCGCAATCCGGCAAGTGCTCGCAGGACGCTGGGGGCGCCGAACACGAAAAGCACTGCCGCCAGCCCCAGATACAGCCATCCGAGCAACGTGAGAGATTCGATGGCGCGCACGGCGTCGTTGCGGTAGATGAATGCGATGACGATCTGCACCGAAAAGAGGGCCGCGAGCGCCAGCGCCGACACCAGGCTGAAGCGCAGTCGCAGCAGCAGCGCGACGCCGAACAGCGACTGCCCCGCGGTCAGGAAGAACTCTTCATGCTGCCGTGCGTCCAGCGGCAAATAAGTCAGGCCGCCGGCGCCCACGCTCATCGCCAAGGGCAACATGCCGACCAGCAGTGTCCACTGGTTGATCTTGTCGCTGATCATCGTCGTCAGGCCGCCCGCGGCGCGCCCGGAAAGCACGAAGAGAACGGCGATGACGACAGCCGGTGCTTCGCTGGCCAGCGGCGCCAGCCACTGGATGAGCAGGAATTCGTCGATGCCCAGCACCCGGCCCGAGGCGACGATCGACTCGGCAAAAGGCTCCGCCGACGCGAGGATGACCAGGGCAGCGACGACCGTCAGCCCGCCCATCCAGGCCCACTGCCTAGCCGGCGGAAGCGTCGACAGCGCGGCGGCCGGCCCGGGTTCGTCGTCCTCCTCGAGCCCCGCATCGACCTTGGGCATCCGGCCGGTCTGCCACAGGTAGGCGCCGAACACACCCACCAGAACGATCGTGTCCCACAGGTCGATGCGGTTCTTGATGATGATTGCAAAGGCGTACAGGCTTGCCAGCAACAGGAAACCGATCTCCACCACGTTCACGGTGGCCAGAGCGATCGCGCGCTCGCGTGTGCGCGTCCACAATGAAGGAATGCCATCAGCGGCCAAGCCACACCTACCAGCAACCGGTTGGCGCCGGTCATGTTGGCCGCTGCATAGTGGACGTAGTTCGATCCTGGTGCCTTGCCGGCTTGGAAAGCGTAGTACATGTCGACGGCGTACTCGGGAAGCACCGTCACCAGCGCGACCGCCGCAAGAATGAGCCCCTGGGAAATTCGCTTCTCCGCGGCTTCGGCGCCCCAGGACAGCATGAAGCCGGCCGCCAGCACGGCCATTCCGAAGACAGCCGTGTCGACCACCGGATGCGGCCGCCATCCGCTGAGGCGGAAGATCGCGGCCGGCACAACGGCCGCCAACGCAGCGGCAAGGAATACCAGGAAACGCTTCATGCTCGCTCCAACTGTGCTGCTGCACGCTCGACCCGGGGGCGCTCGAGGAACGCGGCAGGCGGTTCTTCGTGATCGTTGTTCGACCGAGGTCGCGGCAGTTGAAGCGCTGCTGGGACCAGGCCGCCAGTACCCAAAAAAAACCGCTTGACCCTGTAGCGGCTAGAGGGTGTAACTTCGATGCAGTCGGAAAATCGGAGAAAGATGCGATGGCCTCGAACAACGTCTCATGCGGCAGCGCCGCGTGCGAAGCCCTGTCCAGGGAACCACTGGTCGGCAGCGCCCAAATGGTCACGACTACGGTCTTCCACATCCCGAAGATGGACTGCCCGAGCGAGGAGCGGCAGATTCGCCAGCGCTTGGGGCAGATCGCTGGTGTGGAGTCCCTTGTGTTCGACCTGGCGCAGCACAACCTCACCGTCTCCCACCGTCTGCAGGACCCGGGACCGGTTGAGGCCGCGTTAGACGAAATTGGCCTGACTCCAGAACCGCTGGGGCGCACAACGCGCACCGATCGCTTCAATGTGCCCAAGATGGATTGCCGCAATGAGGTAGCGCAGATTCGCGACCGCTTCGCCCAGTTGCAGGGTATCGACGGGTTGGAGTTCGACCTCGGGCAGCGTGTCCTGACCGTCCATCACGGGTTGTCAGATCGCGCAATCATCAGCGATGCGCTCGCGTCCATAGGCATGCCTGCGACGGCGCTTCCGGCCGACCGGCCTGCGACCCGCTCGCCGTTTCACGTGCCGAAGATGGATTGCGTGAACGAGGAGCGGCAGGTTCGCGAGCGACTGGGAAGCATCGCTGGCGTGGAGGGCCTGGAGTTCGAGTTGCCCAAGCGCGGGCTCACGGTCGTGCACCGACTGGCGGACACGGTTCCGATCGTACAAGCCCTCACGGAGTTGGGCATGCCGCCCAGCAGCGACGCCCGCGCAGCGCTCCCCGAACCTGCCGCTTCCATGACGGCAGTCGCAGTCGAAGCCGCGGCCGCCCGCACGGACACCTTCCGCATCGAGAAGATGGACTGCCCCACGGAAGAAGGCCTGATTCGCAAGCGGCTGGGCAACCTGCCCGGCGTCGCAGGGCTGGACTTCAACCTGATGCAGCGCAAGCTGACGGTGAACCACACGCTGCCGTCCACCGAGTCCATCGTTCGTGCGCTCAGGGACATCGGCCTGCCGCCGTCCGAGCCGGCGGCTCCGGCTGCCGGTACCGGCCAGCAAAGCGTCTACCGCATCGAGAACATGGATTGCCCGACCGAGGAAGGGTTGATCCGCGAGAAGCTGCAGCACATGGCAGGGGTGAAGGACCTCGAGTTCAATCTGATGCAGCGCAAGCTCACCGTGACGCATTCCCTTCCTCCGGCGGAAGTGGAAGCGGCGCTGCATGCGATCGGCATGAAGGCCGTGCCCGACGTGGGTCAAGCGGTCGAGATCGAGATGGCGCCCAAGCCCTCGGTGAGTCGCCGCCAGTGGGCTTTGATGGCGGTGGCGGGTGTCAGCGCGGCGGTGGCCGAAGTGATCGTCTTCGGCACTGGCAAGGACAACGCCTGGCCTGTCATCGCGCTGGCCCTGGTGTCGATCGCAACAGGTGGCTGGCCCACCTACAAGAAGGGCTGGATCGCCCTCAAGAGCGGCATCCTGAACATGAATGCGCTCATGTCCATCGCCGTGACGGGAGCGATCCTGATCGGGCAATGGCCCGAGGCCGCGATGGTGATGTTCCTGTTCGCCCTGGCCGAGGTCATCGAAGTGCTGTCCCTCGACCGCGCGCGCAATGCGATCCGCGGATTGCTCGCGATGGCACCGGAGAAGGCGACGGTGCAGCAGCCGGATGGCAGTTGGCAGGAAGTGCCAGCCAAGACAGTGGCGCTCGGTGAACTCGTGCGGATTCGACCCGGGGAGCGCATCCCGCTGGACGGCGTGCTGGAAAGCGGCCAGTCCGCCGTCAATCAGGCACCGATCACCGGCGAGAGCATTCCCGTGGCGAAAGCCGTGGGCGACACGGTGTTCGCGGGGACCATCAACGAGACCGGCTCATTTGTCTACAAGGTCACGGCCGAGGCCACGCATTCGACCCTGGCCCGCATCATCAAGGCCGTGGAGGAGGCGCAGGGCAGCCGCGCGCCGACGCAGCGCTTCGTCGACCAGTTCGCACGCATCTATACGCCGGCAGTCTTTGCCGTGGCGCTCATGGTGATGCTGGTGCCTCCGCTGTTCCTTGGAGCAGCGTGGATGGACTGGATCTACAAGGCGCTGGTGCTGCTGGTGATCGCCTGTCCCTGTGCCCTGGTCATCTCCACGCCCGTGACGGTGGTCAGCGGCCTGGCCGCCGCGGCGCGCCGCGGCATCCTGATCAAGGGCGGCGCTTACCTCGAGCAGGGCCGCCAGCTCAAGGCGCTCGCCTTCGACAAGACCGGAACGATCACGCAGGGCAAGCCCGCTGTGACCGATGTCGTGGCCCTCGGCACGCAAGAGCGCGATGCCTTGCAGCTGGCGGCGAGCCTGGCGACACGGTCCGACCATCCGGTTTCCGGTGCGGTCACCGCCCATTGGAAGGAAGAGCGTGGCCAGGGCCTGGCCGAGGTCGACGACTTCGAGGCGATCGCGGGTCGGGGCGTCAAGGGCCGCATTTCGGGCCAGTGGTACTACCTGGGCAACCCACGGCTGCTGCAGGAACTGGGGATCCGCAACGAGGCGGCCGAAGCCGCGCTGAAGAAGCTGGAGTCCGAAGGCAAGACTGCGATCACCATCGCTACCGAGTCGGCCGTGCTGGCCGTGATCGGTGTGGCGGACACGGTGCGCGAGACCAGCCTGCAGGCCATCGCCGAGTTGCATGGCATGGGTGTACGCACGGTGATGCTCACCGGCGACAACCAGCAGACCGCGAACGTGATTGCCAGGAACGTGGGCATCGACGATGCCCGTGGCAGCCTGTTGCCGGAAGAAAAGCTCGCCGCCATCGAGGTCGAACTTGCCGCGCACGGCACCGTGGGCATGGTCGGTGACGGCATCAACGATGCGCCCGCACTGGCCAAGTCCAGCATCGGCTTCGCCATGGGCGCAGCCGGCACCGACACCGCGATCGAAACGGCCGATGTCGCCCTGATGGATGACGACCTGCGCAAGATCCCGGAGTTCATCCGCCTCAGCCGCAAGACCGGCGCCATCTTGAGGCAGAACATCGTGTTTGCGTTGGGGATCAAGGCCGTGTTCGTGGTGCTTTCCGTGATGGGGATGGCCACGCTGTGGATGGCCGTGTTCGCTGACATGGGGGCCAGCCTGCTGGTGGTCTTCAACGGTCTGCGGCTGCTCAAGCACAAGACCGCCTGAGCCACATGCAGGCTCCGGCATCGTTGGGACACGGGCTCAGGCACTGGCTGTACGACTGGGGCGGCGCCAACGCGGACATCTTCCTGTCCATCAACCGGGCCGTGCCCGATGGCTTGCTCTGGCTGCCTGAGGCGCTGACGTGGCTGGGCAGCTATTGGGGTGCACCCGCCGTTGCTGTGATGCTCCTGTGGTGGAGTCGCCGACTGTCAGGCGACGAGGCGATGCGGGTCAAGATGGCGATGAGCAGGTTCTCGCTCGGCGTCGCGACAGCCCTGTCGGCCGGGGCCATCGCCAAAGCGGCCTTCGCCTTCCCCCGGCCGTCGACAGCCCTGGGCGAATCGGTCTTCCGCGTCGTAGGCACGCCCGACAGTCGCTACACGCTGCCCAGCGGCCATGCGACGTACGCGGCCGTGCTGGCGGCGGCGGTGTGGCCGCTCCTGGGCTGGCCCGCAAGGTGCGCCCTGCTCGCGTTCATTGCGGGCGTGGGCTGGTCGCGTATTGCGCTCGGAGCGCATTTCCCGGCGGACGTATTGGCGGGCTTCGCCTTGGGTTGGGCGTGCGTGGTGGCGGCCAGTCCGTTAGCGCGGTGCGTTGACGGCGGATTCTCTGTCCCCGGGCAGAAGCGATGAGCGCTGACTTCACCATGGGGCTGCGCGCTGCCGGCCACATCGATCAGACCGCTCGGCGATGGCCATGTGGATGCGTCGGGGTTCCTGGCCAATGCGTTGCCGCGTGCAGGCTATTCGCGCGACCTGGCGTGCATTCAAGCTGTCGCGGCCACCGCCCATTGCGGCGTCAAGCACCGCAGTTTCCGAACTTGAAGAAGTCAATGACAGATCCAAATCGCAAAGCCCGTTGGTACTCCGTGGCGTTCACCGTGCTTGCCATCGACCAAGCCGCCAAGACCTTCATCGACCTGACCACTCCGCTGGGCTGGTCACTTGAGGTGACGACGTTCTTCAATCTGGTCCATGTCCTGAACCCGGGCGCGGCCTTCAGCTTCCTGGCAGGCGCCGGAGGTTGGCAGCGCTGGTTCTTCCTGGTGATCGCGCTGGGAGCATCGATATGGCTGGCTTGGATGCTGGCCAAGCCAGTGCGCCGCCTCGAAGCCCTCGCTTACAGCTTGATTCTTGGCGGAGCGCTGGGCAACGCCTTCGACCGCGCCGCGCGCGGTCAGGTGATCGACTACCTCGACTTTCACCTGCGCGGCGTGCACTGGCCGGCGTTCAACATCGCCGACATGGCGATCACGGGAGGCGCAGTCGCGCTGGTAGCGGCTTCACTTCTCGGGTACGGGGACGTCAAGCCCGCTTCGCGCGGAGACACCTGACCCAAAGCCCCTATGCAGTCGGGGCAAACCTCGAAGAAAACGTCAGTGCGGCGGCCGTCTATCAGTGCGAGTGCGGCCTCGGGCTGGAGGCAGAAGCCGCATCTGCGCCCGATTGCGGTGATTGGAGCCTGAAGTACCTATAGGGCTGACGAGGCACCATGTGCGTTCATGAACGGAGTTGTCCATGAAGATCGGCGAACTCGCAAGGATCACCCAGACCCAGGTGGAGACCATCCGCTTCTATGAGCGCGAGGGCCTGCTCGAAGAGCCGCCGCGCAGCGAGGGCAACTTTCGGCTCTACAAGCCCGAGCATCTGGAGCGCCTGGCCTTCATCCGGCATTGCCGTTCGCTGGACATGACACTGGATGAGATCCGTGCGCTGCTGCGCTTCCAGGACGCGCCGCGCGACAACTGTCATGCCGTCAACAACGTGCTGGACGAGCACATTGAGCATGTGGCCACGCGCATCCGCGAGTTGAAACACCTGCAGCAGGAACTCAAGGCGCTGCGCAATCAGTGCGATGGTGTGGCGGCCGAATGCGCAATCCTGGATGGCTTGAAGAACGTCACGTCCCGCGGACAAGGCCCGGTTCATGGAAACGGTGCCGCTGCCCCCGTCGCCCGCAAGCCGCGGCGCTCGATTCGTGCCTAGCTAGCGTCGGTGGAGCGCCGCGTTCAGCTGGTCAGCGACTTCGGCCCAATCGGCGTCCTGCGCGATGAGTTCCCCCAGCAGGCGCGCCTGCGCGGCGGTCCAGAAACTCGCATCCTCGAGCTTCGTCCCGGCCGCCAGCGGTGAGTGGTGCTCGATGAAGTCACGGATGGACGCCACATCGGCAGGCAGTCCCAGTTGGGCGAAGAGTTCCGAGAAGCGGTGAAACGGCTTTTCCATGCTGCGATTTTGCCCTGACCGTTGTTCTGCCCACGCGCTCCCAGCGCAGAACCAGCACAGCACCCCTGCTGGATCGCCTCGCTGCCTGATCGCGGCGCGTCACGCAACACGGGCGCGGCGCAGGGATGCCGCGCGTACGAGCGCGCGCCAAGGCCTCCAGCGCGGCAGCGTCAGTCGTGCGACGCATCGGGCCACGGTCGCGGGGTACGCCGCTGCAGAGCAGCAGACGCCTTGTGATTCAGTGTTGTTCGCCTTGATCAACGTCATCCGGGGAGGACATCTCGCGGTGTGAAATGCCTACGTGGATGAGCATTTCGGCCACGCGTCGAGCAACGATCACGAAGAAGAGTGGCTGCCATGACAGCGGAAGGATTCCGGAAGAACCCAAGGTGGCGCTACATCGTGCCTGGCCTGACCTTGGCGCTCCTCACTGCCGGGTACGTCGCGTACGACTACTCCACCGAGCGCGGAAGGCTGCCCGACGGTTTGATTCAGGCCAACGGGCGCGTCGAGGGCGACGACATCACCGTGTCGAGCAAGGCGGCGGGTCGGATCGTTGCCGTCGAGGTTCGTGAAGGCCAAGCCGTCGTCTCCGGACAAGTTCTGGTCAAACTCGACGACGAGCAACTGCGCCTGCGCGTCGACCAGGCGAGCGCTGCTTGCGCGATGCTGGAGTCGCAGATCGCCAGCGCCAAGCTGGCCATCGGACTGATGAAGCGGGAGCTTCCGCTGGCAATCGATGCCTCGCGAGCCGGGGTGGGGCGTGCTGAGGCAGGGGTCGCAGCAGCCGAGGCGGCCGAGAAGATGGCGCGCCGCGATGTCAACCGCGCCGCCGACCTGGTGGCCAAGGGGTTCACGAGCAGCCAGGGCAGCGAGCGCGCTCAACTGGCACTGGACGCCGCACTGAGCGAGGTCACTGCGGCGCGGGCAGCGGACCTGCAAAGCCGCAAGCAACTCGCCCAGGCCGAGTTGGGCGGTGAGCGTATTCGCGTCAAGGAGGCGGACCTGCTGACGCTGCAAGGGCAGCTGATGCAGGCAAAGGCATCGCTGTCCGAGGCACAAAGCCTGCTGGCCGACCGCAGCTTGCGCGCGCCGGCTGCGGGCGTGGTCACGGCACGGATGCGCGAACCCGGCGAGGTCGTGGCCGCGGGCGCACCCGTGCTGGAACTGCTCGATCTCGATCACCTGTACCTGAAGGTCTACGTCCCCGAGGCACAGATCGGCAAGCTGCGACTCGGGCTCCCGGCCAAGGTCTACACGGACGCCTTCCCGGACCAGCCCTACGACGCGACCGTGCGTCACATTGCGGCCCGCGCCGAGTTCACGCCCAAGGAAGTCCAGACCCCTGACGAGCGGGTCAAGCTGGTCTACGCCGTCAAGCTCCAGCTCAACGCTAACCCGGACCACAGGCTGGCGCCCGGGCTGCCGGCCGATGCCGTGATCCGCTGGAAGGAAGGCGTGGCATGGGCGAGACCGCGCTGGTAGGCGCGCCGCCCGCAACCGAGGTTGCGACAGTTCGCGGCTTCACCAAGCGCTACGGCCGGCGCCTGGCGGTGGACCGCGTCGACCTCGATGTCCGACCCGGCGAGATCTACGGACTGATCGGCCCCGATGGAGCGGGCAAGTCGAGCCTGATGAAGGCGATTGCCGGGGTGCTGACCTTCGATGCAGGGCAGGTCGAGGTGTTCGGCGTGTCGCTCGAGACGGAAGCCGCTTGCGAACGCATCAAGGACCGCATCGGCCTGATGCCTCAGGGACTTGGGCTGAACCTCTACCCCGAGTTGTCCGTCGAGGAGAACATCGATTTCTTCGCTCGGCTGAGATTGGTCGCCGAGCAGGATCTGGCCGAGCGCAAGGCGAGGCTTTTGGCCATGACACGCCTGGAGCGCTTCCGCGACCGCCCCACCAAGCAGTTGTCCGGCGGCATGAAGCAGAAGCTCGGCCTCGTGTGCACGCTGGTGCACGAGCCACGCTTCCTGATCCTCGACGAGCCCACCACAGGGGTGGATCCGGTTTCGCGCCGAGACTTCTGGTCGATCCTGTCCGAGCTCGTGGCCGAGCGCGGCATCGCGGCCCTGGTTTCGACCGCCTACATGGACGAGTCCAGTCGCTTTCACCGCATGGGGTTGATGCACGACGGCAAGTTCCTGGCGCAAGGCACGCCGGCGGACATCCAGGCCCTTGCCGCTGGCAGCACGGTGCTGGTCAACGCAACGCCCCAATCGGACGCATTCGTGCGCCTGCGATCCCGTTTCGCGCAGGTGGAGACGCTGGGGCCGCGGCTGTGCGTGTTCGCCGATGACCTGACGGCGGAGCCCGCCGAGCGCGAAGTGCGGCTCGCTCTTGACGGTCTGGTGGTGGAGGAAGTGCAGGCCGGCGATGCCGACCCGGAAGACGCGTTCATCGCGATCCTGCGCAAGCGGGGCCTTCTCGCGGACGACTCGCCCGCAGAGACCGCCGTCGGGTCCGTCCGGGCCAACGGCGGTGTGGCTGTCGATGCTGCCGGACTCACCCGTGACTTCGGAGCCTTTCGGGCCGTCGATGCAGCATCGTTCCAGGTCGCTGAAGGGGAGATCTTCGGCTTGCTGGGCGCCAACGGAGCCGGGAAGACCACGGTCATCAAGATGCTCACCGGCATCCTCACGCCGAGCTCCGGCGTGGGCCGGGTCGCGGGGGTGGACATGCGCGACGCCAGGCAGGCCCTCAAGGAACGCATCGGCTACATGTCCCAGGCTTTTTCCCTGTACGCCGACCTGACGGTGACCGAGAACATCGACCTGTTTGCAGGCATCTACGGCCTGCGGCGCGACGAAGCTCTGGCAAGGCGGCGGTGGATCCTGGCCATGGCCGGCCTGGGCGGCCACGAAGCCGATCGGGCAGGGCGCTTGCCCATGGGTCTCAAGCAGCGGCTCGCCCTGGGTTGCGCGCTGGTGCACCGGCCGAAGGTGTTGTTCCTGGACGAGCCGACTTCCGGGGTCGATCCGGTGGGCCGACGACGGTTCTGGGACGTGCTGTTCCGGCTCTCGCGGGAGGAGGGCGTGGCCGTCCTCGTCACCACGCACTACATGTCCGAGGCGGAGCATTGCGACCGGCTGGCGCTGATGTACGCCGGGCGCATCGTGGCCGATGCGACGCCGGCGGCGATGAAGATGCAGTTGGAGACGGACGTAGGTGCCCTGCTCGAACTGGACGTCTCCGATCCCTCATTGGCCGTTGCCCGGCTGCGGGCGCTGGGGTTTCGCGACGCGGCGCTGTTCGGTCGGCGGGTCCATGTGCTTTCCGCGGCGCCGGAGCAGGACCGGCAACGACTGCCGATGCTGCTGGAGGATGGCGGCGTGCGGGTGAACGCCGTCGTTCGGCGACCGGTCTCGATGGAAGACGTGTTCGTGTATCGCGTCAACGCGCTCGAGGCCCTCGACCACGCGAGGACTACGGCGTGAACCTCCGACGCATCCTGGCGGTGGCTCACAAGGAGTGGCGCGAGGTGCTGCGCGACCGGCTGTTCTTCACGCTGGCCTTCCTGGTGTCGCCTGCGTTGATGTTGATCTTCGGGTACGGGCTGTCGCTGGACGTGGAGCGGGTACCGTTCGTCGTTGTCGACCAGGATCAGTCGGCGCTGAGCCGCGAGTACGCTTATGGCTTCATCGGATCGCGGTACTTCGCCTTCAAAGGCTATGCGGCCAGCGAGCGAGAGCTGGCCCCATTGCTCAAGGACAACAAGGTCCGCGCCGCCATCGTCATCCCGCCGGGCTTTCAGAAGGCCCTGCGATCAGCACGCGCGGCCCACGTGCAGACACTCGTCGACGGCACGATCCCGTCTCGCGCGCAGACCACCAAGGGCTATGTGGCCGCGATCAACGCCCACTTCAGCGCCGAGTTGCTCGCCCGGCATTTGTCGCAGACGCGCGGTCTGACCCTGGACGACGCGCGGTCGCGCACCCAGGCGGTGAGCCTGGAAGTGCGCTACCTGTACAACCAGAGCGCCAAGAGTATCTGGTCACTGGCACCGAAGCTGATCATGCTGGTGATGATCTTCGTGCCACCACTGTTGACGGCCGTGGGCGTCGTGCGCGAACGGGAGACCGGGTCGATCTACAACATCTACGCATCCACCGTGAGCCGGGGCGAATTCCTCCTCGGCAAACTTGCGCCCTACGTGGGGATCGCGGTCGTCAACGTCGTGGTCCTGTGGTTGATCGCCACGCAGCACTACGGGGCGCCGTTCAAGGGCAATGCCTGGTTCTTCTTTCTCGCCTCGGTCCTGTTCGTGATGTGCACGACGGGCATCGGACTGCTGGTGTCGCTGCTGGTGCGTACCCAGCTGGCCGCGATCGTGGTCACGGTGGTCGCGACGATGATCCCGGCGCTCGACTACTCGGGCTTCTTGATGCCCGTGGATTCGCTCGGCGCGGAGGGAGGGCTGGAGGCCAGGCTGCTGCCGGCGATGTACTACACGAATATCGTGGTCGGCAGCTTCCTCAAAGGCGTCGGGATCGAAGTGCTGTGGCCGGATCTCCTCGCCCTGGCAGCCTACACGGCAGCGCTGTTCTGCGCCGGCTTCCTGCTGTTCCGCAAGCGGCCTCGCGCATGAATGCCGCCCAACTGCCGAGGCGCACGCTCGCTGTCTGGTGGCGCCGTTTGGGGGTCATGACCCTGAAGGAGGTCCGGCAGTTGCTGCGCGACCCCATCCTGCTGAGCTTCATGGCCTTCGTCTTCACCGCGAACATCTACCTGCAGGGCAGCAGCGTCAGTCTGCAGCTGAGCCGCGCGCCGATGGTGGTGCTGGACGCCGACCACAGCGCGGCCTCGCGGGATCTGATCTACCGTTTCCGTCCCCCGTACTTCCGACTCGAAGGAGAACTCGGCAGTGCGCGCGATGCCATCGGCCTGCTGGACCGCGGTCAGGTCATGCTGGCGCTGGACATCGCCCCGGGCTTTGGCGAAGCGATACAGCGCGGTGAAGCGGCCACCGTGCAGTTGCAGGTGGATGCCACCCACCCCATGCCGGCCTACCTGGCGACCAGCTATGCGGCGCAGATCGTTGGCGAGTACAGCCTGGCGACCGTGCTGCAGCGCGAGGGGCTGTCGATCGCGGACCTGAACGAACTCCCCTCGGTGGTCAACGACCAGCGCATGTGGTTCAACCCGAACCTGACGGACACCTGGTTCATGCCCTTGTCGGAGCTGTTGGAGGGCATCACGCTGTTTTCAATCCTGTTGCCGGCAGCGGCCATGGTCAAGGAGAAGGAACGCGGTACGGTGGAACAGCTGCTGGTGTCGCCGCTGACGCCGTTCCAGATCGTGTTCCCGAAGGTGCTCGCGATGTCTGTCGTGATCCTGGTGGGCGTCAGCCTGAGCCTGTTCGCGGTGCTCGGCCCGTTGTTCGCAGTGCCTGTGCGAGGCAGCCTCGGGCTGTTCTACGTCGTCACGACGCTCTACATCTTCACGAACGCAGGCATCGGGCTCTTCATCGCCACGGTGGCGCGCAACCTTGCGCAGGTCGGCCTGCTCAGCCTGCTCGTCATGGGCCCGATCCTTCTGCTCTCCGGCCTGTGGACACCGCCGGAGGCGATGCCGACGTGGATGCGTTGGGTGACGCTGGCTTCGCCGATGCGTCACTACATCGACGTCAGCTTCGGCATCTTCCTAAAAGGGGCCGGTCTGGAACTGCTGTGGGATTCGATGCTCGCGATCGGCATTCTCGGCGTGTTGATCTTCGCCCTGGGGGTGCGTCGTTTCCGGCGGCAGTTCGGCTGATGGACGTCGTTGACGAAGTCGCCGATGGCTTCTGCCCCATCGCGGTGGCGGCAGCCCTCCTGAGCCGGGAGTGGTCGATCTGGAGGAGCTTCGGCCATGGCGGACACTATCGGCATGAATCTGGTTGACGCCGAGCCGGTCGGGCGGTAGCTGCTGGCCGCGGTGTTGGGATTCCTGGGCGCCGGCATGATCCTGAAGAACACGCAGGGGCAGGTCCATGGGCTGACCACCGCGGCCGGCATCTGGGCCGTGGGCGCTGTCGGGGTCGCCATAGGGACAGGCCTGTACCTGATCGACGTCGTGAGCGCGGCGATCACGCTAGTGTTGCCCGCGAGCGAGGGCGTGTTCCGTGTCGCAGGGCGACGCAGGCACGAGATGCCGGATCAAGCCGGTGACGACCCGCCGATGCGGTAGAGGCCCCTCGGACTGTCATCGTTGCAGCAGGTGACGTTTGTGCTTCACGGTTGCCCAGTAGGCGGCCTGGGGCAACTCGAGCTTCTCTCGCGTGATGACCGGCCACGCAGCCGCCACTTCCGCATTGATGCTCAAGAACTCGAGTTGGTCTGTCGGCAGGTCCGGTTCGGAGCAGATTGCCTCCACCGGGCACTCCGGGACGCACAAGGCGCAGTCGATGCAATCGTCCGGGTCGATCGCCAGAAAATTTGCGCCCTCTCGAAAGGCATCCACCGGACACACGCCGACGCAGGCCGTGTACTTGCAGTTGATGCAAGTCTCAGTGACGACGTGAGTCATGCTCGGCGACGGCTGCGGCGTGCCAGTGCTGCCCCGTCGCCTATCGACCCTTGCCTTGCTTCCGTGCCGCAACCCTGACTCCGGTTCGTGCGCCCGGCGCTGGAGGTGGGTCGATTGCGACAGGATCGCTGGCCGGGAAGGTCGCTGCGAGGGCGTCGTCAAGTTCAGCCTCAACCGCGGCAGCGTCGGCCGCAATGCTCGAATCTCCGCTGACCGGGGAAGTGGGCCGAGCGGCGCGGGCCACCGATGTGGCACCTCGATGTGGCGCGGTGTGTTGCCTTGTCATACGACGTCCCAGGCCGTTCCTGCAATTGTGCCGATCCAGCGGGACCGGTTACCTGACGGCCGGCGGCGGTGCGGGGGCCATCCACTCCTGACGCATCATCAGATGATCCATCATCATCTGCTGCATGCCCATGTATTGGTCCATCATGTACTGGCGCTGCTTCAGCTGATCAGGGGTCAACCGCGAGTAGTGGTCGCGCATCGCGCTCCAGCCCATCGGCCCGCTGCTGCGCACCATGCCTGACCCATGCATCGGGCCGCCCCCAGCGCTGCAACAGCCCATCATGCCCGGACCCCACATCCCATGCATGGCGTTCATCGCGTTCTGCATGGCCACCCAATGCTGATTGAGCAGCGCCTGGCGTTCACCCGGATCCGTGATCTTGCGCAGTCGATCCATCTGCTCCTGCATGCGTTGCAACTGCGTCTGTGCCTCTGCCAGTCGGGCATCGAAGGACTTCAGATCCGGCACCGCCGATGTGGGAGGGGCGCTGTTGGACGCCGACTGGGCTAGCGCAGTTGGGGGCAGAGCAAGCACGAGCACTCCGACAGCCAAGGCGGGGATGATCGAGATCTTCATGGAGGGACCCTCTTCAGCGCAGGCGAACTGCGGAGGCAGCGACGGCACGCATCTCTTCGTTGGCCATGCTACTGCAACAGTGCCAGCGCGTCGCTCCAGCCGCCAGGCAGCCTGGGATGGACGGATCGCATGCCGTCGACGCGAATCAAACCCGATCTAGCTGTGGCCGACCTGCAGTTCCGCTTCAACCGACGCTTGCGCTTGCATGCCATGCTGCCTCGCCTGCTGCAGGCCATGGCCGCGGGCAAACCCTCCACCACGGCTCCGATTCGGGCGCCTGACGTTGCTTGCCAAGCGGGTCCTGACAATCCACCACGCAAAGTTCACGACACAGAACATGCCGCCTGAGCCAATCAGGCGCCCGCCGCAGTTCACGGAACCCATCACTTCAGCGCGATCACGCATCCCGATGCTCATTCGAGACGCCACTTGAAGCTGCGCGGAACGCTCTCGCCACTGCGCTGGATCTGGAGTTCGACCGTCGCAGGTTGAGGCTCCACCGGCGCAAACACGAGCACGCCCTTGCGATGATGACCTCCCGGGCCATCGCCGCGCCACGCCAGCGGCCCACGGCGTTGACCTGAAGCATCGACCAAGAATGCCGACTGCGTCAGGTCCTCGTCAAGCGGCTGCATGTGAGTGCTGAATGCGACGTCGAACTGACGATGATCGCCGCGCTGGGGACGGTGTTCAGGCGCGATGGCCAACTTGTCCTTGACCGCCGTGACCACCGTCGCGGCGTTCTCGTTGATGCGCGCCGGCGCGATGCCGAGCGCGGATTCCTGGCCGTCGCGGATGACCGAGCCGAAGCGCACCGCCGACGAGGAGCAGGTCGGACTCGTGCTCGGCATCAGCGAGAGAACCGCGGTGCGCGAGCAGTTTCCGCGTGCTAGCTAGGCCCACCATCGCGAGTCTCGTTCAGGAACTGGTCTGACTCGACGGGTTGCGGCCGAGATGCAGCACGAGGCCTTGCCGGCAAGGCCTGCCGGCGCGATCTGGCTGACATCGACGGCCCTCCGATCGAAGCCGCTCGCAAAGGCCTCAGTGGCAGTTCCCGCAGCATGAGCCCGCCAGCTTGTCGGGAGCGGTCGGTCCGGCCTGCACGGGCACCGGCGTGTAACCCGCGTCCTTGATGGCCTCGGCCAGTTCCTCGGCGTCGGCCGAGGTCGGCTCCACCTGCACACGGTGCGAGGCCAGGTCGATCGCGACCCTGGCGTCCTTGTCCGTGGCCTTCAGCGCCTTGGTGATGGTGCTGACACAGTGGCCGCAGGTCATGTCGTTGACTTCGAAGGTGATCATCGCTTTCTCCAGTGAGGCTGTTGCCGACACCCATACTCTCGACCTTGCCACCGTTGGAATGTCAACCGATCGGCTGAAGAGACCCTGAGGCCTGTAGGCAATCGCCAACAGGAGTCTTGACCTTGCCATCGTTAGAACCATGAGGATGCGAACACACTGAGCTCCACACCGAGGCACCCATGAACACCTCCACACTCGCCAACCCGCACGGCATCAAGCTCCAGGTCACCGGGATGACCTGCGCCTCGTGCGTCACGCGCGTCGAAAAGACGCTCAAGGCGGTTCCCGGCGTCAAGGAGGCGAGCGTCAACCTGGCGACGGAGCAGGCATCCGTCAACGCCGAGGCTTCCGTGACGGCAGACGCCCTGGCGGCGGCCGTCCGCAAGGCCGGCTACGACGTCGCGACCACCGAGACGGCGCTCCTGGTCGAAGGCATGACGTGCGCCTCCTGCGTCTCGCGCGTGGAGAAGGCGCTCCGCAAGGTTCCAGGTGTCTCCAGCGCCACCGTCAATCTGGCGACCGAGAAGGCGACCATCCAGGCACTGTCCACGGTGCCGGTATCGGTCCTGAAGTCCGCCATCGAGAAGGCCGGCTACGCGGCGAAGGACCTCCAGGAGGAGAAGCCCGAGGCGGCCACTCGACTGCCGGTCTGGTGGCCCGTGGCGGCAAGCGCAGCACTGACCCTGCCGCTGATCGCGCCGATGCTGCTGTCGCTCTTCGGCATCGACTGGATGCTGGGCGGCTGGGCACAGCTGGCGCTGGCGACGCCGGTCCAGTTCTGGCTGGGCTGGCGCTTCTACCGGGCTGGCTGGAAGGCCGTGCTCGCCAAGACCGGCAACATGGACCTGCTGGTGGCGCTGGGCACCTCCGCGGCCTACGGGCTGTCCGTGTATCTCATGTTCAAGCACGCCGGGCACGGCATGCCGCACCTCTACTTCGAGGCGTCGGCGGCCGTCATCACGCTGGTCCTGCTGGGCAAGTGGCTGGAGCACCGGGCCAAGCGGCAAACCGCCGACGCCATCCGCGCACTGAACGCGTTGCGGCCGACCACCGCGCGGGTGCGCCGGAATGGAGCGGAAGTCGACATTCCGGTGGAACAGGTCATCGTCGGCGACATCGTCGTGATCCGGCCGGGTGACCGCGTCGCGGTGGACGGCGAGATCGTCGAGGGTCGCAGCCACATCGACGAGTCGCTGATCACCGGCGAGAGCCTGCCGGTGCCCAAGGGCCCCGGAGACAAGGTCACCGGGGGCGCCATCAACGCGGAAGGCGCGCTGACCGTTCGCACGGCCGCCATCGGTGCGGAGACGACGCTGGCCCGCATCATCCGCATGGTCGAGTCGGCGCAGGCGGCCAAGGCGCCGATCCAGCGCATCGTCGATCGCGTGAGCGCGGTGTTCGTACCGGTCGTCCTGGTCATCGCGCTGGCGACCTTCCTCGGTTGGGGGGCCTTCACGGGGGACTGGGAACACGCACTGATCAACGCGGTGGCCGTGCTGGTCATCGCCTGCCCCTGTGCGCTGGGCCTCGCGACGCCGACAGCCATCATGGCCGGTACCGGGGTCGCCGCGCGACACGGCATCCTCATCAAGGACGCCGAAGCGCTGGAGGTCGCGCATGCGGTGACGGTGGTTGCCTTCGACAAGACCGGTACGCTGACCGAGGGCAAGCCTTCGCTCGCGGCGGTGGCGGCGGCCGAAGGAACCAGTCGTGATGAGGTGCTGCGCCTCGCGGCCGCGCTCCAGAAGTCGAGCAGCCATCCGCTCGCGGTGGCGGTGATGGACAAGGTGCGCGAAGAACGGCTGCCGGTTCCCGAAGCCCACGATGCGAAGGCGCTTCCGGGTCGTGGTGTCGAAGGCACGGTCAAAGGCCGGAAACTGGCGCTGGGCAGCACGCGGATGCTGCGCGAGCTCCAGCTGGACGAAGGCCATCTGCTGGGCGAGGCGCGGCGGCTCGAAGGGCAGGGGAAGACCGTGTCCTGGCTGGTCGGATCGGAAGGCGACCAGTGGCGCCTGCTGGGCCTGCTGGCGTTCGGTGACACCATCAAGCAAAGCGCCGCCGCAGCGGTGGAGCGGCTCCATCAGCTGGGCATCAGGACGGTCATGCTGACCGGGGACAACCGCGGCGCGGCCGAGGCCGTCGCGAAGGCACTCGGCATCGACGAGGTGCGTGCCGAAGTCTTGCCGGGCGACAAGGCGGCCGTCGTGAAGGAACTGCGCGACGCCGGCGCCGTGGTCGCGTTCGTTGGTGATGGCCTGAACGACGGCCCCGCACTCGCCGCGGCGTCCGTGTCGTACGCGATGGCGGGCGGCGCCGACGTGGCGACCGAGACGGCCGGCATCACGCTCATGCGCGGCGACCCGCGGCTCGTGGCGGACTCGCTGGACATCTCGCGCCGGACCTATTCGAAGATCAAGCAGGGCCTGTTTTGGGCGTTCGGCTACAACGTGCTGGGCATCCCGTTGGCCGCGCTGGGCATGCTGAACCCCGTCATCGCGGGCGCAGCGATGGCCTTCAGCAGCGTGAGCGTCGTGGCCAATGCGCTGACGCTGCGTCGCTGGCAGGGGGCCGCTGATGCGCCAGTTGCGCCGCGGCTGGAGCCATCACAGCCCGTGGCCGTGTCAGGGAGCATCACATGAGCATGAACATCGGTGAAGCGGCCAAGGCCTCGGGGGTGTCGGCGAAGATGATTCGCCACTACGAGAGCGTCGGGCTGTTCCCGGAAGCGGTGCGAACCGAGTCCGGCTACCGCCAGTACACAGAGAAGGAAGTCAGCACGCTGCGCTTCGTCCGCCAGTCTCGCGACCTGGGCTTTTCCATTGAGCAGATCCGCGAGCTGCTCGGGCTCTGGCAGGACCGCAAGCGTCCGAGCCGGCAGGTGCGCGCGCTGGCACTCGCCCACATCGAGGAACTGGACGAGAAGCTCGAGGAGCTCCAGGCCATGAAGGCGACGCTGGAGCACCTCGTGCATTGCTGCCATGGTGACGACCGGCCCGACTGCCCGATCATCGACTCGTTGGCGCAGGAACGAAGCGAACTGGAGAGGCGTCCAGTGGGAGCGACCGGGAGAAGCCGCCGTGGTATGAACGGGCTGCGTGCGGGGCGAGGAGGGCGCGCGACCGATTGACAGCGGGTGCCGGTATGGGGCGAGCGGACCGAGTCATCGTTGGACCCCCACGCCATGGCCACTGAATCCGCGGATCGCCGGCTGTGCTCGCTTGAGCGTTGCAGGCCCGGCCGGCTCGGCCGTGCTGGTGCCGTAGGGCGTGCCTTGCGCCTTCTGGTGTTGACCCGTTGCGAAGATCGGGAAGCCGACCATGATGGCAGCGGCACGCAAGCGTGCGGGTGACTGCGAAGATTGGGCTTCTGCGCATGGTGGACCTGGTCAGATTGTTGATGACCACCAGGCTGCGCACGAGGAACCCCGCGCTGACCAAATGCGGACCGATAGATGACCAACTCGTAATCGTTGCGACGTAATAGCTGGTGGAGAATCTGCCAATGAAAATTCTCGTGATCGAAGACGAGGTCCGCTTGGCGGAATACCTGAAAAAGGGCTTGTCGGAGAGTGGTTATGTCGTCGACCTGGCCCACGACGGCATCGACGGGCTTCATTTCGCTGTCGAGGGCACCTACGACCTGATCGTCCTGGATGTGATGCTGCCGGGACGGGACGGCTTCGAGGTGCTCGCGGAACTGCGCAAGCAGCGCAGGACGCCCGTACTGATGCTGACGGCCCGGGACGCGGTCGAAGACAAGGTCAAGGGGCTGACCGGGGGCGCAGACGACTACCTCGTCAAGCCGTTCTCATTCTCCGAACTGGCGGCTCGTGTCCAGGCCCTGTTGCGTCGCGGCGGGGGAGACCGCGATGGACAGATGCCCACCAGTCTTCGGATGGCGGACCTGGAGGTCGACCTGGCACGACGGAAGGCGACACGGGCTGGCAAGCGGCTCGAACTCACACCCAAGGAATTCAATCTGCTGGTGCTGTTGCTGCGTCGGCGCGGGGTAGTCCTGTCGCGCACCGTGATGGCGGAACAGGTATGGGACATCAATTTCGACAGCGACACGAACGTCGTCGAGGTGGCCGTACGCCGGCTGCGTGCGAAGCTGGATGAACCGTTCGAGGTCAAGCTGATCCACACGGTCCGTGGCATGGGTTACGTGATGGAGGAGCGCCAGGAGTGAAGCGGCGCTACCTCGTGGCTGTGGAGCAATCACTTGGGTCGCGCCTCTCCTGGTGGCTGGCGCTGCAAGGATTGATCGCTGCGCTTGCCGTGTCCGGGACGGTCTATGCCGTCAACCTGTGGTTTCTGCAGAGCCGCCAGCATGAAGAACTCGCGTTGAAGAGCGCGGTTGTCCGACATGCGCTCGTGGAAACGGCTGAAAGCTCGGCGGCCGAAGAGTTGCAGCACAAGCTCAAGGACTTTCTCGCCGGCCATGAGGACATGACGCTGTCCATCACGTCCAGCGATGGGGCGGTGATCTTCAGTGCTCCGCGGCCGCCCGAGGGTGGGGATGCTGCTTCGGGCAGCCGGTTTATGCAGGTGTCGTGGGAAGACACATGGCCCGCGGGCGCCGCCGGTGGCGTGCGGGTGGTCCTTGGGCTTGATGTGAGCCGCGACAGGGAACTGCTCAAGCGGCTCGGTTGGATCCTGTTGGCGGCATCACTCATCGGTGCGGGCGTCGTCAGCGTGACGGGGTTCCTGCTGGTCCGCAGAGGCCTTCTGCCGGTGCAGGAATTGGCCGCACAAGTGGACGCGGTCGCTTTGGGAAGGGCAGGGCTGCGGCTGGACGGAGCGGGACAGCCGCTCGAACTCCGGCCACTGGTCGACCGCTTCAACGCGTTGCTGATGCGTGTCGAACGCGCTTACGCGCAATTGGAAGGCTTCAACGCCGACGTTGCGCACGAACTTCGAACGCCGCTGACCACCTTGATCGGTTCGAGCGAGCTGGCCTTGCAGCGCGAGCGACCTGTGGCCGAACTGCAAGACGTGATCGCGGAGAACCTGGAGGATCTGAGGCGCCTCGCGATCATCGTCAACGACATGCTCTTCCTTTCGCAAGCGGACCGCGGCGCAACCGCGCGCCGTTCGCCGGTGACGAGCCTCGCCGCCGAACTCGTCGAGATCATCGAGTACCACGAGGCAGCGCTTCATGACCGGGGTCTGTCAGCCGTATGCGATGGCGACGCGAAGGGTGCCTTTGACATATCTCTTCTGCGCCGCGCGTTGTCCAACTTGTTGAGCAACGCAACCCGCTACGCGGAGCCCGGCTCCAACATTCGGGTCCGGATCGAGTCGGAAGGTGGCCGGTCACGGATCTGGGTAGAAAACAAGGGCATTCCGATCGAGCCGGAGCATTTGCCACGCTTGTTTGACCGCTTCTACAAGGCCGAGCGCTCGCGTCGCCAGGTTGGCACTTCGCACTATGGACTGGGTCTGGCCATCGTCGCCGCCATCGCCCGGATGCACCAAGGCGAACCGTTCGCCAGATCGGCGGATGGCGTCACCGCGATCGGGCTGGACGTACCGTCGAGTTCAGCGGCAGCGCAGCGGGCGTGACCGTCCCTTACCGGCAGCACAAGTCCGAAGCGATTGGCTTTGCCGATGCCTTTGACCATGGCAGTGGCATTGGGGGCGCCGCACACCTTGCCAGAGCAGAGCATGGGTCTGAGCGGTACACGAGTTGGCATCGCATGACGTTGGGCCGCTACTTGACGAAGTTGTAATGGACTGGCAAGCAGTCTGTCGGCGCGCGATTCCTACAGTGGCTCCACGGTGCACGAAAGCACCGCAACCGGTGAACCCCCACAAGAGGTGCACCCATCACAGGAGTCCATCATGAAGTACCGTTTCAGTCTGATCGCGTTGGTGAGTGCCGTGTCTCTGCCCGCGCTGGCGACCTCCGGCATCACCGCGGTTCCGGGTGAAGCCGGCTTCACGACCCATGCAATGCCGTCGGCAAAGTCGCGCGCCGACGTCATCAAGGAACTCGAGGCATGGAAGCGCAATCCGGTTACGGCCAACGGTTGGCGCGAAGTCGGGGGCGAGGCGGGCTGGGTCTTCGTCGGGACGAACAACCCCAGCAAGACGCGAGCGGCGGTCATCGCGGAGACGATCGAAGCCAGGCGTAACCCGGTTACGGCCGACGGCTGGCTCGATGTCGGTGGCGAAGCCGGGGCGGTCTACGTCGGCGTGCAGGGCGACACGCGCAACGCTGCGAATGCCGGCAAGCCTTCCCAGGCAGGCGCAGTCAACGTCCCCGGTGGGCTGAGCCGCAGTGGTCACCAGAGCGGCGCGACAGCCACCTCGCACGTGCATCGCTGATGCATCGGCGGTGGGCGGGCGGCATCAAGACGACGTGGCCAATCAGTAGCGTCGTCCGCCCATCGTCGGGCTACCGACAGCCCTCTGATGAAGCGCCGGCTGGTGCAGCCAGCCGATCTCGGTTGTAGGGGGCGAACGCCCGGAGGTCTGATGCGAAAGACTCAGTCCACGATGGGACGCCGAGCCGCATTGATCGCGCTCGGCTCAGGCACGCTGCTTCTCGCTGCGTGTGCGTCCAAGCCCATTCGGCCGGTAAATGCCGATGGCACGTGGTGTCACCGTGTCGGCAAGGCGCCACGCTACAAGCTGACCTGCACCCGTGCGCCCGTGCCGCCGCCCACCGTGGAGGCCGAGGCCAAGCGATTCGCCGTTTCGGCGGATAGGCTCACGGTGTACGTGGTGCGCAAGCGGTGGGCTGATGCCGCCAACGTCGTCAAGCTGACCGTCGACGGAAGTGCACAGACCGAGACCGTGCCAGAGTCCTTTGTCCGCTTGAGGCTGCCGCCCGGTGAGCATGCCCTGCGGGCGACCTGGGCACGAGGAGAGGCCCAGGCGATCATCAGCGGTGCCGCAGGCGAGATCCGATTCCTTGAACTTGTCGGCTCGGTTTGGGCTTGGGGAAGCACCTACGAGTTCGAGCCCGGCGACGAGGCGAGCAGGGATCGTGTCCTTCGCGTTCCCATGGTGGCCGACGTCGGATGAGACCGGCGAAGACCAACCACGGCCGTCGGCCAGAAGTCTCGAAAACATGACGATTCCGTAAGCCTTTTGAGCGGATCGTGTCGGACGGCAATCCGTAGACTGCGGCGCAGGATGATGTTTCTCAATGCACTAGGGTAAAGTTCCGGGTATGTCGGGTGTGGTTCGCCTCCTTCTCATCTGGTTCATCGCTGCTGCTGTCCCCCTGAAGGGCTTGGCAGCGGTGACCATGGGTGGGTGCGGGCCGGGACACCACTCTCCCAGCCAGTCTGGCGAGGTCGTTCAGCACACCACGCACGTTGACTCCGCTGATGCGCGCGAGGAACTCCGGTTCGACGACTCCGTCAGCGCAACCGAGGCGGTGAACGAAGTTCTCCAGACGGCGGCGGATCCTTCGACGGGACATTCGGCGCAGCTGAAGATGAAGTGCAGCAGTTGCGCTCCGTGCTGCAGCGTTGCAGCGCCCGCGCTCGAGCGGGTGAGCATTTCCCATGCGGATTCGACATCAACTGCTGTTGCCTTCCTGGAAACCCGCTTTCCAGCGGTCTTTGCGCACGTGCCGCACAGGCCTCCCCGCCTGATCCTCGCCTGACTGCCACCCTGGTTGATCGCCCCGCGGCGATACGACCAGCATCGTGAACCGGTCCAACGCCTGCTCAGCAGGCCTGGTGAGCCGGACCGACTCAAGCGAGGATGTCATGAAGATTGCCATGTTCCGCTGGCTTGCGCCGGCATTCCTGGTTGCGGTCTGCTCTGCGAGCCTGGCCCAAAGCGCGGCCGGCAAGAGAGCCGATCCACTCGATTCCTCGGCCGCCGTTCCGCCCCTGGTGTTCCAGTCGACGCTTGGCGGATACCAGCGTCACGCCGAACAGCCCGTGGGATCCTGGCGCGAAGCCAACGAGACCGTCAACCGCGTCGGAGGCTGGCGGGCCTATGCGCGCGAGGCTCGGCAGCCTGACGCACCCGCCACGAACAACGCGCCTTCGAAGCCGGCAACGCCGGCGCCGGCCAGCGCACCCGCCGGGCACGGCGGGCACAAGATGAACTGAGGTCAAGCGGATGAATTCACCTTCCCATCTCGGGCGTGTCGCGCCCGACCGCCCGAGCGTGCGGCGCTCGGGCCTGCTCGTCGTCCTCCTGGCTTCCGCAGTGCTTGCGGGCTGCGCCAGCTTCTCGCCGGACGCGGGGTTCTCGTCGATCGAGTCCGCGGCCAAGGACAAGCTCGGCAAGGACGTCCGCTGGGCGCGCAGTGATGCCGATGCCGACGCCATCGATCGCCGCGTCCAGGAGTTGCTCGCCAAGCCGCTCAGCGTTGACGATGCGGTTCAGGTCGCCCTGCTCAACAACCGCGGTCTGCAGGCTCGTTTTCAGGACCTCGGCATCACCGAGGCCGAGGTCGTGCAGGCCGGGCGCCTGCCGAACCCCGGATTTACGTTCGGGCGCCTTCGGAAGGGCGACGAGATCGAGCTGGAACGCGGGTTGCACCTGAACCTCGCACGGCTGTTGACGCTGCCCATGGTTTCGCGGCTGGAAGCGCGCCGCTTCGAGCAGGTCAAGCGCGAAGTCACGATGGATGTTCTGTCGCGCGCGGCCGAGACGCGCAAGGCCTACTTCCAGGCCGTCGCAGCCGAAGAGACCGTGCGCTACATGCGGCAGGTGAAGCAGACGGCCGAAGCGAGCGCCGAGCTGGCTCGGCGCATGGAGCAGGTCGGCAACTTCAGCAAGCTGGCGCGGGCGCGGGAGCAGGCCTTCTACGCCGACGCCGCCCTGGGCCTCGCTCGCGCCGACCAGGCGCAGCGTGCTTCGCGTGAGCGGCTGGCGCGCCTGTTGGGCGTCTGGGGCGATCAGACCCAGTTCCAGTTGCCCGAGCGCCTGCCGGACCTGCCGGCCGAGGTGCGAAATCAGCCCGACATCGAAGCCGTCGCGATGTCACAGCGACTCGACGTGCAGGCCGCCAAGCTGGGCGCGGAGCAGACCGCACAGAACCTGGGTCTGACCCGCACGACGCGTTTCATCAACGTGCTGGAACTCGGGCTGGTGCGCAACACGTCCAATGAGGCCCCGCGTCAGACGGGCTGGGAGATCGGCCTGGAGCTGCCCCTCTTCGACTGGGGCGGCGCCCGGGTGGCACGCGCCGAAGCGATCTACATGCAGGCGCTGCATCGTGCGGCGGAGACCGCGATCAACGCCCGCTCGGAGGTTCGCGAGGCCTATGGCAACTACCGGTCCGCCTACGACATCGCGCGCCACCAGCGTGACGAGATCGTGCCGCTCAAGAAACGGATCTCGGAAGAGCAGGGGCTGCGCTACAACGGAATGATCATCGGGGTCTTCGAGCTCCTTGCCGACGCACGCTCCCAGATCACGAGCGTCAATGCATACATCGAGTCGCTGCGCGACTTCTGGCTGGCCCAGTCGGATCTCGACATGGCACTCATCGGCAAAGCGGCCATGGCCTCGCCCACTGGCCCTGCCGCCGCAGCGGTAGATGGCGGCGGCGCCGGCCACTGACCCCTTCAATCAAGGATCTCGAACATGGTTTCCCGACGCAACTTCATCGGCGGCGCTGGCGCAGTGACCGCCGCGGTGAGCGCCGCAGCGGTCAGCAAGGTCGCGATGGCGGCATTGCCCGAGCCGGTCATCCAGACCAAGCCCGACACGATGCCGCCGCTGGTGCCCAACACCGGCCGGCCCTACAACCCGGTCGTCACGCTCAACGGCTGGACGCTGCCCTGGCGCATGAACAACGGCGTGAAGGAGTTCCACCTCGTCGCCGAGCCGGTGGTGCGCGAGATGAGCCCCGGCTTCAAGGCTCACCTGTGGGGCTACAACGGCCAGAGCCCGGGGCCGACGATCGAGGTGGTCGAAGGTGACCGCGTGCGCATCTTCGTCACCAACAAACTTGGCGAGTTGACCAGCATCCACTGGCACGGCCAGCGCCTGCCCAACGGCATGGACGGCGTAACGGGGCTGAACCAGCCTGGCATCCCACCGGGCAAGACCTACGTGTACGAGTTCGTCGCGCGCCGCCCCGGCACCTTCATGTACCACCCGCACGCTGACGAGATGGTGCAGATGGCGATGGGGATGATGGGCTTCTGGATCACGCATCCGAAGAACAAGCACCCGCTGATCGACGAGGTGGACCGCGACTTCTGCTTCCTGCTCAACGCCTATGACATCGATCCGGGCAGCTACACGCCGAAGATCATGACGATGCTGGACTTCAACCTGTGGAGCTGGAACAGCCGGATCTTCCCCGGCATCGACCCGCTGGTGGTGAGCCATATGGACAAGGTTCGCATCCGCATCGGCAACCTGACGATGACGAACCACCCGATCCACCTGCACGGGCACGAGTTCCTGGTCACCGGCACCGACGGCGGGCCGACGCCGAAGAGCACGCGAAAGTACGAAGTGACCGAAGACATCGCGGTCGGGCAGATGCGGCAGGTTGAGTTCCTCGCCGACGAGGAAGGCGACTGGGCCTTCCATTGCCACAAGAGCCACCACACGATGAACGCGATGGGTCACGACGTGCCGACGATGATCGGCGTGGACCATCGCGGTGTCGCGCGGCAGATCACCAAGCTCGTGCCCGAGTACATGGTGATGGGCGAGCGCGGCATGAAGGACATGACTGAGATGGAGATGCCGCTGCCCGACAACACCGCGGCCATGATGACGGGGCAGGGGCCGTTCGGTTCGGTCGGCATGGGCGGCATGTTCAGCGTCGTGAAGGTCCGCAAGGGACAGAGGCGCGGCGACTACAGCGACCCGGGTTGGTACAAGCACCCGCCCGGCACGGTGGCCTACGAGTTCACCGGCGCGCTGCCGGACCCGGCACGCTTCAAGGCGGAAGGGAGCGGCTCGATGCCCTCGGTCGCAAAACCGGGCCAAGAGGTCGAAGTCAAGGTGCGCAAACCCGGCGGCGGGCATGCAGGCCACAACTGAGCGGCGCGAGCCGACTCTCAATCTGTCCAATCCGCAACAGGAAGGAAACCTGATGAAGCAGTTCAAGCAATTTCTCGCGGCTGCGCTCGTGGCCATCTCTGCCTCCGCAATGGCGCACGGCGACCAGGACCATGCCAAGAAGGCCGGCCCGGTCAAGAAGGAACAGAAGGACTGGGGGATTGCCGGGGACGGCAAGTCCGCCAAGCGGACGATCGAAATCGGCATGGGCGACAACATGCGCTTTACGCCGGAACGGATCGAGGTGCGACAGGGAGAAACCGTCAAGTTCGTTGTGCGCAATGCCGGCAAGACCATGCACGAGTTCGTGATCGGCACGAAGGCCGAGAACGACAAGCATGCCGAACTGATGGTGAAGTTCCCGAACATGGAACACGACGAGCCGTACATGGCCCACGTCGCCCCGGGCAAGACCGGGGAGATCGTCTGGACCTTCAACCGGCCCGGCGACTTCGACTTCGCATGCTTGATCGCGGGCCACTACCAGGCCGGCATGGTCGGCAAGATCAAGGTTGCCGCGTCGAGTGCCAAGGGTGACGGGCATGCCCACAAGCATTGATGTGACGCGGCGGGGAAAGACTCGTCGGGCACTGCTGGCGGCTTCTGGAGCCGTCGCATTGCTGGGGCCAAGCCTGCTGCGCGCACAGACGCAGCCCGTCCACATGGAGGTGTGGAAGAGCCCGTCCTGCGGCTGTTGCAAGGAGTGGATCAAGCACGTCGAGTCGCGCGGCTTCCGCGTGACGGTGCACGACGTCGGCAACACGGTGATTCGCGCCCGCATGAAGCTGCCGACGAATCTCGGCTCCTGCCATACCGCGGTGGTCGGCCGCTACGCCGTCGAAGGTCATGTGCCTGCGGCCGATGTGCTGCGCCTGATCAAGGAGGCGCCCGACGCCGTGGGCTTGGCGGTCCCCGGCATGCCCGTCGGCTCTCCCGGCATGGACGGCCCGGACTACGGCGACCAGCGGGATCCCTTCGACGTGCTGCTCGTCGCCCGGGACGGCAGCACGCGCGTTTTCAGCTCCTATCGTTGACCCAAGAAAGGAACGTCATGAAATCTGCACTCTCCACCCTGATGATCTCGATCGCCCTCAGTACGTCCGCCTGGGCACAGCAGAAGGCCGACGAGCACGCGGGTCACCATGCCGCGAGCAGCCCGACGGCCGCGGCCGACGAGATGACCGACGCGGAAGTCCGAAAGGTCGACCTCGACGCGGCCAAGATCACGTTGAAGCATGGCGACATCAAGAGCCTGGAAATGCCGGCCATGACCATGGTGTTCAACGTGCGCGACAAGGCCATGCTCGGCCAGGTCAAGGCCGGAGACAAGGTGAAGTTCAAGGCCGTCAACGAGGCGGGCAAGTTCACGGTCACGGACCTCAAGGTGGTTCGCTAAGTCCTGCGAGGACGGCGCGATGCGCTCATCGGCCGCGAAGGTGCTCAGCGTCGGCATTGTTGCGACGCTGAGTGCCGCGGGTCTGGCGTGGCATGAGTGCGTGTTGCTCGCGGCCTCCGCGGCTGCTGCGCATCGGCTGTTCCTTTGGCGCATGGACGCCGCCGCTCCATGGGATGCATGGCGCGCCGGTGTGCGATGTCTCTTCGCCGGCCTGCTTGGGCTGCTGGCCGCCGTTGCGCTGTTCGCCATCATCGCGGCCGGCTTGGCGGGCTACTGGGAGATGGGGCACCGCCATGCGCGCGCCACGCTCGCATTGGTCACCGCCGCCGCCGCCCTCCTGGTCCTTGTGCAGTTGGACTGGCGGGCCCGTTGGGCCGAAATGCGCTTTTGGGCCTTCAGCGCCGGTGGCATCGCGGTGACGTTCGCGGCCTTGCGGCCCGACCTGGAGTTGCTCCCATGCCTGGTCTCCGCAGGCATCGGGACGTGGCTGGGCTTTGCAAGCTGGCGGATGGTCCGAACGCAGGCGCGCGATCTCCTGCGATCAGACGCGAGGATGTGAGGCCGATCAGGACGAGCGCATGAAACGAAGCCGGTTGCTCCTGGCTGTCGCTGCGATCGGGGCGGTGGCCCTGCTCGTTGCCATCTCGCGCCTGGCGCCAAAGCTGGCAAGCACCGGGCTGCTCAAACCTGACGATGTCGAGGTGACGGCGCGGGGGCGGCAGGTCTACGGAACGCACTGTGCCGCCTGTCACGGGGCGAAGCTCGAGGGCCAGCCCAACTGGCGCCAGAGAGACGCGCAAGGCCGCCTGCCGGCACCGCCACACGACGCCACCGGGCACACGTGGCACCACCCCGACGAGACGCTGTTCCAAATCACGAAGTTCGGCGTCGCCAAGGCTGCCAACCTGGCGTCGTACGAATCCTCGATGCCTGCGTACAAGGGCGTGCTGACCGATGCCGAAATCGTGGCCGCGCTCTCCTGGATCAAGGCCCAGTGGCCCGTCAGCATCCGGGCCAAGCACGACGAAATGAACCGAAGTTCGTCCCAGCAGCGCTGAGCCGATGCCGCACGAGTTCAGGAACCTCTCGAGTCTTTCGCACGGCGAGTTGGGGCTCATGCTGGTCGGCGGCTTGGCGAGCGCTGCGGTCATCATCGGACTGGCGCTGGTCCTCGCCTGGAAGAACCGTCGCAGGAATGCCGACGGGAGCCGGCCACAGCAGCCGAAGCCTCGGAAGGCGAAGCGCCGAAAGCGACGATGAGGCCGGGTGGGGAAACGTGTCGCGCGTCAAGGCAGCACCGTGCGACATCGAAGATGATGCTGACCCAACAAGGATCAAAGTTCATGCAGACCGCCAGAATCGCCATGACCGCCATTGCGTTGGTGACGGCAGGCCAAGCCTTCGCGGCCTCCCACATCGTCGAGATCGCCTGGAGCCGCGACGGCGCGTTCGCTCACGGCGCCAGCGTCGAGCCCGGCAAATTCGTCGAGCTTTGCGGCAAGCTCGCGCCGGGGGACTCCATTCGCTGGGAGTTCGCCGCGTCGGTACCCGTCGACTTCAACATCCACTATCACGTGGGCAAGGAGGCCGAGTTCCCGGCCAAACAGGCTCAGGTGAGTTCCGGGCAGGACACCTTGCGGGTTGCGGTGCGCGAGGACTACTGCTGGATGTGGAGCAACAAGTCGTCGAGCCGGGCGAGAGTCGATGTTCGGCTTCAGCGCCAGAACTGAGGTCGTGGCGGCCGATGCGCATGGGGACCGAGACACTGCCGCTGAAGCGCATTGACGCGGGGCACGGTCAGCATTGCGCAGTCCTGCTGCACGGACTGGGCGGGACCCATCGCTACTGGACCTGCGGTCCGGTGCCGTTCGCACTGTCGGGGCACCGCACCGTCCTGATCGACCTGCTCGGCTTCGGTGAGTCGCCGAAGCCCTGGACGCGCTACAGCGTCGAGCGCCACGTCGCTGCTTTGCATGCGAGCCTGGCCGGGGAGCGCTCCCTGACGCTGGTCGGGCACTCGCTCGGGGCCGCGCTGGCACTTGCCTATGCCGCCCGCTATCCGTCGGTCGTCAGGCGGCTCGTGCTGATCAGTCTCCCCAACTTCGGTGGCGCCGAAGGAGCCGTCGCCTGGTTTGCGCGGCAGCGTGGCGGCTGGATCTACACGAACATGTGGGCGACCGCGCTCGCATGCATCCTGACGCGGCGCGTCGTCGGACGCCTGTTGCCGCGCCTTCTTCGCGACATCCCGCGCGAAGTCGCCGAAGACCTCGTTGCGCACAACATGGTGTCATCGACCTCGTCGTTGTGGGAGGCCCTGTATCGGCATGACCTGCGCGCCGAGGCCGAGGCGACGGCGCAGATCCTGCCGGTGCTGATGTTGCACGGCGGTGCGGATCTGACCGCGCCTTTGGCTGGGGCGCAGGAACTGGCGGCCACGCGCTCGACGTGGGAGATGCGCATTCTCGGCGGCGTGGACCACCATCCCTGGTTGCGAGTGCCGCACGAATGCATGCAACACATTGAGCAGTGGCTGTCGCGACTCGGGGAGCAGGCGCCGGTGAACCCCGCCGAGCAATCTGCTCGCGCCGCAGGCCCCGGCGTGAAGGTGCACCCATGAGCGGCGTGTCCCTGTCGGACCTGATGGGCGTCGGGATTGCGCTGGCGGCGGGCCTGCTCATCGGCCTGGAACGCGGCTGGCATCAACGTGATCTGCCCGACGGCCACCGCGTTGCCGGTCTGCGCACGTTTGCGCTGATCGGCTTGCTCGGCGGCCTGAGCGGTCTGCTGTCGCAACGATGGGGGGCAATCATTCTGGTCGTCGTGCTGGCCGTGGTGGCGCTGCTGATCCTGGCTGGCTACATCGTGACGGCCCGCATGCACAGCGTCATGGGCCTGACCACGGCGATGGCCGCCATCACCACGTTCCTCGTCGGCGTGCTGGCGGCGGGTGGCAGCACACTGCTCGCCGCTGCCGTCGCGGTGGTGACGGTCGCGCTGCTGCAACTCAAGCGGCCGATGCACAGCGGCATCGGCAAGCTCACCGAAGGCGAGTTGACCAGCGGCATTCAACTGCTGCTGATCAGCGTCGTCATCCTTCCGGTCCTCCCCGATCGCGGGTTCGGTCCCTTCGAGGCGCTGAATCCGTACAAGCTCTGGTGGGCGGTTGTGCTGCTCGCGTTGCTCTCGTTCCTTGGATTCGTCCTGATGCGTTGGTTCGGTGCCCGGCGCGGTCTGACCCTGACCGCACTGCTGGGCGGACTCGTGTCCAGCACGGCCACCACCGCGACGCTGGCGCGCTGGTCCAAGGAGAGTCCGCAGTGGCGGCCACTGGCTGCCGGAGGGGCAACGCTCGCGTGCGCGGCCATGTTCGGCCGCATGGCGGTGCTTGTCGGCGTCGCCGCGCCGGCTCTCGGCACGGCGACCATCGGGACCCTGGCCGCCATGGCCGTTGCCGGGGCTGCCTTCGGCGCGCATCTGACCACGCGCGAGCATGCGGCGGATCTGCCGGATCTGTCGACGCAGAATCCGCTGAAGCTGACCGCGGCCGTCCAGTTCGCGCTGTTCCTTGCTGCGGTGCTTCTGGCCGGGCGATTCCTCGCGGACCGGTTCGGTGACGCCGGATTGCTGGTCACGGCGGCGATCTCCGGCCTGGTCGACGTCGATGCCATCACCCTGTCGGTGGGCCGAATGGTCGGCGATGGGGTCGTGGGCGGCTCGGTCGCGGCCCTGGCCGTCTTTCTCGCGGCCGCCGTCAACCAGGTCACCAAGCTCGGGCTGTTGTGGGTGCTCGACAGTCGATCGCTGGCGCTGAGGGTGCTGCCGGCTTATGCGGTGATGGCACTTGTCGGTGTCGGAGCAGCGCTCGCACTGCGCTGAACGGCGTTGACTTTCCAGCTGTGGCACCTGTTCCTGCTGGCCAGCGCTTCGCTGCTCGGCCTGCTCTTGGTGCTCGTACTCGCCGAGCCCGGGCTGCCCTACGACATCGACGACCGCCTCCCGTCGCCGGAAGATCACGAGTTCATGGGCCTGCTCGCAGCGCTGGTCGATGCTCCCGTCGCGAAGGCAGCCTCGATCGAGGTGCTGACGAACGGGGTCGCGTTCTATCCGGAGGAGTTGGCCACCATCGCCCGCGCCCGTCGCAGCGTGCACCTGGAAGCCTACGTGTTCCATGTGAGCGCTGTGACGGACAAACTCGTCGACCTGCTGACCGAGCGTGCGCGCGCCGGCGTCAGCGTGCGCCTGGTCATCGACGCGATCGGCAGCTGGCGAACGCCTTCTGCGTACTTCGACGGGCTGCGCGCGGCTGGCGGCGAGATCGCCTGGTACCAGCCGGTGCGGTGGCACACGCTGAAGCGGTTCAACAACCGCACGCACCGCGAACTGATCGTCGTCGATGGCGAGGTTGCGTTCGTCGGCGGTGCTGGCTTCGCGAGCTGGTGGGACACCGGGCCGCCCGGTCAGCCGCCGTGGCGCGACACCATGGTGCGGCTCGAAGGAACCATCGTCACGTCGGTGCAGGCCGCCTTCGCCGAGAACTGGCTCGAGAGCACCGGCCAGCTGCTCACCGATCCCGGATCCTTTGCCCACTGCCGCGCTCTCGGCAGCCAGCCGGCCGTGGGCACCGATGCGATCATCGTGACAGGTACGCCGTCGGCGGGCCGGGCTACGCGGGCACGCATGTTGTTCCAGTTGCTGATTGCCGGCGCGCGCCGGTCGATCCGCATCACCTCGCCGTACTTTCTGCCGGACCGCAGCATGCGGGCTGAACTGCGAAAGGCCGTGCAACGCGGCGTGCGTGTGCAGGTCGTCGTGCCTGGCGCTTTCAACAACCACCCGATCGCCCGGCGGGCGAGCCGGCGCCGCTATGGGGACCTGCTCAGCGCCGGCGTGGAAGTGCTGGAGTACGAACCCGGCATGAACCACAGCAAGGCGCTGCTCGTCGACGAGCTGTGGGTCGTCGTCGGGTCCAGCAATTTCGACAACCGATCGTTCGGCCTGAACGACGAACTCAATCTTGCCTTGCCCGATCGCGCGCTGGCAGCGCGCCTGCGCGAGGACTTCGAGCGCGACGCTGCGCTCAGCAGGTCCGTCGACCTGCGCGATTGGCGCCGGCGGCCGATGTCCGAGCGGCTGCTGGCGCTGCTCGGTGCGGTGGTGGAGCGGCAGCAGTAGGGCATTAGGGCGGTACCGCGACTCGTTGACGTGAGCGGCCGATCGGGACCGGAGTCCGTAGTCGACTACGGAGGCATTGTTGATGCCGATCAAACGGCGTTGGCGAGTCCGCGCCTATTCTCGACTCGACGACTCCGCCTCGTTTCGCCCACGCGTCATCATCATGTTCAGCGATCGCCGACGTCTCCGCCGATGGGCAGCCCGGGTGCTGCTCGTGTGGCTGTTCGGCCTCGCGATGGGCGTGGCCAACGCCTGCGCTCTGGGCGAGCCGGCGCATCACCGCTCCGATGCGGCGACGCCTTTTGCCGCCGACGCTGTTCAGAAACACCAACACGGCGACGAGCAAGGTGACCTCGCCAAGGTCAACTGCCTGGACTTCTGCGAGAAGCCCTCTCTCGGTGCTCCGCAGTTGAAGGTGGTCGGTGATGGCTTGGCTGCGCTGGGTTTCGCGCTGCCGGTCTCCCACACGCTTTCGGTAGCCGGCCAGGCCGATCCCGCAGTGGGTCGCCTGATGGTCGACTCGCCGACCCTGCCCGGCGGGCCCCCGCCGCGCATCGCGTTCCAGCGCCTCGCGCTTTGACACCCCCGGACGCCACGCGGATCTGATCCGCGTCGCGCCCTGCCTTCCGTTCGCCATCGCGCCCGCAGCGGCGCTGTGAGGCAGCGGCATTCCCCGTTCGTGTTTGCGTTCCGTGTCGTTCCTTACATCAGGAGTCTTGTCATGCGTACCCCCTTCCTTCTGACGTCCCTTGTCGCCCTCGCGGTCGGCGCTTCTGCCGCGGTGGCACAGGAACGTCCCGCGGCCGACCCGGCTGCCGCTGCCGCGGCTTCTGTGCCGATGCCCATGGACTGCAATGCCGGCGCGATGAAGCGCCATGACCACGGCGCCGAGCGCAATGCGCCTTCGGCCAGGTCCATGCCCTGTGCGCCAGCCGAAGCGGCATCCGGCGCCAAGTCCAAGGCCAGGACCAAGCCCGTGCACGACCACGCGAAGTTCCACAAGAACCAGTGACCGACGCATCAACGCAGCCAGGAGATCTTCCATGAACCACTCCCATGAACACGGCAACGGCGGCCCGTCCGGCCCGAACTGGTCCCGCATCAATCAATGGGTGCTGTGGATCGGTCTGGCTGCCGCAGTCGCCTGGATGTTCTTCCGCCACAACGCGCACCTCGGGCAACTGCTGCCATTCCTGATCCTGCTGGCCTGCCCGCTGATGCACCTGTTCGGGCACGGCGGGCATGGTGGCCACGGTGGGCATGGCGGCGGGTCGGAGACGAAGCCCAAGGACGACGCGCGCCAGCTTCCCCCCGGTGGCCAGGGCGGCCACCAGCACTGAAACCCAAGGAGTCCCAACATGCAAACCACTGAACTCAAAGTCAACGGCATGACCTGCGGGTCCTGCGTCGCGTCGGTCACCAAGGCGCTCAAGCGCGTCCCCGGCGTGCAGGACGTCGAGGTCGATCTCGGCAGCGGCATCGCGCGTGTCCGCGGCGAGCACGCCGCGCATCAGGTGCCGGAACTCGTCGCTGCGCTGGGCGAGGCTGGCTATCAAGCGGACGCTGCGGCTGGCGCCCAAACCGCGCATCAGCATCCGACCGGTGGCTGTGGCAGTGGTGCCGGTGCGGCCACCAAGGGTCGCGGCGGTTGCTGCTGCGGTTGAGACTCATGTCGACATCGAACACCGCCGTTGCGACCGATTCCGCGGGCCTCACGCCTGGTCGCCTGGTCGTCCGCTATTGGCTGGACGCGCTGTGGCGCGCCACAGCGGCGGCCGACACGCTGCGCGAGCGTGCGGCCAACATGAGCGCGCACGAGGCCGCAGGTATGCCGCCGCTGCTGCACTTTGAGTCCGAGCCGGTGGCAGACGGGCGGGACCTCGATCCGCCGTCGAACTACCGGCTGCTGCGCGTCACGCGCTGCGGCACTGACGCGCTTGAGAAGCACGTGCGCAAGGGCGCCGCACCGGTGATCGTCGTCGACCCGCGCGCCGGGCATGGTCCCGGCATCGGCGGCTTCAAGCGCGATTCGGAAGTTGGCATGGCGCTGCTCGAAGGCCACCCGGTCTACTTCGTCGTCTTCGACCCGGAGCCGGTCGAGGGCCAGACGATGGGGGCCGTCGTGCAGACGCTGGCGGCCTTCATCGACATCGTTGCCGGGCGCCATCGCGGCAAGGCACCGATCGTCTACGGCAACTGCCAGGGCGGCTGGGCGATCACGCTGGCGCTATCGCATTGCCAGCATCGCGCGGCGCTGGCGGTGCTGAACGGCTCGCCGCTGTCGTACTGGGCCGGTGAGCGCGGCGTCAACCCGATGCGGCTGCTGGGCGGCTTCACCGGTGGCGTCTGGCCGGCGCACTGGATGTCGGACTTGGGCAACGGCCGCTTCGATGGCGCGTGGCTGGTGCAGAACTTCGAGGCGTTGCGGCCCGAGGGCGTGTTCAGGAAGTACGACACGCTCTTTGCGCAACCGGAGGCCGAGCGCGATCGCTTCCTGGAGTTCGAGCGCTGGTGGAACGGCTTCTACCAACTCGCACGAGAGGAGATGCTGGCCATCGCCGGGGAGCTGTTCGTCGGCAACCGCCTCGAGAACGGGGAGGTCGTGGTCGACGGCCATTGCCGTGCGGATCTCAAGCGCATCGGGGCGCCGCTGGTGATCTTCAGCTCCTACGGCGACAACATCACGCCGCCGCACCAGGCGCTGGGCTGGCTGAAGGAAGTGTTTGCCACGACCGAGGACCTGGTGGCTGCCGGCCAGCGTGTCGTCTACCTGCTGCACAAGCAGGTGGGCCACCTCGGCATCTTCGTGTCGGCGGGCGTGGCGCGGCGCGAGCATCGCGCCATCCTGCACCACGCCGGAACGATCCAGGACCTTGCGCCCGGCCTCTACGAGATGGTTCTCGACGACGCCGCCACGGGCGACGGCGCCACCGCGGCCCGCTTCGAACCACGTCGCCTGGAGGACCTGCCGTTCGACGCCAACCCGGCTGGATTCGACAAGGTGCAGGCGCTGTCCGAGGCCGCCGAGCGTGCCTATGCGCAATGGGTCTCGCCGTGGGTGCGCATGGCGGTCACGCCCGCATCCGCACGCCTGCTGCGCGAACTGCATCCGATGCGCGTCAGCCGGCAGGTCTGGTCCGAAAGGGCGACGCCGGCGCTGGCCTGGTTGCCGTGGATGCGGCAGTGGCTCGACCAGTGGGGCGCGCACGACTCGGACCGCAAGGCCAACCCCTGGTACCAGCTGGAGCGCGTCGGCGCGGACGCCTACGCGCAGGCCTGGGAGTCGTGGCGCACGAGCCGCGACCTCTGGGCCGAGCTGGTGTTCCAGCAGATCTATGCCCGATGACCAGCAGGCCGATCGCCGAGAGGAGTCACGCCATGAGAACCATCCCGCTGCCGGCACAAGGCTGGCGATTCCTCACCGCGACGTGGCTGTTGCTATTGCTGGCCACGATGCTGAGCCCGGCGCTGGCCCAGAGCCGGATGGAGCGGTCCGGCGTCACCCTCTACTGGGGGCTCGTGCCGGCCGCGGTCGTGGCCGACAAGCATGCGCTGGCCGAACTGCACGGCGGTCCGCCCAAGGGCGGTGGTCAGGTGCACCACCTCGTCGTGGCGCTCTACGACAGCGCGAGCGGCCGTCGCATCGAGGACGCGGTGGTGCGCGCGCAGCTCAGCGAAGCTGGCATCGTCGACGAGCCGGCGAAGTACCTGCTGCCGATGAAGGTCAACGACCAGGCCAGCTACGGGCAGGTCTTCGGCGTTGCCAAGGACGGGCCGTACCGGTTCCGGCTCTGGGTGCGGCTGCCGTCGCGGACCGACGAGATCGAGTTCAGGTTCGACGCCTGGTCGCCGCACCGCGCCGAGCGCTGAAGGAGAAGGGCAATGACCATACCGACGAAGCTTCCCGACACCGACCAGGGTCGCGCCCGGGCCCGGTGGATCTTCTGGGCGTTCGCGGCGGTGGCGCTGCTGCTGCTGGTACTGGAACACCGGGCGCATGCGCTCGGCTGGTGGCTGCACGCGCTGCTCGGACTGTGCATCGTGCTGCTGTACCTCCTCGTGCGATTCCAGGGTGACGGCGTACGAAAGAGCGGTCCGCGCTGAACGCCGGTCGACCCTCGAAGTAACACAGCAAGGCGATTCAATGGAAACCATCGATCTTTCCGGCCGCCGGGGCCTCGTGGTCGGCGTCGCGAATGCCGACAGCCTGGCCTGGTCTGCCACGCGGCACTTCCGCAATGCCGGTGCGGAGCTGGCCATGACCTACTACAACGAGAAGGCTCGGTCCTTCGTCGCGCCGCTCGCGGAGGAGGTGCAGGCGCAACTGCTGCCGTGCAACGTGCTGGAGGAGGGGCAATTGGAGGCGGTCTTCGACGCCCTACGCGACCGCTGGGGCAGGCTCGACTTCGTCTTCCACTCGATCGCGTCGGCGCGCAAGGAAGACCTGCAGGGCCGCCTGGCCGACTGCTCGGGCGTCGGGTTCGCCGAGGCGATGCTGGTGTCCTGCCACTCCTTTATCCGCATGGCCAAGCTCGCAGAGCCGCTGATGCGGGAGGGCGGCAGCCTGACGACGGTCAGCTACTACGGCGCCGAGAAGGTCGTCGAGCACTACAACGTGATGGGGCCGGTGAAGGCGGCGCTCGAGGCCTCGGTGCGCTATCTCGCGCACGAACTCGGGCCCGCCGGCATCCGCGTCAACGCCATCTCCGCGGGCCCGGTGCGAACGCGCGCGGCCTCCGGCATTACCCACTTCGACGAGCTGCTTGACGAGGCCGCGCGCCGGTCGCCGCAGCGTCGTACCGTGGACGGCTGCGAGGTCGGCCGTGTGGCGCTGCTTCTGGCCAGTCCCTACGCGTCGGCGATCACCGGCGAAGTGGTGCACGTCGACGCCGGATTCCATGTCGAAGGCATGGTGTTCCATTGAGGGCGGCGGGCCGGGCCATGCACATCCTTTCGCTCAACGCCGGCAGCGCGACGCTCAAGTTCGGCGTGTTCGATCCGGCCTCGGCCACGCCGCTGATGGAGGCGACGATCGAGCATCCCGCGGTCGATGCCGCGGCGTTCGACGAGATCGAGCGCCGGCTGCGCGATGCCGGCATGCCGGCGATCGATGCCGTCGGCCATCGTGTCGCGCACGGCGGACCCCGCCTGAGTGAGGCCGCGCTTGTCGACGCGGACACCGAGCGCGAGATCGACCAGGCCGCCCCGCTGGCGCCCCAGCACAACCCGGTCGCGCTGGCCGGCATCCGTCTGGCGCGCGAACGCTGGCCGGGCCTGCCGCAGGTGGCCGTGTTCGACACCGCGTTCCATGCCGGCATGCCCGAGCAGGCGTCGCTCTATGCGGTGCCGCAGGCCTGGCGCGACGCCGGGGTGCGCCGATACGGCTTTCATGGCCTGTCGCATCGGCACGTGCTCGAAGCGGTGAGCGGTGCGCTGGAACGGGCTCCTGAGGATCTGCGCATCGTCAGCTGCCACCTCGGCAACGGTGCCAGCGTCTGCGCGATCGACCGCGGCCGGTCCATCGATACCTCGATGGGGATGACGGCGCTGGAGGGGCTCGTGATGGGCACGCGCAGCGGCGATCTGGACCCCGGCGTGCCGGCGTTCGTCGCGCGGACGCTCGGACTCGACCCGGCACAGATCGAAGCGGCGCTGTACCACGACAGTGGATTGAAGGCGCTGTCGGGCATCGGCTCGGACCTGCGCGAGATCGAGGCCCGGGCGCGCCAGGGGCATGCCGGCGCCCGCACGGCGCTGCAGGTTCACGCCTACCGGGTTCGCAAGTACATCGGGGCCTACGCCGCGGCAATGGGCGGCTGCGACGCCGTCGCCTTCACCGGCGGGGCAGGGGAGAACTCTGCCGCGCTGCGCCGGCGCATCCTGGAGGGCCTGCAGTTCCTCGGCGTGCGTCTCGACGAAGACCGCAACGAGTCCTTCGGCGCGTCCGGTGCCGCGGTCGCCGAACTGCAGGCACCGCGCTCGCAGGTGGCGGTGCTGGCGGTGCGCTCGCGCGAGCAGTGGGTCATCGCCCGCGAGACCGCGGCGGTGCTGCGCCGAGCCGAGCGCGCCGCGGCGCGGCAGGACTTCTCGATGCCGGTGGCGATCTCGGCCCACCACGTGCATCTCACGCAGGCCGCCGTCGAGGCCTTGTTCGGCACCGGCCACGCGCTGCGCGTGTTGCAGCCGCTCAGCCAGCCCGGCTTCTTCGCCGCCGAGGAAACGGTTTCCGTGATCGGCGAGCGCGGCCGGCTCGAACGCGTGCGCGTCGTCGGGCCCTGCCGTGCGGCCAACCAGATCGAGGTCAGCCGCACCGAGGCCATCCGGCTCGGCATCGAGGCGCCGCTGCGCCTGTCCGGCGATCTCGCGGGCAGCGCCGAGGTCACGCTGGCGGGCCCGGCAGGGGCCTTGCGCACCCCGGGTTTGATCGTTGCGCGCCGCCACCTGCACCTGACGAGCGCCGATGCGCGGCGGCTCGGTGTCCAGGATCGAGGGGAGATCGAGGTCGCGCTCGACACGCCGCGCGGCACGGTGTTGCGCCATGTCGCCCTGCGTGTCGACGACGGCGCGGTGCTCGAACTGCATCTGGACACCGACGAGGCCAACGCCGCTGGATTGCGCGGTGCCGGCGAGGGCGTGCTGCAGAGCGCCGCCTGCACGGCCCGCGTCTGCGGCCAGCGCGACCACGAGAACCACGCGTCCTGCGAGACGCATTGATCGACAGGAGAAACGTCATGGCAAGCAACGAAGTCGTCCTTTGCGGTGCGGTTCGCACTCCCATCGGCACCTACGGCGGTGCGCTCAAGGACCTGCCGGCCGCCGAACTCGGCGCCGCGGTGATCCGCGAGACGTTGCTGCGCAACGGCCTTGCCGGGGCGCAGGTGCAGTCGCTCGTGATGGGCAACGTCATTCAGGCCGGCAACCGGATGAACCCGGCTCGCCAGGCAGGGCTCGCGGCGGGGCTTCCCGTCGAAGTGCCCGCGCTGACGGTCAACCGTGTCTGCGGATCCGGGGCACAAGCCGTCGTCAGCGCAGCGCTCGAGGTGGCCGCCGGCATGGTCGACTGCGCGGTGGCCGGCGGCATGGAGAACATGGACCGCGCGCCCTACCTGTTGCCGCAGGGACGCTGGGGTGCGCGCATGGGCGACGTGACGCTGTTCGACAGCATGCTGCTGGACGGCCTGCACGACGCCGTCAGCGGGCAGCATGCCGGCTGGCACACCGAGGACCTGGTGATCCGTTGCGGCATTTCGCGGGAAGACCAGGACCGCTGGGCGCTGCGCTCGCAGCGGGCGTTCTCGGCCGCGCAGGCGGCGGGCCGGTTCGACGGCGAGATCGTCACCCTGCAGGTGCCTGGTCGGAAGGGGCCGGTGCCGTTCGCGCGCGACGAGCACAACCGGCCCGAGACGACAATGGAGTCGCTGGCGCGGCTCAAGCCCGCCTTCCGCAAGGAGGGCACCATCACCGCGGGCAATGCGCCAGGCCTCAACAGCGGCGCGGCCGCGATGGTGGTGGCCGAGCGCGACTGGGCCGAGCGCCAGGGGCTGCAGCCGCAGGCGCGCCTGGCGGCTTTCGGCATCGGCGCCGTGGACCCGAACTTCTTCGGGCTCGGGCCGCTGCCGGCCGTGCGCCAGGCGCTCGAGCGTGCCGGCTGGACCATCGGGGACGTCGACCGGGTCGAGATCAACGAGGCCTTCGCGGCCATCGCGCTGGCCTGCCAGCGCGAACTCGGTTTCGCCGAGGACGTGGTCAACGTCGAGGGCGGCGCCATCGCGCACGGGCACCCGATCGGAGCGACCGGAGCGATCCTCACCACCCGGCTGCTGCACGCGATGCAGCGCGACGGCCTGCGCCGCGGCATCGTGACGCTGTGCATCGGCGGCGGCCAGGCCGTTGCGCTGGCGCTCGAGCGGATCTGAGCAATGCAGGCCGGCCCGGTCATGCAGGGACTTGACCCATGTGCAGCACCCGGGTCGAGACTCGCTGCCCGGGAGTCGACGCGGCCCTGCGGCGACGGAGAAATTCGATGCGATTGATCGAGTGCGCGCGGCAGGCCGGCGTGTCCGCCGACACGCTGCGCCACTATCTGCGGGTCGGCCTGGTGGTGGCGGATGGCCGGACCGAGAACGGCTACCGCACGTTCTCGGAGCGCAGTGTCGCGCGCGTGCGCTTCATCCGCGGCGCGCTGGCGCTGGGTTTTACGCTCAGGGACGCTGGCGAACTCGTCGAGATGGGGCAGCGTGGCGAACTGCCGTGTCCGCGTGCGCGCACCTTGCTCGACCAGCGACTCGCGGAGCAGGGTCGTCAATTGGACGCCGCCATGCGGCTGCATCGGCGCATGCAGCGGGCGGTGGCCGACTGGAAGCGGCGTCCCGATGGCGTGCCCGACGGCCACTCCGTGTGTGGCCTCATCGAGGGGTTCGCGCAGGAGCCGGCTTCGGCCGCGCGATGCGACCGCGGAGCCTCCGCTGGGCGAAGGAGCGAGGGATGAGCCAAGCCGCCGGCCCGACCCACGAGCTCTGGGATTCGGAGCCGTACAGTGGCCCGGCGGCCCGGCGGGCCATCGCCCTCGCGCGCGCCTGGACGGCCGAGGCGAGTCGGGCACTTGCCTGGGAGTCGACCCGCGTCGTCGACCGGCACGGACTGGACCGGTTCCCCGGGCACCGGACGACGCCGATCGTTGCGGCGATCGTGGCTGCCGCGGGCGCGACGATGCCGCACTTCTCGCTGCGGTCCGGCGCGGGGACTTGGAGCAGCGCCGACTCGATGGCGACGCTGACCGGGGTGGAACTCGATCGTGCGACTGCAGCCATCATCACCTCGCGCGAGGGCATGTGCGTCGCCCGCGCGGACGCCGCGGGCGTGGCAACGAACGTGCCGTGGAGTCCCACGGCGGATGACGCGAGCCTCGTGGCGTCGGCACTGTCGCGCCGGGTGGCTGCCGGCGTGGGGAGCCTGCTCGTCAACGTGACGGTCGGACGGGGTACCGGCGTGCCCGACGACGAACGCTTCCATCGCCTGCAAGCCCTGCTAAGGGCCGTGGGCGCAGCGGTCGGCGTGCAGGTTCGCGTCGCTCGTTCGGCCGGTACTCAGCCGGTGGGTCTGGGCATCGGTCCGGCACCCGAGGCGATGGACGTGTTGGCCGTGCTGCGCGGCGCCGCGGCGGCGCCGGTCGACCTGCGCATGCACGCGCTGGCCGAAGCCGGCCTGCTGCTCGAGATGTGCGGCGCGAGCCGACCCGGACATGGCGAGCTCGACGCCTGGCGACTGCTCGACAGCGGCGCCGCATGGGGGCGCTTCCAGGCCCTGTGCGAGGCCCAGGGTGGGATGCGTGAGCCGACGCTGGCGCCGATCGCCGAAACCATCACGGCCGAACACGCTGGCCACGTGAGGTCGCTGGACGGCGCGCATGTGCAGCGCGTCGCGGTGCTGGCTGGCGCAGCGCAAGGAGCCGGCGCCGGCGTCGTGCTGCATGCCCGGATCGGCGAGCGGGTGCACCGGGGCCAGCCGCTGTTCACCGTTCACGCAGCGAGCCGGCAGTGCCTCACGGCCGTGACGGACGATCTGCGGCGCGCACCGCTGATTTCCGTCGACGACGTGTCTACCGCGACCCTGGCCGAACCACAAGACATGCACTGAAGAGACCAACCGATGGACCACTCGACCACGTTCGCTCGACCCCTGCCGCCGGACCTGCACGGTCCGGCGCTGCGTATCCTGCGCCGCTTGCTGGCAGGCATCGAACGGCCACCGGCGCTGAGGCTGGGCGATGCGATCCTGCACGAGCTCGAGACCCACCCCGAGTACACGCTCGTGATCCGCGACCCCGGGCTGCTGCGTCGCCTCGTGCTGCGGCCCGATCCGCTGTTGCTGGCCGACGCCTACTTCCGCGGTGTGATCGATGTCGAAGGCGATCTGTACAGCGCACTGGCATTGAAGGACCACTTCGAGGCGGTCTCGCTGACCTGGCGCGACAAGCTGGCGCTGTGGCGCGATGCGTTGATGCTGCGGGTGTCCGAGCAGGAGGGCCTGAAGCCGTCCGGCGGATTGGCCTCGCGCATGGCCCGGCGGTTTGCGCATCGCCATTCCCGCCGGACGGACCGGGCGGCGATCTCGTTCCATTACGACGTGTCCAACGCGTTCTACGGTCTGTGGCTGGACGCCGAGCGCGTTTATTCCTGCGCCTACTTCGAGACCGCCGACGACTCGCTCGAGCAGGCGCAGCGCAACAAGCTGGAGCACATCTGCCGCAAGCTGCGCCTGCAGCCCGGGGACCGCCTGCTCGACATCGGCTGCGGCTGGGGCGCGCTCGTGTGCTGGGCGGCCCGCCACCACGGCGTCCGGGCGCATGGCATCACGCTCAGCGAACGGCAGTTCGAGTACGCACGCGAGCGCATCCGGGTCGAAGGCCTGCAGGATCTCGTCACGGTCGAGCTGCGCGACTACCGCGACCTCGACGGCGTGGCGGTCTACGACAAGGTGTCCAGCGTCGGTATGTTCGAGCATGTCGGCCTGGCGAACCTGCCGGCCTACTACGCCGCCGTGCAGAGGGTGCTGCGACCGGGCGGGCTGTTCCTCAACCATGGGATCACCCACGACGAGGAGGGCTGGAACCGGACGGTCGCGACGGAATTCATCAATCGCTACGTCTTCCCGGACGGCGAGCTCGATTGCGTCAGCAACATCCAGCTCGGGATGGAGCGGGCCGGCTTCGAGATCCATGATGTCGAGGGGCTGCGTCCGCACTACGCGCTGACGCTGCGGCACTGGGTCGAGCGGCTAGAGGCGCGTCGCGAGGAGGCGCTGCAGGAGGTCGGCGAGGTCACTTACCGCATCTGGCGGCTCTACATGGCGGCGTGTGCGCTCGAGTTCGAGGCGGGCGGCACGGGCATTTACCAGATCGTCGCCTCGAAGCGCGATCGCGGCACGTGGCCGGTCCCGTTGACCCGCCGCGATCTCTACCGTGAGTGATTGGTCATGGACGGTGCCGTCTCCGCGGCCGGCGGGCGAGATGCGTTCGGATCTCTCGGCCGGCGCCTTCGCGGCGCTGCTCGCGGCCGCAATGGCGGTGTCGATGGCGTATGGCGTGACATTGCCTGTGCTGCCCGGGTTGGTGGAGCGCGCGGGGGGCGGTTCGGCAGCCGACGTGGAAGGGCACACGGGCTGGCTCACCGGCACGTACACGCTCGCCCTGTTCCTGTTTGCGCCCGCCTGGGGCGCGCTGGCCGATCGGATCGATCGCCGCTGGGTGCTCGTCGCCGGGCTGGCCGGATCGAGCGCGGCGCTGTGGGCCCTGACCGGTTCGCTCGGACTTCGCGGGCTGTACGTGGTGCGTGCGATCGCCGGCCTGACCGCGGCGGCGGTGCTCCCGGCGGTGTTTGCCTATGTCGTCACCGCGTCGGCGCCGTCCCGCCTGCAGCGCCGCTTCGCCTGGATCGCATCGGCCACTGCCTTGGGCTTCCTGCTCGGTCCGGCACTCGGCGACGGGCTGGCCGCGCCGATACGCGCCGTGGGTGGCCATGGCGCGCTCAGTGCACTGGCGCTGCATGTCGTCGCTGTGGTCGGGTTGGTGGCGGCCGCAGGCGTGCTCACGCTGCCGGTCAACCGGGCCGTGCCCCCTGGCTTGGCCGGTGCGGCGCCCGGCGACGAGCGGCGCATCGTCCGCTCGCTGCTTTTGACGGCCGTCGTCGTGCTGGCGATCACGGTGGCCGAGGTCGGTGCCACCCTGGCGGCCCGCAGGGTGGCGGTCGCGGACGCGTGGCCGGTTTCGTTGTACTTCGCATTGTGCAGCGGCGTGATGATCGCCGTGCAGTTCTGGGCCCTGCCACGCCTGGAGCGCAGGCTGGGCGAGCCGCGGCTCGTCGTCGCCGCGCTCCTCGTGCTGTCGGCAGGCCTCGGCCTGCAGGCCGGCTCGAACGGGGGTGTCGTGACCGCCGCCGCGTTCGTGCTGGCAGCAGCCGGCATTGGCGTGCTGATCCCCTCGCTGGCCGTGCGTATCTCGAGCGCAGCCGGCACGCGCCAGGGCTGGGCGATGGGGCGGCAGGCCGCGGCGGCCAACCTCGGGCAGGCGGTCGGCGCCGCAGCCACGGGCAGCCTGTTCGCGCTGGCGCCGCCGCTGCCATTCCTCATCGCGGGCGGGTTGACGGCTCTTGCGGCCGGCGCGGCGGCATGGGAGGGCGCCGCGCGCCGCACGCCATGACGCCAGCCGCACACCCCTTTCACGCATTGAACAGGAGTAGGACATGACCCAGGCAGCGCTTCACGTCGAACCCACTGCCGCCGCGTCCGTCGACCCGGTCTGCGGCATGACCGTGGATCCCGCCCGCGCGGCAGGCCGTGCCGAGCATGCGGGGCGAATCTACCTGTTCTGCTCGGCGCACTGCCTTGGCGAGTTCCAGCGCGATCCGGCGCGATACGCCGGCGTGACCGCAGGCAGTTCGGATTCGGTGCCTGCCACCCCCACACCGCCACTCGGTGCGGACATGCACGCGGCGGGCCGGCCGCTGCAGAGCGTGCTGCGGCGCGCCGAGTCGGGCCAGGCAAAGGACCCGGTGTGCGGCATGGTGGTCGACAAGGCGACGGCGCTGCGCACCGACCGTGCCGGGCGCAGCTACTACTTCTGCAGCGCCGGCTGCCAACGCACCTTCGAGTCGCCGGAAGCCGAACTGAAGTCGATGCGCACGCGCGTCACCATCGCGCTGACCGGCGTGCTGGCGCTGGCGATCATGCGCGCCGGCGCCTTCATCGCACTGGCCACCGGCGCAACGCTGCTGACCTGGGTACCGATTCCCGCGCTGCCCTGGTTCACCTGGGGCGTGTGGCTGTTCCTGCTCGTCACGCCGGTGCAGTTCATCGGTGGCTGGAGCTTCTACGTCGGCGCCTTCAATGCGCTGCGCAACCGCTCCATCAACATGGACCTGCTGATCGCCCTCGGCACTTCGGTCGCCTACTTCTACAGCGTCGCCGTACTGTTCTTCCCGTCGGTGCTGCCGGTGAAGGTGGAGGAACGCGACGTCTATTTCGAGGTCTCGGCGGTGATCATCGCCTTCGTGCTGCTGGGCAAGTACATGGAGGAGATCATCAAGAAGCATTCCTCCGCGGCGGTGCGCAAGCTGCTCGACCTCAAGCCCGCGACCGCCCACGTGCTGCGCGGGGGCGAGGAGGTCGAGATTCCGGCCGAGCAGGTTATGGTGGGCGAGACGCTGGTCGTGCGCCCGGGTGAGCGCATCGCGACCGACGGCGTGGTGCTCGAAGGCTCGTCGGCGGTCGACGAATCGATGCTAACCGGCGAGTCGATGCCGGTCGACAAGCAGCCTGGCGCAGCGGTGATCGGCGGCACGCTGAACCGTACGGGGAGCTTCCGCTTCCAGGCCTCGCGCATCGGCGCCGAGACGGCGCTGGCGCAGATCGTCAAGATGGTCGAGGACGCGCAGACCAGCAGCGCGCCGATCCAGCGCATCGCCGACCAGGTGACACGCTACTTCGTGCCGGCGGTGGTGGGCACGGCGATCCTGTCGTTCGCGCTATGGTGGCTCGCTGGCAACTTCCCGCAGGGCCTGCTCGCCTTCATCGCGGTGCTGATCATCGCCTGCCCCTGTGCGCTCGGCATCGCCACCCCGGCGGCGCTGATGGTGGGCGTGGGGCGTGGCGCGCAGGCCGGCATCCTGATCCGGGGCGGGGAGATCCTCGAAAAGGCCGAGCGGCTCACCACCGTCGTCTTCGACAAGACCGGGACGCTGACCCGCGGCGAGCCGGCCCTGACCGATCTGAAGCCCTGTGGGCACTGCGACCACGACGAGGCACTGCGCCTGGCCGCCAGTCTGGAGGCCGGATCCGAGCATCCGCTGGCCGAGGCCATCCTGCGCGGCGCCCGGGAGCGCGGCATCGCGCCCTGCGCGGTGAAGGGGTTCGAGGCGGTACCGGGGCATGGCGTCCGCGGGCAGGTCGACGGGCGCAAGGTGCTGTTCGGCAACCGGCGGCTCATGGAGGGGGCCGGCGTCGACGTCGCGACGGTTGGCCCGGACATGGAGCGCTTCCAGGCGGACGGCAAGACGGCGATGCTGCTCGCCTGCGACGGCGAACTCGCCGCCGTGATCGCGGTTGCCGACACGATCAAGCCCGAGGCGCGCGAGGCCGTGCGCTCGCTGCGCGCCGAAGGCGTCGAGGTGGTGATGCTGACGGGCGACAACGCGCGTACGGCCGCGGCGATCGGCCGCGCGCTGGAGATCGACCGCGTGATCGCCGACGTGCTGCCCTCGGACAAGGCGCGCGTGATAAAGGAACTGCAGCAGGCCGGCAAGGTCGTCGCGATGGTTGGCGACGGCGTCAACGACGCCCCGGCGCTGGCGACCGCGGACATCGGCATCGCGATCGGGTCGGGCTCGGACGTCGCCAAGGAGACCGGCGGCATCATCCTCGTGCGCAGCGACGTGCGCGACGTGGTCACCGGCATCCGGCTGTCGCGGGCTACGATGCGCACGATCAAGCGCAATCTGTTCTGGGCCTTCGTCTACAACACGGTCGGTGTGCCGATCGCGGCCTTCGGGTTGCTCAACCCGATCATTGCCGCCGCGGCGATGGCACTGTCCTCGCTGTCGGTGATCGTCAACTCGGCGCTGCTGAAGCGGGCGCGCCTTCAATGACGACGGAGGTCACGATGAGATTCGTGAAGTGGCCCGAGTTCGCCAACCGCTGGATGTGGTTGTGCCCAGCGGCGGCGGTGCTGCTTGCAGCGTGCGTCCTGTGGTCGTTCGGGTGGTCGTGGTGGAGTGCGCTGTCGGCCGCAGTGCTGCTCGTGTGCCCGGCGCTGATCCTTTGGGGCGCCATTCAGGTGGTACTCGATGAACGGCATTCGCGACGGCGTCCTGGAGCGTAGATCGAAACTCTGGAGGAGCAAGGTTGATGGACCAGAAACAGACGTTCTCGTTGTGGTACGTGCTCGCCGCGCTGGTGGGCATGATCCTCGTGCAGGAGTTCTTCGCGACACGTCACACGCAGACACTCACCTATAGCGAGTTCAAGCAGGCGCTCGTGGCCGGCAAGCTTGATGACGTGGTCATCGCCGACGGCATCGCCACTGGAAAGCTGAAGGCCGAGGGACTCGAGCAGATCCTGCCGAAGGACAAGCTCGAGGCGCTCCAGCGCGCTGGTGGCGAGCACGGCTTCGCGACGGTGCTGGTCAACGACCCGGGGCTCGTGGCCCAGCTAGATGCCGCCAAGGTGCGCTACGGAAGCGTGCGCGAGAGCAAGTGGCTCGGCGCGCTGATTTCCTGGGTCGCGCCGGCGCTGGTGTTCTTCGGCATCTGGTGGTTCCTGATGAAGCGCATGGGCGGTGGCATGGGGCATGGCGGCATGCTGGAGATCGGCAAGAGCAAGGCCAAGGTCTACATGCAGACCGAAACCGGGGTCACCTTCAAGGACGTCGCGGGCATCGACGAGGCGCGCGAGGAACTGATGGAGGTGGTCGAGTTCCTCAAGAACCCGGACCGCTACAAGCGTCTGGGCGGCAAGATCCCCAAGGGGGTGCTGATCGTTGGCGCACCGGGCACGGGCAAGACCCTGCTTGCGAAGGCGGTGGCGGGCGAGGCCGGCGTGCCGTTCCTTTCGCTCAGCGGCTCCGAGTTCGTCGAGATGTTCGTCGGTGTCGGCGCGGCGCGGGTGCGCGACCTGTTCGAGCAGGCCGCGGCCAAGGCGCCCTGCATCGTCTTCATCGACGAGATCGACGCGCTGGGCAAGGCGCGTGGCGTCGGTGGCTTGTCGGGTGGCCACGAGGAACACGAGCAGACGCTGAATCAACTGCTTGCTGAGATGGACGGGTTCGACACGAACCGCGGCGTCATCATCCTGGCCGCCACGAACCGCCCCGAGGTTCTCGATCCCGCGCTCTTGCGGCCAGGGCGCTTCGATCGGCACATCGCGGTGGACCGTCCGGACCTGAACGGGCGGCGCCAAATCCTTCAGGTGCACGTCAAGAACGTCAAGCTGGCGCCGACTGTCGACCTCGCCGCACTCGCGGCGCGCACGCCCGGCTTCGCGGGTGCCGACCTCGCCAACCTGGTCAACGAGGCCACGCTGCGTGCGGCCAAGAGCGGCAAGGACGCGGTCGACATGCAGGACTTCGAGGAGGCGCTGGACCGCATCGTTGCCGGCCTCGAGAAGAAGAACCGGGTCATGAACCCGACCGAGCGCAAGTTCGTCGCCTACCACGAGGCGGGCCATGCGCTGGTGGCCGAGCACCGCAAGAACTCGGACCGGGTGACCAAGGTGTCGATCATCCCGCGGGGCATCGCGGCGCTCGGCTACACCCAGCAATCGCCGACGGAGGACCGCTATCTGATGCGACGCAGCGAACTGCTCGATCGGCTTGACGTGCTTCTCGGCGGCAGGGTTGCGGAGCAGCTGGTATTCGACGATGTGTCGACCGGCGCGGAGAACGACCTGCAGCGTGCCACCGACCTGGCGCGCCACATGGTCACGCACTATGGAATGAGCGACGCACTGGGTTTGGCGACCTACGACGCACGCCCCGCACCCTTGTACTTGAACGGTCCGACGCTGCCCGAGCCGCGGACCTACAGCGAACGCACGGCCGAAGCGATCGATGGCGAGGTGCGCCGACTGCTGGACGAGGCGCGCGAACGCGTTTCTCGGACGCTGAGCACGCATCGGGCGGCGCTGGAGTCGCTGGCCAGCCTCTTGCTGGAAAAGGAGGTTGTTGACCGGGCGATGCTGGACGGGCTGATGGCATCGAGTGCCGCTCCGGCCCAGCTCCGCGTGGCTGCCGTGGCGCAGTCACCGGCGGAAGGTGCGTCGTGAGGGCACGTCGAAGGCTGCTCCGACTGATCGCCGCTGCGGTCCCGCTCGCCGTGTCGGGCGTCCGGGCCCAACCGTCCGAGGGGCGCGAAATCCTCGACAAGGTCGAGAAGCTGCTGTGGGGCAACACCGTGCAGGGCGATTACGAGATGACGATCGCCACGCCGCGCTGGCAGCGCACGCTGGGCCTGCGGCTTTGGATGGACCGGCCCCGGCGGTCTTTCGTTCGCATCGTCTCGCCCGCCAAGGAGGCCGGCATCGGCTCGCTGCGCATCGGCACCGAGATGTGGAACTACCTGCCCAACGTGGAGCGCATCGTCAAGATCCCGCCGTCGATGATGTTGCAGCCGTGGATGGGCTCGGACTTCACCAACGACGATCTGGTCAAGGAAAGCAGCATCCTCGAGGATTACACCCACAAGGTGATCGGCACGGTGCCGCTCGATGGTGAGACTGTCGTACAGATCGAGGCGGTGCCGAAGCCCGACTCGGCCGTGGTCTGGGGCCGCATCGTCTACTGGGTGCGGCGCGCCGACACGATGCCGCTCAAGCAGGAGTTCTTCAGCGAGCGCGGCGAGCGCGTGCGCGTGCTGACCTTCTCGGACGTGCGCAAGGTCGGTGGCCGGACCCTGCCGACGCGCTGGGACATGCGGCCCGACGCCAAGCCCGGCAACTCGACCACGGTCGTGCTGAAGGACGCCGTGTTCGACCGGCCGGTGGACGACGAGATCTTCAGCCAGCGCAACCTGCAAAAGCGATGAGCCCCGACCCCAGCGCGACTTTCCGCGCAACCTGGACCCGACGATGAACCACCACCTTCCCTGGGTAGCCGAGCGCGTGCGGCTGTTCCGCGACTCCGATGCCAACTTTGCTCGCTGGGCGCGAGGCTACGGCCCCATTGTGCACAACGATCAGACTCAACTGCGCGTGCACGAGCTCGCGCAGGTGCTCGTTGCCGGCGGCAAGGCGGCCGACACGGCGAGCGTCTACCGCATGCTGTGGGCGGCGGACCGTCTCGCCGCGGCCGGCATGTGGCTGAGCGTGCACATGACCTATGCCGACCGTGTCCATCCCGATGGACGCGAGATGGCGAGCGAGGACTTCAAGCGAACGCCCGAGGGGCACACTGGCGGCTCGCTGAACATCGTGCCGGCCTACGTCGGCTATCTCGCCGCCAACGCACTGACGGGCCTGACGCGCGGCTGGCTGATGGGCCAAGGGCATTGCGTGGCCGGCATCGATTCAGTCAACCTGCTGGTGGGCAACCTGACACCCCGGCACGCGGAGCGCTACGACCGCAGCGAAGACGGGCTGACACGCTTTGCGCGCGACTTCTACAGCTACGCGATCGACGCGGGCGGGCGGCCGGCGTCGCCGCTGGGCAGCCACGTCGGCCCGAACACGGCGGGGGGACTTTCCGAGGGTGGCTATCTCGGTTTCGCCGAGCTGCAGTACGTGCACATGCCGCTGCCCGGCGAACGGCTGGTGGTGTTCCTCAGCGACGGCGCCTTCGAGGAGCAGCGCGGCAGCGACTGGGCGCCGCGCTGGTGGCGCGCCGAGGACTGCGGCTTCGTGGCGCCGTTCATGATCCTCAATGGCCGCCGCATCGAGCAGCGCAGCACGATGCAGCAGCAGGGCGGACAAGAGTGGTTTCGCCAGCACCTGCGCCTGAACGGGTTCGATCCGATGGAGATCGACGGCACGGATCCGGCTGCGTTCGCGTGGGCCGTGCATGCCATGGAAGAGCGGCTCGCCGCCTGTGCGGCAGCCGTGGCGGCCGGGAGCATCCCGTACCCGGTGCCGCTGCACTACACCGTTGCAGAGGCGCCGAAAGGGTTCGGGTTCCCCGGTGCAGGGACCAATGCCGCGCACAACCTGCCGCTGGCCGGAAACCCTCGCGTCGATCCGCTCGCGCGGCAGCAATTCAACGAGGGCGCGCGTGCGCTGTTCGTGCCGGCCGGCGAACTCGACGAGGCGCTGGCCGTGCTGTGCCGCCATCGCGAACAGCAACGTCCCCTCGAGCGCGATCACCCGCTGGCCCATCGGCGGGTCGATGCACCTGCAATGCCGGCCGCGCAGTGGCATGCCATCGGCACCGGCACGGTGTCGCCGATGGGTGCGCTGGACGCCGCCTTTGCCGCCATCGTCCAGGCGAACCCGCAACTGCGGCCGCGGGTCGGCAATCCCGACGAATTGCGCAGCAACCGGATGGGTCAGACGCTCGACCTGCTGAAGCACCGCGTCTTCGCACCGGAGCCGGGCCTCGCGGAGGCGGTGGACGGCGCGGTGATCACCGCTCTCAACGAGGAGGCGGTGGTCAGCGCGGCGCTCGGAAACAAGGGCGGCATCAATCTCGTGGTGTCCTACGAGGCCTTTGCCGTCAAGATGCTCGGCGCGATGCGCCAGGAGATCCTGTTCGCACGGCACCAGGCCGAGGCCGGCAACCCGCCGGGCTGGCTGTCGGTGGTCACGGTTGCGACCTCGCACACCTGGGAGAACGGCAAGAACGAGCAATCGCACCAGGACCCGACGCTGGCCGAGGCGCTGTTGGGCGAGATGTCCGACACCGCGCGCGTGCTGTTCCCGGTCGATGCGAACAGCGCGGTGGCCGCGCTGCGTGCCGCCTACCGCAGCCACGGCGAGTTCTGGACCCTGGTGGTGCCGAAGCGGCCGATGACGGGCCGGCTGAGCGGCGAGCAGGCGCAGCAATTGGTTGAGCAAGGCGCCTGCGTGGTGAAGGCCTGCGAAGCGCCCGATCTGCTGCTGATCGCCATCGGCGCTTACCAGTTGCAGCAGGCGCTGCTGGCGGCCGATCGGCTGGACGCGGCCGGTCGCCGAACGGCGGTGACCTGCGTTGTCGAGCCCGGCCGGTTCCGGCTGCCGCGCGACGAGCGCGAGGGCACCTTCGTCGCGAACGATGCGGTCCTTGAGGCCCTGTTCCCACCCGCGGCCACCGCGCGCGTCATCCTCTCGCACATGCGGCCCGAGCCGACCCTGGGCGTGCTGCGCCGCATCGACACCGGGCCGCGGCGGACGCGTGCGCTGGGTTACATCGCGCGGGGCGGCACGCTGGATGTCGCCGGCATGCTGTTCGCGAACCGCTGCACCTGGGCACACGCAGTGGCCGAGGCGGCCGAGGCGCTGGGTATCGATGCGGCGGGCGTGCTCGGCGCCGACGAACTGGCCGCGGTGCGCGGGCAGGGTGATCCACGCACCGTGATGACGGCAGAGTGACGACCATGGCGTTGCCCTCGGCCATCGTCCGCGCCGACAAGGCGACGAAGGTCTACCAGCGCGACAGCATCCCGGTGCCGGCGCTGCACGAGACCAGCCTCGAGATCTTGCAGGGCGACTTCGTCGCCCTGGTCGGTCCCTCCGGTTCCGGCAAGACGACGCTGCTGAACCTCATTGGCGGGCTCGACCGTCCCACCAGCGGCCGCATCTGGGTCGGCGACCAGGAGATCACCTCGCTGGGCCGCAAGGCGCTCGCGGAGGTGCGCCTGCGCCACATCGGTTTCGTGTTCCAGGAATACAACCTCGTGCCGGTGCTCTCCGCGCTTGAGAATGTCGAGTACGTGATGCTGCTGCAGGGCGTCGATGCGCAGCGGCGCCGCGCCGAGGCTTTGCGCCTGCTGCACGCGCTCGGGCTCGAGGGCATGGAGCACCGCCGGCCGAACGAACTGTCGGGCGGCCAGCAGCAGCGTGTCGCGGTGGCCCGGGCGATCGCGGCGCGGCCGGTGATCGTGTTGCCCGACGAGCCGACCGCCAATCTCGACTCGCAGTCGGGTTCGACACTGATGGACCTGATGCGACGACTCAACGAGGAGGAGGGCACGACCTTCGTCTTCTCGACGCACGACCCGATGGTGGTCGAGCGGGCACGCCGCGTGATCCGGCTGCGCGACGGCCGCATCGAGGCCGACGAGCGGAGGCCGGCTTGATGATCTGGACGCTGGCGGCGCGCAACGTGATGCGCAACCGCCGCCGCTCCGTCATCACGGTGCTGTCGATCGCGGTCGGCCTGGCGGCGTTGACCTTCCTGTGGGGGTTCATCGACGGCATGAACCGGCAGATGATCAACAACACCACGCGCTACTTCGCGGCCGACGTACAGGTCCACTTGAAGGGCTACCACGACGACCCCAGCCTGGACCGCGCGATCGAGGCTGGCGCGCGCGTGCTCGAATCGGTGCGTGCGGATCCAGCGGTCGCCGCCGCGGCCGCCCGCCTGGAGACCACCGTGCTGGCCAGCCGTGCCGACCGCTCACGCGGCATCCTGGCCTTCGGTGTCGACCCGGCGCAGGAGGCGGAGGTCACGGACCTGTTCAAGGCCGTGGTCGACGGCCGCGGCTTCAGCGGCGCCGACGACAACGGGGTGCTGATCGGCGAGGGCATGGCCGAGGCGCTGGCCGTGCGGGCCGGTGACGAACTGGTGCTGGTGGGGCAGGCCTACGACGGCTCGGTGGCGAGTGCGAGCGTGCCGGTGCGTGGCGTGTTCCGCACCAAGATCGACGACCTGGATGGCTACGTCGCGGTGATGCCGATGGCGGCGATGCGCGACTTTCTGGCCACGCCCGAGGCCGTCACCGCGGTGGCCGTGCGATTGCGCGATCGCGGCGACTTGGCCGCCGCCGCATCGACGATCGCCGCACGCGTCGGCGGCGACCACGAGGTGGTGGGCTGGCCGGTGTTGCTGCCGATGGTGGCGATCAGCATCCGCTTCCACGAGGTGATGGGCTTCGTGGTGCTGACGATCTTCTTCGTGATGGTCGCCGCCGGCGTGGCCAACCCCGTGCTGATGGCAGTCCTCGAGCGCACCCGCGAGTTCGGCATCATGCTCGCGCTGGGCACCAGCCAGTCGATGCTGTTCCGGCTCGTCGTCGCTGAGGCCGCGCTGCTTGGCGCGGCCGGGCTCCTGCTGGGCAACGCCATCGGCGTCGGCGCCACGGCGACATTCGGCCGCGTCGGCATCGACCTCGGCGCTTTCGAAGCCGGTCTGCGGGCGATGCCGGGGCTGGCCGACGTGATCTACCCGGTCGTGCGTGCCGAGCGCAGTCTGGCGATCTCGCTCCTGGTGTTGCTGATCGCGCTGGCGATGGCGCTGTACCCGGCGTTCCGGGCGGCGACGCTCGAGCCGGTCGCCGCGATTCGTGGCATCGGCGAGAAGGGTCCTGGAGGCCGGCGCGGGGCGCGCCGCGAGACATCCGCGCCGCTGCCGGTCTTCGCACTGATCGCGACGCGCAACCTGCTTCGCAACCGCAAGCGCAGCGCGATCACGGTGTTCGGCGCGGCATTCGCGATCGTGGCCTACGTGTTTCTCTATGGCTTCTTCGACGGTTTCGGCGAGCAGCTTGTCGACAACTCGACGCGCTACGTCACCGGGCACCTCCAGATCGAGCGCGAAGGACTGCGGCGCGACCTCGCGCCGGAACTGGCCTTCGATGCCAGCGCGGCACTCGCCGCCGTGCGTGGCCAGCCCGGCATCGCGGCCGCCGCGCCCCGCGTCCAGGCACAAGCCCTGGTGAGCAGCGCCACGAAGTCGGTGGGCGTCGTGCTGTACGGCATCGACCCAGCGCTCGAACGCGGGATCACGATCCTGCACCGGACCTTCGTCGAAGGCGCGGCGTTGGAAGCCGGTGCCGACCGCGACATCGTGATAGGGCGACGGTTGGCTGAGAAGCTCGGCATCCGGCTGGGCGAGAAGCTGGTGGTGATGGCGCCCGGCGTGGCGGGCGAGCTGGGCACCGCGGCGTTCCGGGTGCGGGGCATCTTCGCCACCGAGAGCAGCGCTTTCGACGGGGCGATGGTCTTCGTCACGTTGCCGGCGTCGCAGCGCATGCTCGGCCTCGGCCAGCGTGTTTCGTCGATCAACCTGCGTCTGGCGGACCGCGTCGAGGTCGATGGCGTTGCGGCGCGGCTGACGCCACTCCTGGACAAGGAGGGCTTGGTGGCGTCGCCCTGGCCGCGCCTGCTGCCGCGGGTGGCGGACATGCTCGGTTTGGTGCGTGCCATCCGCACCGTCATCGTGGCCGTCTTCTTCCTCGTCGTCGCGCTGGCGGTGATGAACACCGTTTTCATGGCGGTGGCCGAGCGCACTCGCGAGTTCGGCGTGATGATGGCGCTCGGAACGCCGCCCGACGCGGTCGTGCGAATGGTGGTCTACGAGACAGTCGTGCTGATGCTCGTCGCGTCGGTCATCGGCTACGCTGTCGGTGCCTCTGTGGTCGCACTGTTTGGCAGCATCGGGCTGGACCTCTCAGGCTTCTATCGCAACTACAGCGCCATCCCGGGGCTGACCGGCATCGTCTATCCGCAGTTCGTCGCCGGCAATCTCGTCGGGCCGGGCATCGGCCTGTTCCTCGCCAGCGTGGCCGTGTCGCTGTACCCTGCCGCCAAGGCGGCGCGGCTGGAGCCGACCGCGGCCATCCGGCACACGTGATGACACGACCACACCGCTGCTTCGGCGGGTGCACATCACTATTGGTGACGGCGCTGGTGCTCAGTGCCGCCTCTTCGCTGGCTCGGGCTCAGCCGCTGCAATTGTCGGGAAGCCTGAAGAGCCTGTTCCTGAGTTCGCGGGCATCGACGGGTGAGGACTACGCGCTCAGTCTGAACCGACTGCGCGTCGAGGCGAAGGGCGACCTCGCGCCGGGACTTGCACTCGACCTGCAATACGACAACGAGTTGCTGCTCGGCAGCTACCTGAACACTGGCGAGTTTCGTGTGGTCAAGGACCGCCCGCCGCCGCAGTACTGGCGGGCCGATGCCAACTACCTTGAGCGTGGCGACGTTTACGGCCGTCATCGCCTCTATCGGGCGGCGCTGACGCTGACGCGCGGTGATGTCGATCTCAAACTCGGCCGCCAGCGCATCGCCTGGGGGACCGGGCGCTTCTGGAGCCCGCTTGACATCCTGAACCCGATCAGCCCGCTGGCGCTCGAGCGGGAGGAGCGCGTCGGCGTTGACGCCGCGTTGCTCGAGGCCAAGCTCGGGCCGCTGTCGCGCGCTTCGCTCGTATTTGCCCCCGCGCCCGATCGCGGCTCGCCCAGCCGTGCCGTGCAGTGGCACGGCAATGCGGCCGGGGTCGACGTGTCGCTGCTCGCCGGCCGGCTTCGAGGCTTGGACATTGTCGGCGCTGACGTCGCCAGCCAGATCGGCGACGCCGGTATCCGCGCCGAAGCGGCGCGGGTGGACCCGGGTGGGGGCCCCCGATTCAACCGATGGATGGCGGGCGCGGACTATGCCTTCGCAAATGGCCTCACGGTGAGCGCCGAGCTGTTCTACAACGGCGCCGGGTCGCGGGATCGGGCTGGGTACGATTTCGTCGGGTTGCGCTCAGAGCGGGTCACGAACCTGGCGACACGCTACGCGGGGCTGTACGCGTCTTACGAGTTCACACCGCTGCTGAAGTGGATCACCTACGCGGTTCTTAACGTCGACGATCGCAGCCGCGCGGTCGACAGCCGCATCGTGTGGTCCGTCGCGCCGGACGCGGATCTGATCTTCGGCGTGCAGCGCTTTACCGGAGGCGCGGGTAGCGAGTTCGCGACCTCTCCCGACGCGTTCCAGGTGCAGATTCAGTGGTACTTCAGGTGACAGCCCGAGCGAACACCCACCGGGCTCGGGCGGCGCTGCCGACAAAATTTCAGTTGGGGAATCTGACCAACCGTTGACGACGTGCACCGTCAGCGAAGGAAGTCGCGACGCAGTCCCAGAGAGGCGTCGGTCCTCGCGATGGACCGCGCCGCATCCGACTCGATCCCGGTAAGTGCCCGGATCGCGTCGATCGTTTCCGGGATCACGATCGCCTGGTTGAAGACCTGGTAGGTGTAGTACGCCTGGTCGCCGTCCACGGCCAGTACGTCCTCCCACAGCGCCACCTCCCACATATCCGCCCGGGGGCGGCCAAGATCGGCCATCAGTTCGACCGTGCTGTTCAGCGCGACGATGCCGTCCGCCGACCGCACGAACGCGATCCGCGGCGCTGTACGGAATGCGGCAAGCACCTCCTCGCGCGTCGCTGGTCGTGTCAACTCGACCCACCAGGTGTGCAGGTGGCTGGAGTTATGAGCGGCCTTCACGGCGATCGTCACGACGTCGAGGTCGGGTATGACGGTGCGGGCGTCCGGACCCTGATGGCTGGGAATGTTCTTTTCGGGAACCACCGTGTTGACGATACCGTCGGCATGCGCCTCCCACGGATCGGAAGCGCGCCGGATCAACGTGCCTCGCGCACGCCTGAGCAGACCGGCCGCCTTGAGCGCGCCGAGCGTGCGCACGATGGATGTGGTGTTGCAGGACACGACGCGCGTCGATGCGCGACCCAAGGCCGACGCATAGTTCGCCTGCGCGACAAACGAATGTCCGGTCAACGAGTGGGATTCGCCGCCGTGAAAGATGGCCTTGACGCCTGCCGTCTCGTAGACCCCCTTGTTGGCTGCGGCCACCTTCTTGGGCGTGCAGTCGACGACGACATCGGCTTGTGTGAGGAGTTCGGCGATGCCGCCTGCTACAGCGATGCCGGCCGCGCGCATCGGCGCCTCGGCTTGGGGCGTTGCCGCGTACACGGGCAGCCCAGCCCGTGAGGCGACCTGCAGCCGATAGTCGTCCACGATGTCGGCGACGCCGGCAAGTGTCATGTCGTCCTGCAGGCGAACCGCGTCGGCGACGCGCTTGCCGATTACGCCGTAGCCATTGACTGCCACCCTGACTCTGTCCATGTCCACTCTCCTTTGAGGCTGAACTCCCCGGTCAGCGCTGCGCGCTGCCGCCGGCGATGGAAAACGTGAAACGGATGGCGAGCCCATAGCCCGCCAGCGCGAGCAGCGGCATGCCGCCCCATTGCGGGCCGACGGCGTGCTGCATCAACAGGCTCGCGGCGATGTACAGACCGAGCGTCACCAGTGCGAGCGCGATACGGCGGCTGGCGCGGTCGACGCCTTCCTGCAGGCGCGGGTCCGGCACGATCGCGATCTCGAGCAGGCGCTCGCGGGTCAGTGCGCCGTGTAGGTGCTGAGCAACCAGCGTCGGCAGGTCGCTGGCGGCGCTTCCGACCTCGAAGGCCAGGCGCTTCGTGGCCTCCGGCTGGCCTGCTTGCCGCAGCGTGCCGACCGCGGCGTGCTGCGACAAGGTCTCGAAGATCGAGAACGCCGGTGCCAATGCACGGACCGTGCCCTCGAGCAGCAGCATCGTGCGCGTCAGCACAAGCAGGTCCGTGGGCAGGCGTACCGCTTGTGAGCGGCCGGCGGCCACCAGCCGTCCGAGCGCTGCCGGCAGCGACCAGTCGCGCAGCGGCCGCTCGGCGCAGTCCGCCAGCAGCGACTGCACCACCGGCAGGAAGGCGCGGCGCTCGACTTGCGCACCGACCAGCCCTAGGTCGAGCCAGGCGTCGACAACCCAGTCGGCGTCCTGCTCGACGAACGCGAGGGCGAAGGCCGTCAGCGCGCGGCGCAGGCGTCGGTCCAGGCGGCCGACGATGCCGAAATCGTGGAAGCAGATTCGCCCGTCGGGCATCACGAACAGGTTGCCTGGATGGGGATCACCATGAAACAAACCGTGCTCGAAAAGCTGCCTCACGTAGCTGTCGACGAGGCGGCGTGCGCAGGCCTCCCGATCCGGCGCCGGTACGGAGTCGATGCGCACGCCACTGCTGAAGCGCTGCACCATCACGGAGGATGTGCACAGGCCGTCGACCACGTCAGGGATGTCGACTTCCGGCGAGCCGCGCCACGCATCGGCGAAACGCCTCACGAAGCGAGCCTCGCGCGCGAGGTCCATCTCGAGCCGCAGGTTGCCGGCGATCTCGTCGACGATCGCCACGAGGCCCCACCGGCGCAGTGCCGGGACAAGGGCCTGCGCAACAGTGGCCACCAGGCGCAGGATGCGCATGTCGGATTCGACGGCCTGGGCGGAGCCTGGCCGGCGGATCTTCACGACCACCTCGGTGCCGTCGGGCAGCGCGGCGCGGTGGATCTGCGCCACCGAGGCCGCGGCCAGCGGCGCCAGGTCGAAGCGCGCGAACAGCTGTGCGCAGGGGCGGCCGAAAGCGGATTCGACGGCCTGCTGCGCCTGCTCCGACGGAAACGGGCCGACATGATCCTGCAGCCTGGCCAGCGCCTGCTGTGCCGACTCGGGCAGCAGGTCAGCGCGCAGGCTCAGGTGCTGGCCAAGCTTGACGAAGGTGGTGCCGAGCCCTTGCAGAAGGGTTGCAAATCGCTCGGCGATGGGGTGGTCATCGCAACGCATGACGCCCCGGTGCCAAGCCCACCACAACACGAAGCCGGCGAACGCCATGCCGATCCACAGGGCGCGACCGACCGGGGAGCGGCGCTGCGACGATTTGGCAGGAGTTGGTGTGGCGGTCGGCATGTCAGGCCATGCGGTTGCGCGGCTGGCCGGCCTGCCAGGCCAGGATGTTGCCGACGGTCTCGTGCAGGATGCGCGCAACCGCCTCGCGGGTGTTGAAGCCGACATGGGGCGTCGCGAGCACGCGCGGGTGGCGCAGCAACGGGTGAGTCGACTGCCAGCCGCGGTCGCAGCCCAGTCCGCCGCAGCCCATCGGCGCCTCGGGCGCGGCGCTGCCTTCGTGCTCGAGCACGTCCAGGCAGGCCGCGGAGACGGTGCCGCGGTCAAGCGCGCGCAGCAGCGCGTCTTCGTCGATCAAGCCGCCGCGCGCGGTGTTCAGCAGCACGACACCGGGTTTGATGCGGGCAAAGGCGTTGTCGTCCAGCAGGTGATGCGTGTCCGGTGTCAGCGGCACATGCAGGCTGAGGATCTCGCTGCGTTCGAGCAGCTCGGACCACCCGACGAAGTCAACGCCCGGCGGGATCGTGGCTTGCGGTCGCGGTCGTGGGTCGAAGCTCAGAACCTTCATTCCGAAACCCTGCGCGATCCGCGCCACGTGGGTTCCGATGCGCCCGAAGCCGACGATCCCCAGCGCCTTGCCTTCCAGTTCGAAGCCGGTCAGCCCCCGGTAGGAGAAGCGGCCCTGGAGCGCTCGGCCGCGTGCCTCGCACACGTGGCGGGCCAGCCCCAGCAGCAGCGCGAAGGTGTGTTCGGCGACCGTGGCAGCCCCGTAGTCGGGCACGTGGACGACCGCGATGCCGCGCTCGCGGCAGGCGTCGAGGTCGATGTGGTCGACGCCGGTGGACCGTGTCGCCACCAACCGCAGCGCCGGCATTCGCTGCAACGACTGGCGCGTCACCGGCGTGCGGACGAACACACACAGCGCCTGGGCCAGCGCCGCGGCGCCGTCATCCGCGTCGAGCTGCGTGTCGGCCAGGAAGCGCGGCCACCATGAGCTCGGGCACAGGGCTTCGAGCGCAGCCTGGTCTTCGGCGGCGATGTCCATGAACAGCACGCGCAGGGCCGCAGGCGAGCCGGCCGCAGTCGGCGCCCCTGGCGGTACGTCCTGTAGGTCGCTCATGCCGTCCCGTCTCCCGCCGAGCGGTTGCCGGGCGCGGCGGGGCTCTTGGCCGCCCGGTACAGGGAGACGATGCCCAGAGGGGTGGGAATCCGACGCGTCTCCTCGACCTGGCGAAACCCTGCGGTCGCAAACAGCACCGGCAGCAGCCCGGCAACGTTGTCGCTCGTGGTGTCGAAGCCGTCGACAAGCTGGACCGCCAGGAACGCGGTCCGACTGAGCAGACCGCCCGCCCGGCCCCAGTCCGCGACGTGCAGTTCGCCGGCCGGACGCAGCACGCGATGCATCTCGCGCGCGGTCAGCAGTTTGTCGCCCCAGGAGAGGTGGTGGAAGAACAGGCTCGACAGCACGCGGTCGAAGCGTTCGTCGGCGTAAGGCAGGGCGTTCGAGCGGCCCAGGCCGAACGCAATGTCGGCCCCGGCAGACCGTGCCTTGCGCGCCGCGACGGCGAGGACGGCGGGGTCGGCATCCAAGCCGGCCACCCGCACGCCCGGTTGGCGCCGCTGGGCTGCGATCGCCAGCGTTCCGGTGCCGCAGCCGACGTCCAGCACCTGATGGGTCGGACCGAGGCACGCCTGATCGAGCAGTGCCCGCTTGAAGGTCCGCTCGCGCGTGGTCAGGGCCACCACGCGGTCGTACAGGGGCGTGAGGACATGAAAGCCGAGCGCCGGCGTGAAGCGCTTCGTCCCCTCCATCAACGTGCCCCCAGTTCCGGGACCGCGCCGGCAACCCGCTTGGCACGGCTCGGATCTGTGAAGTACAGGAACACGATCACGCTGAGCACGCCGGCGAAGAAGCACCACACCGAGATGAACCAGGTGGTGTAGAAGGTCCAGGCCGCCACCGCGGACACGAACGCCGCCACGCCGAAGGCCACCACCCGAACGTGGCTCGAGACCATCAGGCTGGCGCAGGTGCCGACCAGGTACAGCGACATCGCGGCCAGCGCGTAGAAGTGCGGCGATTCGTAGGCGATGTGCTGGCCCCGCACGGTGGCGACGATCGGCAGCGTGAACAGCGTCGCCAGCAGGTACAGACCCACGGCGCTGCCGGCGAACGCGATGGCGATCAGGACCCGCCGCCGCCACGACACGGTCTCCAGCGCCAGCGCGGCCAGCGGCACGTAGATCGGCCACAGCACGTGCGAGAAGAACGAATAGGCGTGCGTCAGTACGGTATTGAGAAGCGGCGCGCGGTCCGGGAAGGTCAGCCAGAGCGCGCCCTCGAGCAGTTGCTGGATGCCGAAGAGGACCGGTATCCAGGCGTACGGCAGTTCGGAGCGCACACGCGCGCGGCGCACGGTGGCTGCGCCGACGATCAGCAACGCGGTGCCGGCGGCGAAGCTGGCCTCGGCGGAGAAGCACATCAGCAGACCTCCTGTAGCAGGTGGAGGGGCGGTCGCGACCGCGGCTTTGCGGGCACCGTCACCGGCGCTCCCCGGAAGCCCCGATGTCGCGCCGCTGCCCCGGGGTGGGCGACAGGGCACGGGCGACGATGATGCGCAGCGCATCGGCGTGCCGCTGACCGCGCCGAAGCGCACGTTCCGGAAAGCGCGAGGCCAGCCAGGCATACACGGAGTACTTGGCGAGCTTGCCGATCCACAGCGCGAACACCACCTCCGCGAGCGGCAGCCGGGAGATCGCGGCGAACATCAACGCCGGCGTGAGCGGCAGCGGCGTGGCGGCGATGACTAGCAGTGCCACGACGCCGTAGGCGGACAACCAGCGCGTTGCGTCGTTCCAGGCGGACGAACGCACGACGTCGGGATAGGCGGCGAAGAGCCGCGCCCAGCCGAGGTGGTGGAACACCAGGTACAGCACGGCCGCGCCCAGTGCCGCGCCCAGGCTGGCGCCCACGGCGATGGCGCTCCAGCGGCGCCGCGCCATCAGCACCGCCGCCACCAGCAAGGTTGCAAAGGGAACCGACATTGACAGCGTCGCGGCGAGCGCCACGGCACCCACCACCGCGGGAAACGCGGGACTGTCGGCCCGCCGCAGCAGCGTTCGCGTCAGACCGGACTCGAGTGCGACGCGCAGCACGGGATGCCTCTCTCACGGCTTGCGCGTGACCGGACGTTGGCCCAGTTCCACCGCCAGAGAGACGGCCTCGCGGCCGCGCAGGACCTTGAACTGCGCCTGGGTACCTGGGCTCAATGCGGCCGTCTCGTTGATGAGCGCGGCCGTGTCGCTGATCTCCTTGCCGTTGATCGAGACGACCGTGTCGCCGGCGCGCAGGCCGGCGCGGTCGGCCGGGCCACCGCGCTGCACGGCGACGAGCGCGGCACCGGCTGCGGCGCCGGTGGTCTCGTGAACGACGTCTCGGGCGCTCACGCCGAGCCAGCCGCGGCTGACGCGGCCGGTGGCGATGATCTGCTCCATCACCTGCCGGGCGAGGCTCACCGGGATCGCGAAGCCGATGCCCTGCGAGCCGCCGCTGCGTGAATAGATGGCGGTGTTGATGCCCACCAGATGGCCGGACGCGTCGACCAGCGCACCGCCTGAATTGCCGGGATTGATGGCCGCGTCGGTCTGGATGAAGTTCTCGAACGTGTTGATGCCGAGTCGGTTGCGGCCGGTGGCGCTCACGATGCCCTGCGTCACCGTCTGGCCCACGCCGAACGGATCGCCGACGGCCAGCACGATGTCACCGATCTGCACCGAGGCGGGATCGGCAAAGGTGATGGGCTGCAGGCCCTTGGCGTCGATGCGCAGCACCGCGAGGTCGGTCTCCGGGTCCGTGCCGACGACCCGCGCCTCGGCCACTTTGCCGCCGGGCAGCATCACGGCGATCTCGTCGGCGCCCTCGACGACGTGGTTGTTGGTCAGGATGAAACCCTGTGCGGCCACGATCACGCCCGAGCCAAGGCTCGACTGGCCCTGCGCGGCTTCCTCCTCGGAGCCGCCATACGGCCGCAGCCAGCCGGGCAGTTGCCGTGGCGGAGCCTTGCGCGTGTAGATGTTGACGACCGAAGCCGAGGCCTTCGCCGCTGCCGCACGGAAGCCGCCCTCCAGGCGTGCCACGACGGCCTTGGCACCCGGTGCGGAGGCCGCCGGGTCGGCATGGGGTGCCTCTCGCAGCGCCACGATGTCCGGGCGCGCAGGTGTGGCGGGCTCGGGCCCGAACGCCCGCCAGGCGATCAGCAGACCCGCGGAGACCGCGATCACCTGCGCGATGAGCAGCCACAGCCGCCAGACCAGGGACGGGCGAGTGTCGTTCACGATGCGATTCCCTCCATCAGTTCTTCCAGTGCGCGCGCCATCGGTTCGACGACGCTGATCTCGTTGGAGGCGTGCGGCACCGTGTCGCAGGTGAGCACGCGGGCCGGCCCGGTGGCCAGCAGTTCTTCGTAAGCCCCCGGCGCGAAAAGCGCATGCACGCCGATGCACAGCGGCGCGGGCAGGCCGACTCGGCGCACGCTGGCGACGGCCTGGATCATGGTGCGTGCGCTGGAGACGATGTCGTCGACCAGCACTGGCTGGCGGTCGGTCCAGGCCGACACGTCCGGCAGGCTGACCTCGACATCGCGGTCGCCGCGGCGGATCTTCTGCAGCACGGTCCAGGGTGCGCCCGCGGCGGCGGCGACTTCCGCGACCCATTGCTCGCTCTCCGAGTCGGGCCCGATCAGCAGCGGGCGGTCGACGTGTGCCGCGACCCAGCCGGCGATCAGCGGCGCCGTGTGCACCACCCGTGTCGGGATGCGGTAGATCTCGCCGAGTGCGTGGTAGCGGTGCAGATGCGGGTCGGCCGTCACCAGCGCATCGAAGGCGGTGGACAGCAGCGCCGCGTAGGAGCGTGACGTAACGGCTTCGCCGGCATGGAAGCGCCGGTCCTGCCGCAGGTAGGCGAGGTACGGGGCCGCCAGCAGCACCTTCGCCGCGCCGAGGTCGCGTGCTGCGTCTGCCGCGAAGAGCAGCGGCAGGGTCTTCTCGTCGGGTCGCGCCAAGCTGCAGGTGAGCACGACGGTCCGGCCCGTCACGTCCGCATCCAGGCGGACCAGTGACTCTCCATCCGGAAAGCGGTGCAGTTCCAGGGCCGCACGCTCGGCCTGTAGCGAGCGAACCAGCCGGTCGGCAAAACCCTCGTCGCCGGGCAGATGGAAGACGATGGCTCTCACGACGCCTCCGCGATCTGGAAGATGGGGGGGCGCGCGTCGACGAACTGCTGCGCATAGGCCAGTTCCCCGGGGGCCTGCGCATGCAGCGTGAAGAGCGGCTGTCCTCTCTGCACGACGTCGCCGAGGCGGGCATGGACGTCGACGCCGGCCGCCGGTGCGTTCGGGGCGCCGGCGAGCTTGGCGGCTCTTGCCAGCACGCGGTTGTCGACGGCCGTGATGCGCCCCGCCGAGGGCGCCTCGACGACCCGCCGGTGCGGTGCCAGCGGCACGTCGCGCAGTCCACCTTGGGCCTCGCAGATGTCGGTGAACTTGGCCCACGCGCGTCCATCGGAGAGCACCTCGGTCGCGAGACGCAGTCCCTGGCCTTCTGGCGCCGCGCCGCCGAGTTCCAGGATGTCGCCGGCCAGGCGCAGCGCGCGCTGCTTCAGGTCGTCCGGGGCATCGGCCTGCCGGCGCAGCACGGCCAGCACGTCGCGGGCCTCCAGCGCCGGGCCGATGCCGCGCCCGACCGGCTGCATCCCGTCGGTGACGCGCAGCGCCACCTGCAGTCCGATGGCCCGGCCGACCTCGACGAGCCGCCGCCCGAGCGTGTGGGCGGCCTCGGCGCTGCGCACCTTGGCCGTGGGGCCCACCGGAAGATCGATCAGCACGTGAGTCGAGCCGGCCGCCGCCTTCTTGGACAGGACAGAGGCGACCAGTTGTCCCTCGCTGTCGAGATCGAGCGGGCGCTCGACGCGGATCAGGATGTCGTCGGCCGGGCTCAGCCGCACCGAGCCGCCCCAGACGATGCAGGCGCCGGTGCGCTCCACCGTGCGTCGCATGGCGGCGATGTCGAGATCGACCGGGGCGAGCACCTCCATCGTGTCGGCGGTGCCGGCAGGGGATGTGATCGCGCGCGACGATGTCTTGGGCATCGTCAGCCCGCAGGCGGCGACGATCGGCACGACGAGCAGCGTCGTGCGGTTGCCGGGCAGGCCGCCGACGCAATGCTTGTCGACGACCAGGTCGCGGCCCCAGTCGAGGCGTTCGCCCACGTCGACCATCGCCCGTGTCAGCGATACGGTCTCGTCGAGGTCGAGGTGGTCGCCGGCACAGGCGGTGATGAAGGTCGCCAGGTGCAGGTCCGAGTAGCGGCCTGCGGCGACGTCGCCGATCACGGCGCGGAATGCGCGATCGTCGAGTCGGTGGCCATACACCTTCGCGCGAACATGGCTCAGCGATTCGAGGACCGGGGCGTGCGTGACCTCCAGCGATTCGCCCGGCAGCGGATGCAGTGCCGCCCACGCCGCCTCCGACAGGCCGGCCACGCCATGTCCGAGCCAGGAGCCGTCCACGACACTGAGCGTGGCCACGATGCTGGCCGAGCCGGTGCTCAGTTTGACGCGCGCCTGCGTCGTGAAGCCCTCGGCGCGGCAGACGGCGCAATCGCGCCGCATGTAGACCACCGGCTCCTGGTAGGTGTCGATGCCCGTGCGCCAGGCGCGCAGCGTGTTCTCGACGGCGTCGACGTGACCGGGCTGCGGATGCGCGCTCATGACAGTTCCACCGTCTCGAGGTAGTCGGGCACGCGGCAGGACCAGCCGAGTTCGTGCTCGATGCGCGAGCGCATCGCGTCGGCCGCCGCCGGCTCGCCATGGGTGACGAAGGTCTGCGTCGGTGGCGCATCGAAGCCGCGCAGCCACTGCAGGATCTCGGCGGCGTCAGCGTGTGCGGACAGGCTGGGCAGCGAGGCGACCTCGGCATGGATCGGCACTTCCTCGCCGTGGATGCGCACGGAGGCGGCACCCTGCAGGATGGCGGCGCCGCGCGTGCCGCCGGCCTGGTAGCCCGCGAACAGGATCGTGTTGCGGCGGTCCGGCGCGAAGGCCTTGAGATGGTGGACCACGCGTCCGCCCGTGGCCATGCCGCTGGCCGAGATGATGACCATCGGGCCGCGCCGCGCACTCAGTGCGCGGGAGTCGTCGGGTTTGTTGACGATCGTCGCCGCATGGCACATGGCATCGCACTGCTCGGGGCTCAGCCGGTGCTCGCCGCGGTGCGCGTGGTAGATGCGCGTTGCGTCGGTCGCCATCGGGCTGTCGAGGTAGACCGGCAGGTGGTGGATGACGCCGCGCTCCTTGAGCAGGTGGATGCAGTACATCAGGCTCTGCGCCCGCCCGACCGCGAACGCCGGGATCACCACGACCCCGCCGCGTGCCGCCGTCCGATTGATGACCTCGCCCAGCTTGAGCAGCGGATCGCTCGCCTCGTGCTGGCGGTCGCCGTAGGTCGATTCGACCACCGCGTAGTCGGCCCCGGGCACGCGCGTCGGCGCGGCCAGCACCAGATCGTTCGGACGCCCGATGTCGCCGGAGAACAGGATCGAACGCCGTCCGTCGTCGATCTTCACGAAGGCGGACCCGAGCATGTGTCCCGATGGATCCAGGCGCGCCTGCAGCCCGGGCACCGGGCTCCATGACGTGCCGTAGGGCCGCGGCACGAACTGCTTCAGGCAGCGTTCGGCGTCCTCGCGGGTGTACAGCGGCAGCGCCGGCTTGTGCTTGGAGTAGCCGCGCCGGTTGGCGTACTCGGCTTCCTCCTCCTGCAGGTGGCCGCTGTCGGGCAGCAGGATGCGACAGAGCTCGTAGGTCGCTTCCGAGCAGTACACCTTGCCCTTGAAACCCTGCCGCGCGAGCAGCGGCACGTAGCCGCTGTGATCGATGTGGGCGTGCGTCAGGACGATCGCATCGACCCCGGCGGCCGGCACGGGCAACGGCGCCCAGTTGCGCAGGCGCAGCTGCTTGTAGCCCTGGAACAGGCCGCAATCGACGAGCAGCGTGGCGCCTTCGTGGCGCAGCAGGTACTTCGAGCCGGTGACGGTGCCGGTGGCACCGAGAAACTGAAGTTGCATGGAATCCTCTGTTCGTGCGGGTGATCAGATCAGCAGCGGTGCATCGGGCAACTCATTGCGATCGCCTGACGTGACCGGGAAGTGGCGTATGACCAGTTGCGTGACGGCCTCGATGCCCTCGACGGCACCAGCCCCGAAATTGCCGTTGGCGAAGTGTGTTTCCATGCCGCGGCAGATCACGGACCAGGTCTCGGCGTCGGCCCTCGCGTGGATGCCCCGGTCGGCGACGATCTCGACACGCCGGTCGGCGAGCAGCACGTAGATCAGCACGCCGGTGTTGTGTTCGGTGTCCCAGACGTGCAACCGCGCGAAGAGCTCGATGGCGCGTTCGCGCGCCGTCTGGCCGCGCAGCAGCGGCAGGCCGTCGAGCGCGCCTTCGACGACGAACCGGATCTCAGCCGCGTGGGTCGTCTCGCTCGCGGCAATGGCCTGCTCGATCGAGCGAAGCGCAGATGCAGGGAAGGCGCGGCGGACCTGATTCGAGGTCGTCGCGACATGGCGCAGGATGCGTGGCAGATCCATCGTCACCACCTGCCGGAGGCACCGCCTCCGCCAAAACCGCCGCCGCCGCCGCCGAACCCGCCGCCCCCGCCAAAGCCACCGCCTCGGTGTCCGCCATGCCCGTGCATGCCGCCGTGACCGCCCATGCCGATGCCCAGTAGCGTGACGAAGAAGCCCGTCAGTCCCGCCGTGGCGGCGACGGCCAGTGTGCCGAGCGCGAACCACGCGACAGCACCCAGCACGCCGCCGACCACCAGTGCCCCGGGCAGGCGGCCCAAAACCTGGCGCAGCACGCCGCCGAGGACCAGCGCGACGATGAACAGCACCGGCCAGCCTTGTCCGAGGCCGTTGTCCGCCGAGGCCGGGCCGCGACGAGCCGGCGGCGGCAGCGCTTCGCCATCGAGGACGCCCACGATCCGGTCCAACCCCGCAGAGAGCCCGCCGTAGAAGTCGCCCTGCCTGAATCGTGGCGTGATGACCTCCGCGATGACGCGCGCCGCCGTTGCATCGTTCAGCGCGCCTTCGATCCCGTAGCCGACCTCGAGCCGCACGGCACGGTCGTCCTTCGCGACCAGCAGCAGTGCACCGTCATCGACCTTGCGCCGCCCCAGTTTCCACTTCTCGACCACGCGCAGGGCGAAGGCCTCGATCGCCTCGGGCCGCGTCGTGGGCACGATCAGCACCGCGATCTGCGTGCCCTTGCGCTCCTCGAAGGCGCGCAGCGACTGCTCGAGCGCGGCGCTCTGCTCGGCGGTCAGCGTGCCGGTCAGGTCGCTTACGCGACCCTGCAGGGGCGGCACAGGAACCAGTTCCTGTGCCGATGCGCCGAACGCCGCGAGGCCCAGCAGCCAGCAGACCGCGAGGCTACGCAGCCAGCGTCCGACCGGCGTGACATCCGTTGTCACTTCTTGGCACCCGAGGCGCCGATGCCGCCGAGGTCGACCTTCGGCGGAACGGCGAGCGCCGCCTCGTCGGCGACGCTGAAGTTGGCCTTGACGCCGTAGCCGAACACCATCGCCGTCAGGTTGCTCGGGAAGGTGCGGACCGCGACGTTGTAGTCCTGCACCGCCTTCACGTAGCGGCCGCGCGCCACGGCGATGCGGTTCTCGGTACCTTCGAGCTGCACGCGCAGATCCTGGAAGCCCTGGTTCGCCTTCAGGGTCGGGTAGTTCTCCGACACGACCAGCAGGCGCGACAGCGCGCTCGACAACTCGCCCTGCGCGGCCTGGAACTTGTTGAACGCTTCGGGGTTGTTGACCAGCTCCGGCGTGGCCTGGATCGAGGTGGCCTTGGCGCGCGCCTCGACCACCTTCGTGAGCGTCTCCTGCTCGAAGTTGGCCTCGCCCTTGACGGTGGCCACGATGTTCGGGATCAGGTCGGCACGGCGCTGGTACTGGTTCAGCACCTCGGACCAGCTGGCCTTGATCTGCTCGTCGGTGGACTGGAAGGTGTTGTAGCCGCAGCCGGACAGTGCGAGCGTGAGCGCGGCGAGAAGGGCGGCGAGGAAGTGGCGCATGCTCAGAACTCCTTGAGGTTTCATTTGGGAAGCGGGTCGGAGCGCACTCGCGACAACTGCGACGCAGCGTCCTCGGTGGCCCACCACGTGGGTCGAACGATCAGGGTGCCCAGCGTGGCCAGCAGCGGCAGCGCAAGCCACGCGAAGCTGAGCTGGGCGACCGCGCCGAACAGCCAGCCGGCGGCGGCCGAGCCGAGCGTCTGGCCGAAGCCCGCGGCTGCGGCCAACCCACCCATCGTCGTGCCGAGCCGTCGCTGAGAGGCTCCGGCCGCGAGGTACGAGATCGTCGGCAGCACGAGCCCGGTGCCCGCGGCGGTGAAGCTGACGCCGACGTACATCCACGCGTCGCTGCGGTGCTGCGCCAGCATCGCCAGGCCGGCGATCGCCAGCACCAGCCCGGCCGCCATCACGCCGCGGCCGGCGGCACGCTCGAGCAGACCCGTGAAGAACAGCAAGGCATTGACACCGAGCATCACGAGGCTGCACTCGGCAAACATCAGCGAGATCTCGCGCGACGACAGCGTCGGGTGCTGCTGACCTTGCAAAACGATGCCGAGCTCGAAGCCGGACAGCACGAACATGACCACGCCGTTCAGCCCCCACAGCGCCGCCGCGCGCCGCCGATCGGCGGACGCAGAGTGCAGGTCTTCCTCGGCCGCCGGCGGAGCCATGCGCGGCAGGGTGACTGCCAATCCGAGCATCATCAACGCGCCCAGGGCCGCCGACATCACGATCACGAGGTCCGTCGGGTCGACAGTGCCGGCGCCGATGCCGGCGAGCCCGCCGGAAGCCTGCCCCGCGGCGGCATTGAGCCCCGGCCCGAACAGGAAGCCCAGCAAGGACATCGCACCGAGCCACGCGAAGCGGCGCGCGCGCTGACCTTGCGGCGTGTGCTCGGCGACGAGCGCAGGCACCACCGGTACGACAGCCGCCACGAAGAAGCCGGTGGCCCCGCGCGACACGTAGATGCCGGCAATGCCGATCCAGTCGGGCCGCAAGAGGGGCAGCAGGCTCGCGACATAGCCGACCAGCCCGATCACCAGGATGCGGCCCCGGCCCCAGCGGTCGGAGACGAGGCCCCACAGCGGCGCACCGACCAGCACACCCGCGGCATACAGGCCGCTGAGCAGACCCACGTGGCGGGCCACCTCGGCCTGGCCGTCGGCATTCATCAGCGGCGTCAGCCAGGTCGGCAGCAAGGGCATCAGCGCCCCATAGCCAGCCGAGACGACGAAGACCGCGGCCGCGAGCCAGGCCAGTTGCCAGGCCCCCAGTCCCGACGCGGTCGGCGAGCCCTGCCGTTCGATGCGGAGCGGGCGGTTCATCGCGTTGGCCTGGCGGGGATCAGAGCACCAGCCGCAGCCCGGCTCGCACCGAGTTCGCGCCCGTGCCTCCGTCGGCGCCACGCTGCCACTGGCGGCCGACTTCAAGATAGGGGGCGACCGCTCGTGTGACTTCGTAGCGCAGGTTGAGCCCCCACTCCGATGCAGTGACGCCAGCCTTGATGCCGTCCGACGGTGCCGAGCGTGCCGCCCAGTCGATGCCGGCGAAGGGTTTGGCGATGAGGCGGTTGGTGAAGAGCATGTCGTACTCCACACGGGTGCGTGCGAACAGCCGGCCGTCGCTGCGCACGAACGCTGCCAGGTCGACATCGAAGGCATAGGGTGCCAGGCCCCGCACACCCAGCACGGCGTAGTTACGGGCGGCGGGCTTGAGTTCGCGCCGCAGGCCGAGTTGCAGGTCCCAGAAGGGCGCGAGGTAGCGGCTGTACAGCCCCTGGACCTCGGCGTCCTCGAGCCGGCCGGCGCGTTGCGTGCCTTCGGTCCGCCAGGCAAAGCGGTTGTAGTCGGTGCCGATCCAGCCGTCGGCGCGCCAGGCTGCGATGCTCTTCGAGTCCGCCCTGCCGGCATCGATTTCGATGCGGGTGGCCTGGAAAACCGCGTCGTCCTCCATGGCACGGGCAGGTCCGGCCAGTGCTGCGGCGAGCGCGAGCCCCAGCAAGTGGTACAGGCGATGGTTCTTCGTGTTCATTCGTTCTTGTTCCATGACCGGCCCGCTCACTTGACGACGATGGCCTGGACCATGCCGGCGGCCGCGTGATAGAAGAGGTGGCAGTGGAAGACCCACGGGCCTGGCTCGTCGAAGCTGGTGTGCACCGTGATGGTCTCGCCGGGCTTGACGATGACGGTGTGCTTGAGAGGGGCTCGCTCACCCCTGCCGTTCTCGACCACGAAGAACGCGCCATGCATGTGCATCGGGTGCTCCATCATGGTTTCGTTGATCAGGCGGATCTCCAGCCGCTCGCCCAGGCGGGCATCGAAAAAGCTGGCCTGCGACAGCTTCTTGTCGTTGATCGACCAGATGTAGCGGTTCATGTCGCCCGTGAGCCGCATGTCGATCTTCTTCGCCGGCCCCGCGGGCAGGCGCATCGGCGTCAGGGCTTCCAGGTCGGCGTAGGCGAGCCGGTCCTTCACCGCACCGGCGCCCGCGTCAGTGGTCATGCCTCCCATCGGCATGGGCATGCTATCCATTCCCTTCATGCCACCGTGCATCGCGTGTGGATCGGCCGGTACAGCCGCAGGGGCCGGGGCCGCCGGTGCGGCGCCGTGTCCGGCATGCGGGTCGGCCGTCGTGACCGCCGGCGTTGACGACGCTGCGCCGTGGCCGCCGCCGTGCGCACCGGCCATCTCGGCCATGGTGCGCACGGGCCGCGGACCCAGCGCAGGGATCTCTCCCTCCATGCCGAGTTCGGGCGCGAGCGTGCCGCGCGCAAAGCCGATGCGCCCTGAAGTAGCGGCGAACAGCGTGTAGGCCTTGCGCTCGGTGGGCTTCACGATCACGTCGTAGGTTTCGCCATTGCCCATGCGCAGTTCGCGGACCTTCACCGGGCGGACGTTCTGCCCGTCGGCCTGGACGACGGTCAACTCCAGGCCGGGAATCGAGACGTCGAAGAAGTTCATCGCCGACGCATTGATGAGGCGCAGGCGGATGCGCTCGCCGGGCTTGAACAGCGCGGTCCAGTTGTCCTGGATCCGCTGGCCGTGCACGAGGAACTGCCACTGGCTGCCGCCGTCGGTGGCGTCGGTCGGGTCCATGCGCATCCGAGCCCAGGCCAGACGCTCCCTCCAGATCGCCTCGCGTTCCTGTGGACTGCGTGCCGCCTGCAACTCGGCATAGAGCTCGGGCAGGGTCTGGCGCCGGTCGTTGTAGTAGCCCTCCACCTTCTTCAGGTTCGCCAGAACCTTCTCCGGCGGCGTGTCGACCCACTCGGACAGCATGACGACGTACTCACGGTCGTAGCCGAACGGCTCACGCTCCTGCGGATCGATGATCAACGGGGCATAGAAGCCAGCCGGCTCCTGCAGGATCGCGTGGCTGTGGTACCAGTACGTGCCGCTCTGGCGCAGCTCGAATCGGTACTGGAAGGTCTCGCCCGGCTTGATTCCCGGGAACGTGACACCCGGCACGCCGTCCATGTTGTTCGGGACCTTGAGTCCGTGCCAGTGCGCCGCCGTCACCTCGTCCAGCCTGTTCGTCAGCGCGATCGTGACGTCGCGGCCCTCGTGCATGCGCAGCAGCGGGCCCGGCACCGTGCCGTTGACGGTGATCGCCGACGCCGGCGTGCCGCTGAAGTTGACCTGGGTACGTGCCAGCGTCAGTTCGAACTTGTTGTCGACCCGCGAGGAGGACAGCGGCAGCGCGAGGTGCGATTCCTTCACGACCGCATTGGCGCCGAGTGGCCATGCCAGCATGGCCGCCATGCCGGCCGTACCCTGCAGGAAGCGGCGCCGCGGCAGCAGCGCGCCAGCGGCGGGCCGCCGGTGGTCGGGGTGGCGATTCATCGAGAGAACTCCTGTGATTCGTTCGGGGGAAGAG
>CAXDTK010000001.1:0-116447 GCA_963992225.1 uncultured Comamonadaceae bacterium | reverse complement strand
GCGTGGGGGGGGGTTTGTTTTTCATAGCCCCCGGCTGGGGGGGGGGGGGGGGGGGGGGGGGGGCCGGCCCCCCCCCCCGGGCCCGTCCCCCGTACGACGGCGACTGGGAAACCTTCTGAACGGCCCGCGCTGAAACGACAAGGCCCGCATGACGCGGGCCTTGTTCATGGCGCCTGCTGGGTCCTCAGACGCGCTCGGCCACCCAGCCCGCCACGCTGTTCAGTGCCGCCGCCACGCCGGCGGGTTGGGTGCCACCGGCCATGGCCATGTCGGGCTTGCCGCCGCCCTTGCCACCGACCTGCTGGGCGACGAAGTTGACCAGTTCGCCGGCCTTGACCTTGGCGCAGCTGTCGGCCGTCACGCCGGCCGCGATCTGGACCTTGTCGCCGTCCACGGCGGCCAGCACGATGGCGGCCGTCTTGAGCTTGTCCTTGAGCTTGTCCATGGTCTCGCGCAGCGTCTTGGCGTCGGCACCTTCCAGCCGGGCGGCCAGCACCTTCAGGCCCTTCACGTCGACTGCCTGGCCCAGCAGCTCGTCGCCCTGGGCCGAGGCCAGCTTGCTCTTGGCCGCGGCCAGGTCCTTCTCCAGCTGCCGGACCTGGTCCAGCACGGCCTGCAGGCGCGCCCCCAGCTCGCCCGGCGCGGCCTTCAGGGTCTGGGCCATGCCGTGGACGGTGGTCTCCAGCGACTGCAGATAGGCCAGCGCGTTCTCGCCCGTCACCGCCTCGACGCGGCGGATGCCGGCCGCGACGCCGGATTCGGCCACGATCTTGAACAGGCCGATGTCGCCGGTCGCCTTCACGTGGGTGCCGCCGCACAGCTCCTTGGAGCTGCCGATGGACAGCACGCGCACGGTCTCGCCGTACTTCTCGCCGAACAGCATCATGGCGCCCGACTTCTGCGCGTCGTCCAGCGCCATCACCTGCGCGGTGGCGCCGGCATTGGCCAGGATCTCGGCATTGACCAGCGCCTCGACCTCGCGGATCTCCTCGGCCGTCATGGGCGCGTTGTGGGCGAAGTCGAAGCGGGTGCGCTCGGCATTCACCAGCGAACCCTTCTGCTGCACATGGCTGCCCAGCACCTCGCGCAAGGCCTTGTGCATCAGGTGGGTGGCGCTGTGGTTGCGCACGGTCTTCGCACGGCGCTCGGCGTCGACGCGCGCGGTGAAGACGTCGCCGACCTTGACGGCGCCTTCCACGACCTGGCCGTGGTGGCCGAACACGTCGGCCTGGATCTTCAGCGTGTCGGCGACGACCACGCGCGTCGTGCCGTTGCGCAGCTCGCCGGCATCGCCGACCTGGCCGCCGCTTTCGGCGTAGAAGGGCGTGTGGTCCAGCACGATGACGGCGTCATCGCCGGCATTCGCGGCCTCGACCTGCGCGCCGTCCACGTAGATGGCCTCGACCTTGGCGGTCTCGACAAGCAGGCCGTCGTAGCCGTGGAACGCGGTCGCCGCGCCGCTGTAGGCCAGGCCCTGCGCCATCTTGAACTTGCCGGCGGCGCGGGCGCGGTTCTTCTGCTCCTCCAGCAGCTCGTCGAAGCGCGCCTCGTCCACCGCCACGCCGCGCTCGCGGCAGACGTCGGCGGTCAGGTCGACCGGGAAGCCATAGGTGTCGTGCAGCTTGAAGGCCGTGTCGCCGTCGACGTTGCCGCCCTTGGCCAGCGCGGCTTCAAGGATTTCCATGCCCGTGGCGATGGTCTGGAAGAAGCGCTCCTCCTCCTGCTTCAGCACGTCGGTCACGCGTCCTTGGGCCTGGCGGATCTCGGGGTAGGCGTCGCCCATCTCGGCGGCCAGTGCGGCCACCAGCTTGTGGAAGAACGGCGTGCGTGCGCCCAGCTTGTAGCCATGGCGGATGGCGCGGCGGGCGATGCGGCGCAGCACATAGCCGCGGCCGGCATTGCCGGGGATGACGCCGTCGACGACGGTGAAGGAACAGGCACGGATGTGGTCGGCGATGACCTTCAGCGACGGGCTGGCCGCGTCACAGTCGCCGCCGCCGGCTTCGTCCACGGCCTTCTTGGCCCCGGCCAGCAGGTTCACGAAGGTGTCGATCTCGTAGTTGCTGTGCACATGCTGCAGCACTGCGGCCAAGCGCTCCAGGCCCATGCCGGTGTCCACCGACGGCTTGGGCAGCGGGTGCATCACGCCGTCTTCCGTGCGGTTGAACTGCATGAAGACGTTGTTCCAGATCTCGATGTAGCGGTCGCCGTCCTGCTCGGCCGAGCCGGGGGGGCCGCCGGCCACGTCGGGGCCGTGGTCATAGAAGATCTCGGTGCAGGGGCCGCAGGGGCCGGTGTCGCCCATCATCCAGAAGTTGTCGGACATGTAGCGCGCGCCCTTGTTGTCGCCGATGCGCACGATGCGCTCGGCGGGCACGCCCACCTGCTTGTTCCAGATCTCGTAGGCCTCGTCGTCCTCTTCGTAGACGGTGACCCACAGCTTCTCGGCCGGCAGCTTGAAGTGCACGGTCAGCAGCTCCCAGGCGTAGGCGATGGCGTCCTTCTTGAAATAGTCGCCGAAGCTGAAGTTGCCCAGCATCTCGAAGAAGGTGTGGTGGCGCGCCGTGTAGCCGACGTTGTCCAGGTCGTTGTGCTTGCCGCCCGCGCGGATGCACTTCTGGCTGGTGGTGGCGCGGCTGTAGGCGCGCTTGTCGAAGCCCAGGAACACGTCCTTGAACTGGTTCATGCCGGCGTTGGTGAACAGCAGCGTCGGATCGTCACCCGGCACGACGGGGCTGGACGCGACGATCTGGTGGCCCTTCGACTCGAAGAACTTCAGAAAGGTCTGGCGGATCTCGGCGGCTTTCATTCCGGGGCTTCCTGGGAAATTGACGAAAAGGTCGGTGACAAAGAGGGACGATTGTAGGGAGGGGCCCCGCGCCGCCGCGGGTAGAGTGGCGGCCGATTCGACTGGAGAGCCCCGATGGACGCGAATTCCCCGCTGGACGCACTGGACGACGCCGGCCTGCTGCGCACGCAGGCCCTGATCAACGGCGAATGGGTGACCGGCCCCGCCACCTTCGCCGTCACCGACCCGGCCACCGGCCGCGAGCTGGCGCAGGTGGCCAACCTGGGCCGCGCCGAGACGGACTCGGCCATCGCCGCCGCCGCCAACGCGCTGGGCGCCTGGAAGGCCAAGCCGGCCAAGGAGCGCGCCGCCGTGCTGGTGCGCTGGCAGCAGCTGCTGGTCAAGCATGCCGACGACCTGGCCCGGCTGATGACCGCCGAGCAGGGCAAGCCGCTGGCCGAGGCGCGCGGCGAGGTGGTCTACGGCGCCAGCTTCCTGGACTGGTTTGCCGAGGAGGGCAAGCGGGTCTATGGCGAGACCATCCCGACCACCGACCCGACCAAGCGCTACCTGGTCATCAAGCAGGCCATCGGCGTGTGCGCGGCCATCACGCCGTGGAACTTCCCGCTCGCGATGATCACGCGCAAGGTGGCGCCGGCGCTGGCCGCCGGCTGCACCGTCATCATCAAGCCGGCCGAGGCCACGCCGCTGACGGCGCTGGCCGCGGCCGAGCTGGCCCAGCGCGCCGGCATGCCGGCCGGCGTGCTCAACGTGCTGACGGCCGACGGCACCCAGTCCATCGAGATCGGCCAGGTGCTGTGCGACAGCGACGTGGTGCGCCACCTGTCCTTCACCGGCTCCACCGAGGTCGGCCGCATCCTGATGAAGCAGTGCGCGCCGACCATCAAGAAGCTCAGCCTGGAGCTGGGCGGCAATGCGCCGTTCATCGTGTTCGACGATGCCGACCTGGACTCCGCGGTCGAGGGCGCCATCGCCAGCAAGTACCGCAATGCCGGCCAGACCTGCGTCTGCGCCAACCGCATCTACGTGCAGGCGGGCGTGTACGACGCCTTCCTGGACAAGCTCGCGGCCCGGGTGGCGCAGCTCAAGATCGGCAGCGGCTTCGAGGCCGGCGTGCACGTCGGCCCGCTGATCGACGCCCAGGCCCTGGCCAAGGTCGAGAGCCATGTGGCCGACGCCATCGCGCTGGGCGCGCGGCTGCTGGCCGGCGGCAAGCGCATCGAGACGGACGGCGGCCATTTCTTCGAGCCCACGCTGCTGGCCGACGCGACGCCGCAGATGCTGTGCTCGCGCGAGGAGACCTTCGGGCCGGTGGCGCCGGTGTTCAGGTTCCAGACCGAGGAAGACGCCATCCGGCTGGCCAACGCCACCGAGTTCGGCCTGGCGAGCTACTTCTACAGCCGCGACATCGGCCGCATCTTCCGCGTCGGCGAGGCGCTGGAGTACGGCATGGTGGGCATCAACACCGGCCTGATCTCGACGGCCGAGGTGCCGTTCGGCGGCGTGAAGCAGTCGGGCCTGGGCCGCGAGGGCGCGCGCCAGGGCATGGACGACTACGTCGAGACCAAGTACCTCTGCCTGGGCGACATCCTGCGCTGAAGGCTCAGCCGGCCGGGCCGTCGCTGACGCAGTCGAACAGGTAAAGCGCCGTGACGGCGGCAACCGCGGCCACCGGCCCGGCCGCCGGCAGCAGCAGCGCCGCCACCACGGGCACGACCAGCACCAGGTGGCGCAGCCCCCAGCTGTAAAGCAGCCCGGCCTTGCGCAGGTAGGCAACGCCGAGGGCGCCCCAGCGACGGCGCGCGTCCGAGCCGACCGGCAGCGCCGCGACGTAGCCGGCGTGGTGGTAGAAGCGCACCGACATCACCGTCGCCACCAGCGAGCCGAACAACATGAGCAGCAGCGCGAGCTCCAGCGTCAGCCGCGGCGTCAGCAGCGCCGCCGGTGCGGCCGTGAAGCCCGCATTCAGCGTCGGCAGTGCCAATGTCAGCGTGCCCATCAGACCCAGGGCCGCGGTGGAGGCCAGCATGGTGGCCGACATCAACGAATTGCGCAGCGTCTGCACGGCCAGGATCTCCGAGCCCTTCAGCTCGGTGACCGCCTGGAACCACTGCTCGCGCAGGCTGGCATGGGCGCTGCGGGCCAGACGCCCCGGGTGGCGGCGCTGCAGCGCGAACAGCAGGCCCTCATAGCCCAGCAGCACGCCGAGCGTCGCCGCCACGGCCCACCAGGTCGTGCCCATGCCCGCTCAGGCCCCGGCCGGCGCGGCCCGGCGCTCGAACAACTCGAACAGCGCCATGCCGGCCAGCATCGCGCCGACGAACACCAGGGCCTTGCCCTCGCCCATGCCCAGCGCCACCAGGCCCGGGCCGGGGCAGAAGCCGGCGATGCCCCAGCCGATGCCGAACAGCAGGTTGCCGCCGATCAGGCGGCGGTCGATCTGGCTGGCCGTCGGCAGCTTCATCTCGAAGCCGAGGTAGCTGAGGTGGCGCCGGCGGGCCACCGTGAAGGCCAGCAGGCCCACGGCGATGGCCCCGCCCATCACGAAAGCCAGCGACGGGTCCCAGGAACCGGCCAGGTCCAGGAAGCCCAGCACCTTGGCCGGATTGGCCATGCCGGAGACGATCAGACCCAGGCCGAACACCAGGCCCACCAACAGGGAAGCGATGACTTGCATGATGGCTCCTCAGCCCAGCAGATGGCGGATGACAAAGACCGTGGCGAAGCCCGCGGCCATGAAGACCAGCGTGGCCACCAGCGAGCGCGGCGACAGCCGGGACAGCCCGCAGACGCCATGCCCGCTGGTGCAGCCCGAGCCGTAGCGGGTGCCCACGCCGACCAGCAGGCCGGCGACGATGAGCTCCGCGAAGCCGGCGTCCACCTGCGGCCGCGGCAACGCCGCGAACAGCAGGTAGACGGCCGGCGCCGCGACGATGCCCAGCGCGAACGCCAGCCGCCAGCCGATGTCCCCGCGCGCCGGTCGCAGCAGGCCGCCCAGGATGCCGCTGATGCCGGCGATGCGGCCGTTCAGCAGCACGAACAGCGCCGCCGCCAGGCCGATGAGCAGGCCCCCGGCCAGCGCGGCCCAGGGGGTGAAGTGTTGCCAGTCGATTTGCATGGTCATTCCTTGGGGCAGAAGAGTTGGTACAGCAGGCTCAGCACCTGCATCGCGTTGGCGTCGGCCAGGCTGTAGAAGATGCGCTTGCCGTCACGCCGCGTCGCCACCAGACCCTCGTTGCGCAGCACGCCCAGCTGCTGCGACAACGTGGGCTGGCGGATGTCCAGCGCCGCCTCGAGGTCGCCGACGCTGTGCTCGCCCTGCGACAGCTGGCACAGCAGCAGCAGCCGGTCCTCGTTGCCCAGCGTCTTCAGCAGCGCGACCGCCTGGCCTGCGGCCTGACGCAGCCGTTCCGGATCGATGCGGTGGGCGTCGGCGATGAGAGGGGTGTCGGTTTCCATTGACTTCACTATATTCATAAATATAATGTCAGTCAACATAACGACTCCACAGGAGCCCCAATGGCAGCGCGCACCACGATCCAGGCCTTCTTCGACCCGCGCACCTGGACGGTCGCCTACGTGGTGGCCGACCCGGCCACGCGCCAGGCCGCGGTGATCGATCCGGTGCTGGACTTCGACTTCAAGTCCGGCCGCACGTCCACCGAGCAGGCCGACCGCATCACGGCCCACGTCCGCGAGCAGGGCCTCACCGTGCAGTGGATCCTGGAGACCCACGCCCACGCCGACCACCTGTCGGCCGCCCGCCATCTGCAGCAGCAGCTGGGCGGGCGCATCGCCATCGGCGAGCACATCCGTGACGTGCAGGCCGTCTTCAAGAAGCTCTACAACCTGGAGCGCGGCTTCCTGCCCGACGGCCGGCAGTTCGACCACCTGTTCAAGGACGGCGAGCGGTTCCACATCGGCAGCGTCGAAGCGACCGCCCTGCTGGTGCCCGGCCACACGCCGGCCGACATGGCCTACGCCCTCGACGGCGCGGTCTTCGTCGGCGACACGCTGTTCATGCCCGATGTGGGCACCGCCCGCGCCGACTTCCCCGGCGGCGATGCGCACCAGCTGTACCGCTCGGTCCGGCGCATCCTGGCGCTGCCGCCCGAGACGCGCCTCTACGTCTGCCACGACTACCCGCCCGCAGGCCGGGCCGTGGCCTGGGAGACCACGGTAGCCGAGCAGCGCGCCCGCAACATCCATGTGCACGACGGCGTCGGCGAGGACGAGTTCGTGCGCATGCGCCAGGCCCGCGACGCCACGCTGGAGGTGCCCACGCTGATCCTGCCGTCCATCCAGGTCAACATCCGCGCCGGCCAGCTGCCGCCCGCGGAGGACGACGGCGTCAGCTACCTCAAGATCCCGCTCAACGTGCTGGGCCGGCCGCCTTCGGCGCACTGAGCCGCCGCGGCGGCGCTCGACAAAGCGCCAAAGAAAAAGGGCCCCGCGAGGGGCCCTTGGCATGTGTGGAGCCGGCGAGCGGCTCCTGGCAGCATCAGAACTCGTACTTGGCCGTGACCTGCATGGCCCACTGCGACTCGCCGCGGGTCTGCTTGGTCGTGTAGTCGCCCGGATCGTTGACCGAGTAGATCATCTTGCCGGTCGTCGGGTCGATGCCGGCGTAGTTGATCCAGCGGCGGGTGTTGCCACCCGTGCCGAAACCGACCTCGTCGATGCGGCCCCAGCGCTTGTTGATCAGGTTGCCGAAGTTCAGGATGTCCAGCGTCACCGTGCCCTTGTGGTTGCCGAAGATGCCCGGCACTTCCTGGCTCACGCGCACGTCGAAGCTGTTGGTGAACTTCGAGTACGAGGTGTTGCGGCCGACCACGCCACCCTTGCTGTTGCGCAGGCCCGGCTGGCTGTTGACGATCTGCCAGAACTTGGCCTCGGCAGCGTCCGCGGTCTGTTGCTGGTAGGCCGTCAGGGCGGCCTGGTTGGTGATCGCCGTCGTGACCGGCGAGCGGAACAGCACCTCACCCGAACCCGGGCCCTTCGGGATGTACAGCAGGTCGTTGCCGGCCACGCCGTCGCCGTTGACGTCGTTGTTGAAGGTCCAGCTGTAGGGCTTGCCCTCGCGGCCTTCGTAGACGACGCCGAAGGTGGTCTTGTACTTGCCGAAGAAGGCCTTCGAGAAGTTCATCTGGCCCGAGAAGCGGTCACGGATCAGCGTGGCCGAGTTCGCGGCGACTTCCTCGTTCGGGTTGAAGATGGCGCGGTTCAGCCAGCCGGAGTTGGCGGTCGACGAGGTCAGGCCGCTGACTTCGGTGGCGCGGGTGCGGGTGTAGGCCACGCCCCAGCCGAAACCGCCCTTGTTGGGGCCCGACAGCGACAGCGTCAGCACGTCGCCGCTGCCCTTGCCGGTGTTCTTCAGCAGGGTGACGTTGTTGAACAACTGGTTGTTCTGCGCCTTGGTCAGGCGGCCGCAGTTGGTCGCGCTGGAGTCGTTGCCGCCCGAGTAGCACAGCGGGCTGCGGCCGGCGGCGTTGTAGTACATCTCGCGGCCGTCGACCGGCGAGGTGGACGTGACCGCACCCAGGTTCAGGTACTGGTAGAACAGGCCCTTGTCGACTTCGGTGTGCAGCCACTCGGCGCCGGCCACCAGGCCGTACCAGGGCAGTTCCTTGTCCAGCGCCAGATTCATCTTCCACACCGTGGGCTGCTTGACGCCCGGGGCGATGAAGTCGACGTTGGCGGCCGGCGGGTTGGTCGCGGGCAGCGCCGGCTGGTTGTTGGGGTCTGCCGAGAAGCGGATCAGGTTGCAGGCCACCGTACCGCTGCCGCAGGAGATGTTGGCCGTCGTCACCCCGGTGTTCTGGTAGGGGTTGGTCAGCCAGACCGAGGCCGCCGATCCCATGAACAGGCCGGCGCCACCGCGCAGCTGCGTCTTGCGGCCGTCGACCGGGTCGAACTGGTAGTTGAAGCCCAGACGCGGCTGGACGATCTTCTGGCCGTCGATGGTGTAGCTGTTGTCATACCCGAAGCCGCCGCCCGCGCGACCGTTGGCGAGGACGGTCGGCGCGCCGGAGGCGCCCGCGTTGTACTTGGGCTTGTCGTCCGTCTGCAGCATGTCGACGCGCACGCCGGCCACGATGCTGAGCTTCTTGTTCAGCTTCCAGGTGTCCTGAAGGAACACGCCGATGTTGGACATGGTCCAGTTCGCGGCGCCGTCCTGCAGCGTGCTGCCGGCCAGCGGCGTCTGCGCCTGGTAGGACGAAGGCGTGCCCGTGGCCCATTGCGCGACCGGGTCGGTGCTGCTGAACGAATAGACGCCCTTGGTGTTCTGCAGGAAGGCGTTGAAGATCTCGTTGCGCTCGACGTCGACGCCGGCCTTGATCTCGTGCGCGTCCAGGAACAGGTTGCCCGCGAAGAAGCCGTTGAAGGTCTTGGTGTGCAGGCTGTTGAAGTGGCGGCTCTGCTCGGTGCCCAGCACCAGCGTGCGGTTGCCGGTGGCCGAGCCGGCCGGGGCCGGGGTCGTCCAGGTCAGGCTGATCTGCGGCAGGTTGCTGTTGTTCAGCGGGTCGCTCTTGTAGTCGCGCTGCGACAGCTTCAGCTCGGTCGAGAAGCTGTCCGTCCAGTCGGCGAACCACTGGCCCACCACGGTCTCCAGCGTCTTGCTCTGGGTGTACCAGTCGGACGACAGCGACAGCTGCGTGGCGCCGAAGTTCGGGAAGATGGGGTTGTCTTCGGTCGACTTGGTGTAGCGGACGTTGACCTTGTGGTTGTCGCTGACGTTCCAGTCCAGCTTCAGCAGCGTGTCCTTGGCGATCAGGTTGACGCCCTTGGGGATGCTCAGGCCACCGACATCGATGTTGTAGGTGTTCTTGGCAACGGCTTGCGCGGCGGCGATCTGCGCCTCGGTGATGCCGACGTTGACGCTGTTGGTGCCCATCGGGCCGAAGGCCGGCACCGAGCGGCTGCTCTTCAGCTCTTCATAGCTGGCGAAGAAGAACAGCTTGTCCTTGATGATGGGGCCGCCCAGCGTGAAGCCCTTCAGGTCTTCCGCGAAGCCCGGCGTCTTGAACGTCACGTCGCGCACGCGGTCGTAGCGGTAGCCGGACATCGCCTCGTCGCGGTAGGCGTAGTAGACGCTGCCCTTGAACTCGTTCGTGCCCGACTTGGTCACGGCGTTGATGTTCGCGCCGGTGTAGCCCTGCTGGGTGACGTCGTAGTTCGAGATGTTGACCTGGACGGCCTGGATGGCGTCGATGGAGATCGGCTGCTTGAGCGTCGGCAGGCCGTTCAGCTCCAGGCCGAAGGTGTCGTTGATCTTCACGCCGTCGACGGTGACGGTGTTGAAGCGGCCGTTCTGGCCGGCCACGGAGATCTCGCCGTTGCCCTTGTCGGTCTGCACGACGCGCGGGTCGGTGCGGGCGTAGTCCTGCAGGCTGCGTGAGATGGAGGCGTAGGCCGCCAGTTCGTCGCGGCCCAGGCTGGTGCCGGTGCCCATGGCGGCGCTGTCGAACTTGCTGGCGGCGGCACGACCCGTCGTCACGACGGTCTCGAGTACGTTGCCGCCGCGGATGCGCAGGTCCAGGTTCAGCGCCTCGGCCAGCGCCAGGTAGATGTCGTTCTGGACTTCACGGTCGCTGCCCTTGACGGCGGTCACCGTGTAGGGGCCGCCGACGCGCAGGCCGCGGGCCGAGAAACGGCCATCGGCGTCGGTCGTCACCGTGTTGGCAGAGCCCGACTCGCGGTGCAGGATGGTCACCGAGGCGCCGGCCAGCGGCTTGCCATCGGCGCCCAGCACCTGGCCGCTGATCGCAGCCGTCGTGTTCTGCGCCATCGCCGGCGCGGCGGCCACGATGGCCACCGCGGCGCACAGCGCCGACAGCGGGAATCCGGACCCAAACCTGTTGCTCATCCCAATCACTCCTGTTTTTGCGCGCTGTTGGTGCGCGGCTGATGTCGAAGATCGTCACGAAACCGTCATGCCGCGGCGGCTGCGCACGCGGTTTTCCAGCACTCCAAGCAGGCCGGATCGTTTCGGTGACGGAATTGTCATGACTTTCCGTGACAGAACTTTACGGGTAAGTCAGAAGTCGGCCGTTTGAGCGCCGGACGGGCCGGCCGAGGCACTGCCTGAGTGCGTCACGCCGCTGTCACATTGGGCGGGCCAGCCCTGTTTTACCGGGCAGGCGCCCGGCAAGGCACGCCGAGCGCGTGACGGGCCGCACCATTTCGGGGCGCCGGCGCGGACTTGTAAAAGCACCCGCGGAACCCCGGCGTTGTCGTGAATTCGCGACAAAGCCCTGACATCGTTGCACTTCTAAGATCGCCGCCCTGCCCCGTCCGCTCCACCGACCTTCGACCTCCAGACTTTCTTCATGGCCGACCGCAACTTCCCCCGCCTCCCCACCCTGTCCCTGCTGGGCGTGCTGATCGCCGGCCTGCTGGCCGGCTGCGCCACGCCTCCGGCCAGCGGCCCGTCGCAGCTGACGCTGCTGTCCATCAACGACTTCCACGGCCACATCCAGCCGGCCAAGCCGACGCCGCTGATGCCGCGCGTGGCCGACCCGGTCACCGGCGAGGTCAAGCCGCAGCCGGCCGGCGGCGTGGCCCACCTGGCCACGGCGATGGCCCGGCTCAAGAGCCAGAACCCCGACGCCGTCATCGTGGCCGGCGGCGACCTGATCGGCGCCTCGCCGCTGATCTCCAACCTGCTGCGCGACGAGCCCACGCTCGCGGCGCTGTCGCAGCTGGGCATCGCCGCCAGCGCTTTGGGCAACCACGAGCTGGACGCCGGCCTGCCTGAGCTGCTGCGCCAGGCCCGCGGCGAATGTGGCGCAGGCGGCTGCCTGTGGCCGGGCTACAAGGGCCCCGGCTTTCCCTACCTGGGCGCCAACGTGCTGGACGCGGCCACCGGCCGGCCCCTGCTGCCCACCCACGTGATGCAGCAGGCGGGCCGCCTCAAGGTGGCCATCGCCGGCGTCGCGACCAAGGACACGCCCTCGGTCATCGTCGCCCGTGCCATCAAGGGCATCCGCTTCGCCGACGAGGCCGACACGCTGAACGCGCTGGTGCCGCAGCTCAAGGCCGAGGGCGCGCAGGTGCTGGTGGCCGTCATGCATGAAGGCGGCGTGCAGGGCCAGGGCGCCGCAGCCAACGATCCCAGCTATGCCTGCCCGACGCTGACCGGCCGCGTGCTGGACCTCGCCAAGCGACTGGACCCGGCCTACGCCATCCTGATCGGCGGCCACACCCACCAGGCCTACACCTGCAAGATCGACGGCCGGCTGGTGGTGCAGGCCGGCAGCTACGGCGGCTGGATCACCGAAAGCCGCCTCAAGCTGGACGCGGCCGGCCGCGTCGTCGAGGCCACGGCCGTCAACCACCCGGTGCTGCAGTCGGTCTACGCGCCCAACGCGGCGCTGGCCGAGCTGGTGGCCCGCGCCGCGGCGCTGACCGAGGCCGCCCGCAACAAGCCGGTCGCCACGCTGGCGCGCGGCGCCACCCGCCACCCCAAGGAGCCCCATGGCGACTCGCCGCTGGGCAACCTGATCGCCGACAGCCAGCTCGCCTTCGCGCGCAAGCACGGCCCGGCCGACGTGGCCTTCATGAACCCGGGCGGCATCCGCGCCGACCTGGTCGTGGAGGCCGGCAAGCCGACGACCATGAGCGACCTGCTGGCCATCCAGCCCTTCGGCAACGAGATCGTCGCGCTGACGCTGAGCGGCCAGCAGCTGTGGGACATCCTGCAGCGCCAGCTGCCCAAGGGCAACGCCGCGCCGCGCATGCTGCAACCGTCGTCGACGCTGCGCTACCGCTGGCGCATGGGCGCCGACGGCACGGCGCAGCTGGGCGAGATCCTCATCGACGGCCAGCCGCTGGAGCGCACCCGCGACTACCGCGTGGTGGTCAACAACTTCCTGTCCGAGGGCGGCGATGCGCAGACCGGCTTCAAGCATGGCCGCGACCGCGCCGTGCTGGGCACCGACATCGACGCGCTGGTCGAGCTGCTGGGCAGCCGGCCGCAGGCGGTCGAGCAGACGGCGCCCGGCCGCATCGTGCGCGAGTGACGCCGCGGAGGGCGGCGCCATGAAAAACGGCCCCTCGGGGCCGTTTTTTTTCTGTCTGGAGCGGGTGATGGGAACAGTTCCAATCATCCAACCCGTTGATTGATAACGGATTTATCCCGTTCGCTCCTCGGGATATGGCCGCTTAGTGTACCGCAGCCGCTCGCTCGAACGCGAGGTACTTTCGCTGCCGTCCGGTGACGGCCAGCGGCAGCCATCAAGGTTCGCTCAAGTACGTGCTGGGCTCACCATTCGGTGCCTTGCTCATGCTCTTCACTCGCTTGATGAACCGCGCCAGCGGCTCGGAGGGCTCGCCACCGCGACGCACCAGGTAAGTCGAGAGGATCGGTGGCGTGCCCGCCAGCGGCCGTGTCGCAATGTCCGGCCGATTCAGCGCCTGCACCTGCGAAGCGATAGCGAAACCGATGCCGTAGCCGGCGCCCACGAGGGTCAGCATCACCCCCAGGCTGGTCACGTGGTCCACAACTTTCAGCGGCAGCCCGGCATCATCGAGCACCGCCTTGATCTGGTCGTGGCATCCCGAGGCCGCGTCCGGGTGGCACAGCACCAGCGGGAATTTCAGCGCGTCGGCGAGCTTGACCTGCGTGTGTGCCAACAGCGGGTGCCGCGCCGGCACGATCACCGATAGCGGATCGGTCCACACCAGCTCGGCCACCAAGCCATGGTTGACCGCCGCCGACAGCGCAAAGCCCACGTCCAGCAGGTCGGTGTGTAACCCTTTGAGCTGCTGTGAGAATGGCAGCTCGAAGACGCGAATCTCCAGTTCCGGTTCTTCCTCGCGGCTGCGCGCGAGCAAGGTGGCGATGCGCGGCTGGGCCAAGCTGTCGCAGATGGCGATGCGCACGTAGTTCTGGTAGCCCTGCGCGGCGCCCTTGGTGGCCTTGATCGCCTGATCGACGGTCGCCAGAACGCGGCGGCACTCCACGAGCAGCACCTGGCCGGCCCAGGTCAGACGCGTCTGGCGGCTGCTACGGTCGAACAGCGCTACGCCCAGCAGCTTTTCGAGGTCACGCATCGCACGCGACAGAGGCGACTGGTCGATGCCCAGCCGCTCGGCAGCGCGCGCCAGGTGCAACTCCTCGGCCACCGCCGCGAAGTAGCGCAGTAGTCTCAGTTCCATGGCGGCCTCCTTGTTCGTTGTTCTGGCTCCGCCGTTCCAACCCATTTGATTTCAAACCCATGCGAGCGGCTGGTGTTGCGATCACCTCCTGCTTAGATCGTGTTGTTTGCCGCGCGGCCAGCGACGCCGCGAGGCAACGAGTTGTCCACCTTGATGGCTCTCTCAGGTGTAGCGACGTTCAAGCTCGTCCCATTGCGGTTTGCCAACCAGGCGCTGACGCTCGGCGAAGGATGCAACCAAGCCGCTCGACTCAAGAACCTGCTTGTCGTCACGCAGCGCAGTCAGCGCCTTTTGCATGCCCATCACGGCACCCTGGAGAGCCGCGTTGGCGTACAGCACGATGCCGTAGCCCAAACGTCCTAGTTCCTCGGCCCTGAAGATGGGCGTCTTGCCGCCGATGACCATGTTCATGAGCTGAGGCGTGGACAGCCGCTGGGGCAACGCTCGCACTTCGTCCTCCTTCGTGACGGCTTCGACGAACAGAATGTCCGCACCCGCCTCGGCGAACTTCTGTGCGCGCTCGATGGCAGCCTCGAAGCCCAGCGTGGCGGCAGCATCGGTGCGGGCCATGACCATGAAGTCGGCATCACGACGCGCATCTACGGCAGCTTGGATCTTGCTGACGGCCTCCTCGGTGGAGATAACCTCCTTACCCGAGAAATGGCCGCAGCGCTTAGGGGCAACCTGGTCTTCGAGTTGGATGCAGTCGGCACCGGCACGCTCTAGCGTGCGCACGGAGTGATACACGTTCAGCGCATTGCCGAAGCCGGTATCGGCATCAACGATGAGCGGCAGGCTCACGGCATCGCGGATGCGAGCCGTGTGGTTGGCGATCTCGGCTAAGCCCATGAAGCCCTGGTCAGGCATGCCAAACCACATGTTGGTGACGCCGGCGCCGGTGACATACAGAGCCTCGAAACCGAGGTCTTCTATGACCTTAGCGGACAAGGCGTTGAAAGCGCCCGGCACGAGCACGCCACGGCGCGCGCCGACGAGGGACTTGAGTTGCTTGCGGGTAGACATCTGGAATTCCGTGTTTAGAAACTGTCGCTGGGTACACGCACCCAGCCTTCCATCAGGATGCGAGCGCTGCGGCTCATAACGGCCTTGGTGACGGTCCACTGGCCATCGACCTGCCGGGCCTCGGCACCAACCCGCAGCGTGCCGGATGGATGGCCGAAGCGCACGGCATGACGCTCGCCGCCGCCGGCTGCGAGATTGACCAGTGTGCCGGGGATGGCGGCCGCCGTGCCGATGGCCACGGCTGCCGTGCCCATCATGGCGTGGTGCAGTTTGCCCATGGACATCGCGCGCACGAGCAAGTCCACATCACCGGCCTCAATGGCTTTGCCACTGGAGGCCGTGTAGCTGGCCGGCGGTGCCACGAAAGCGACCTTGGGTGTGTGCTGGCGCTGGGCTGCCTCGGCCACATCGCGGATGAGGCCCATCTTCACAGCGCCCCGGGCCCGGATGGTCTCGAAACGGGACAACGCCAGGGCGTCGCCGTTGATCGCATCCTGCGACTCGGTGCCGGTGTAGCCGATGTCCTGCGCGTTCAGGAAGATGGTGGGAATGCCGGCATTGATGAGCGTGGCCTTGAACGTACCGATGCCCGGCACTTCCAGGTCATCGACAAGTCGGCCCGTGGGGAACATCGCACCGCCACTGTCGTCATCGCCTTCGTCAGCGGGGTCGAGAAATTCGAGTTGCACCTCGGCGGCCGGGAAGGTGACGCCGTCTAACTCGAAGTCGCCAGTCTCCTGCACTTGGCCGTTTGTGATGGGCACATGGGCCACTATGGTCTTGCCGATGTTGGCCTGCCAGATGCGCACCGTGCAGATGCCGTTTTCGGGCACGCGGTCGGCCGGCATCAGGCCGCTCGCGATGGTGAACGGACCGACCGCGGCGGACAGGTTGCCGCAGTTGCCAGACCAGTCCACGAAGGCGCCGTCGATGGAAACCTGGCCGAACAGGTAGTCCACGTCATGGCCGGGTTTTGTCGGCGGCGCCACGATGACGGTCTTGGACGTGGACGACGTGGCGCCGCCCATGCCGTCGATCTGCTTGCCGTAGGGGTCCGGGCTGCCGATCACGCGCAGCAGCAGTTGGTCTCGCGCAGGACCTGGCTGCTGGCAGGGCTCGGGCAAGTCCTGCAGGCGGAAGAACACACCCTTGCTGGTGCCGCCGCGCATATAGGTGGCGGGAATGCGAATCTGTGCGGGATGCGTCATGTCGTCCTCAGGGGGTCTTCCGTGCGGCCAGGAAGTCTTGCGCGAAGCGCTGCAGCACGCCGCCGGCTTCGTAGACCGAGACTTCCTCGGCGGTGTCCAGCCGGCACTTCACCGGCACGGAGGCGGTCTCGCCGTTCTTGTGGCGAATGCGCAGCGTCAGGACGGCCCGCGGCGTGCGCTCGCCGATGACGTCGAAGGTCTCGCTGCCGTCGAGACCCAGCGTCAGCCGATTGGTACCGGACTGGAACTCCAGCGGCAGCACGCCCATGCCGATCAGGTTGGTGCGGTGGATGCGCTCGAAGCCCTCGGCCACCACGACCTCGACGCCGGCCAGGCGCACTCCTTTGGCCGCCCAGTCGCGCGACGAACCCTGGCCATAGTCGGCGCCGGCGATGACGATGAGCGGCTGGCGGCGGGTCAGGTAGCTCTCGATAGCCTCCCACATGCGCATGACGCGACCTTCGGGTTCCACGCGCGCCAGCGAGCCCGCGCGCACGCTGCCATCGTCGTTGCGTACCATCTCGTTCTTCAGCGTCGGGTTGGCGAAAGTGGCGCGCATCGCGGTGAGGTGGTCGCCGCGGTGGGTAGCGTAAGAGTTGAAGTCCTTCTCGGGCAGACCCATCTTTGCCAAGTATTCGCCGGCCGCCGAGTCGAGCAGGATGGCGTTGGACGGTGACAAATGGTCGGTCGTGATGTTGTCGGGCAGGATGGCTAGTGGCCGCATGCCGGTGAGCGTGCGCGGGTTGGCGGCCAGCGCGCCGACGCCTTCAGTGTCCCAGTACGGGGGGCGGCGGATGTAGGTGGACTGCGGGCGCCAGTTGTATTGCGGCGCGGCGCGCTCGGCCTCCACGGGGCGGATGGCAAACATTGGGTCGTAGACCGCGCGGTATTGCTCCGGCTTCACGGCGGTACGCACCACTGCGTCGATCTCCTCGTCAGCGGGCCAGAGATCCTTCAGGCGTACTTCTCGTCCGTCCACGGTGCCCAGTACATCGTTTTCGATGTCGAAACGCACCGTGCCAGCCAACGCGTATGCGACGACCAACGGCGGAGACGCGAGGAAAGCCTGCTTCGCGTAGGGATGGATGCGGCCGTCGAAGTTGCGGTTGCCGGACAGCACGGCAGTGGCGTACAGATCGCGGTCGATGATCTCCTGCTGGATCTTCGGGTCCAGCGCGCCGCTCATGCCATTGCAGGTTGTGCAGGCGAAGGCGACGATGCCGAAGCCGAGCTTTTCCAGTTCGTGCAGCAGCCCGGCCTCCTTCAGGTACAGCTCCACGGCCTTTGAGCCCGGCGCCAGCGAGGTCTTGACCCATGGCTTACGCACGAGGCCCAGGCGGTTGGCTTTCATCGCCAGCAAGCCGGCGGCGATGACGTTGCGCGGGTTGCTGGTGTTCGTGCAGCTCGTGATCGCCGCGATGATGACAGCGCCATCGGGCATCTGGCCCCGCGCCTCCTGGGCGTGAGCCTTGTCCAAATCCACCGCGATGCCTCGCTCGCGGAGCGCCGAGGTCGGCAGCCGGCGGTGTGGATTGGACGGACCGGCCATGTTGCGTACCACACTGCCGAGGTCAAAGCGCAACGTGCGCTCATACTGGGCCGCTTTCAGTTCGCTGGCCCAGAAACCTGCCGTGCGAGCGTAGTGCTCTACGAGGCGCACCTGCGCGTCGTCTCGGCCGGTGAGCTTCAGGTAGTCGATGGTCTGCGAGTCGATATAGAACAGAGCGGCGGTCGCGCCGTACTCAGGGCACATGTTGGCGATGGTCGCGCGGTCTCCGATGGACAGGCTCTCGGCGCCTTCACCGAAGAACTCCAGGTAGGCACCCACGACCTTCTGCTGGCGCAGGAACTCAGTCAGCGCCAGCACGATGTCGGTCGCCGTGATGCCTGGTTGGCGGCAGCCGGTCAGCTCGACGCCAGCGATGTCCGGCAACCGCATCCACGATGCGCGGCCCAGCATGACGTTCTCCGCCTCCAGCCCGCCCACGCCCACGGCGATGACGCCCAAGGCGTCGACGTGCGGTGTGTGGCTGTCGGTACCAACGCAGGTATCCGGGAAGGCCACGCCCTCGCGGACATAAACCACCGGCGACATCTTCTCCAGGTTGATCTGGTGCATGATGCCGTTGCCCGCCGGGATGACGTCCACGTTGTCGAAGGCCGACTTGGTCCACTCGATGAAGTGGAAACGGTCCTCATTGCGGCGGTCCTCGATTTCACGGTTCTTGCGGAAGGCATCGGGGTCGAAGCCGCCGCACTCCACGGCCAGCGAATGGTCCACAATGAGCTGCACAGGCACGACGGGGTTCACCGCGGCCGGGTCGCCGCCTTGGGCCGCGATCGCGTCACGCAAACCGGCCAGGTCCACTAACGCAGTCTGACCTAGGATGTCGTGACAGACCACGCGAACCGGGAACCATGGGAAGTCCAGGTCACGTCGGCGCTCTATGAGTTGCAGCAGGTAGCTGTTCAGATGTTCGGGGTCCGCGCATCGGACCAGGTTCTCGGCATGGACACGCGCTGTGTAGGGCAGCATCGCCCACGCGCCCGGGCGGATCGCGTCAACAGCTTCGCGGGCGTCGAACCAGTCCAGCGCCGTGCCGGGCAGGGGCTTGCGGAACTGGGAACTCATGCGCGTTCGTCAATGGGCACGAAGCGCTGGTCTTCAGGGCCGGTGTAATTCGCGCTGGGGCGAATGATCTTGTTGTCCACGCGCTGCTCGATGACGTGCGCGGCCCAACCGCTGGTGCGGGAGATGACGAACAGAGGCGTGAACATCGCCGTGGGCACGCCCATCATGTGATAGCTGACGGCGCTGAACCAGTCGAGGTTGGGGAACATTTTCTTGACGTCCCACATGACTGACTCCAGCCGTTCTGCGATGTCAAACATCTTGGTGGAGCCCGCCTCGTCCGATAGGCTCCTGGCCACGCCCTTGATGACGACGTTGCGCGGGTCGCTGACGGTGTAGACCGGGTGGCCGAAGCCGATGACCACCTCCTTGGCCTCCACGCGGCGGCGGATGTCCGCCTCAGCCTCGTTCGGGTTGTCATAGCGCTTCTGAATCTCGAAGGCCACCTCGTTGGCGCCACCATGCTTGGGGCCGCGCAGCGCGCCGATGGCGCCGGCAATGGACGAGTACATGTCGCTGCCCGTGCCGGCGATGACGCGCGCGGTGAAGGTGCTAGCGTTGAACTCATGCTCGGCATAGAGGTTGAGCGACGTGTGCATGGCGCGCACCCAGCTCTCAGGCGGCGTCGTGCCGTGCAGCAGACGCAGGAAGTGGCCGCCGATGGAGTCGTCGTCCGTCTCCACCTCGATGCGGCGGCCCTGCGTGCTCCAGTGATACCAGTACAGCAGCATGGAGCCCAGGCTGGCCATGAGCCGGTCGGCGATGTCGCGGGCGCCGGGCAGGCTGTGGTCGTCCTTCTCGGGCAGGATGCAGCCCAGCGCCGACACGCCGGTGCGCATCACGTCCATCGGGTGGGCGCCAGCGGGCAAGCGTTCCAGCGACTCTTTCACACTGGCAGGCAAGCCGCGCATGGCCCTGAGCTTGGCCTTGTAGGCGCGCAACTCGGCGCGCGTGGGCAGCTTGCCGTGCACCAGCAGGTGGGCGATCTCCTCGAACTCGCAGACCTCGGCGATGTCCAGGATGTCGTAGCCGCGGTAATGCAGGTCGTTGCCGCTGCGGCCGACGGTGCACAGCGCGGTATTGCCGGCCGTCACGCCGGACAGCGCCACAGATTTCTTCGGCTTGAAGCCGGTGGTCGGGGTTTCGCTCATGGGCATGTTCTCCAGGAAATTCAGTGGGCTTGATCGTTCAGAGCTGCGGGCATCAGGCCGTCATCGCGGGGCTCCAGCGGCACCGGACGGCCATTGGCGTTGACAGACACCATCTCGAAGCTGGCGCGCAGCACTTCTTGCGGCTTGGTGCCGGGCGCCGCATCCAGCGCGGCGCGCACGTCCACCGTCATTGAGCTGCGGCCCAGCCGCGTGACGCGCGCATGCAGGTGCAACAGCGAGCCGATGGCGATCGGGGCCAGGAACTCGATGCCACGCGATGCGGCCATCACGACTGACTGACGACTGAAGCGTGCAGCGGCTAGATACGCGGTCTTGCCGAGCATCGACAAGGCCTCAGGACCGAAGAGCGTGCCGTAGTGGTTGGATTGCTGAGGCAGCACCAGCTCAGTGCGGTTCAACTCGTTCAGCGGTGTGGAAGCCAAAGTCTTGATCCAGTCCATGGTGGGGAGGGAAAGTCGTATTATTCGCAATCTTCGCATCCACTTCTTTGGTACTCAATGACTAAAATTGCCAATGAATGCGAAGGTTTTTGATGCAGTTTGCGATATTTGCGAATATTCAGAGCCCCATTCTTATGCGCAAGACCTTTCTGGGCGTGAAGCTCAAGACGCTGCGAGAGCAGCGTGGCCTGACCCAGGTAGCCCTGGCACAAGTGCTCAAGCTCTCGCCGAGCTACGTGAATCAGCTTGAAAACAACGAGCGCCCCCTGAGCGTTGCCGTGCTGCTGCGCCTGCAGTCGTCGCTGGGCATCGACCTACAGTTCTTCTCCGAGGACGATGAGGCCCGGCTGTTCGCACAACTTCATGAGATCGTGACCGAGGTCGCCGTGCCGGGCGGCGTGCCGGATGCCGAACTGCGCACGCTCGCGCAGCAGATGCCAGCAATGGCCCAGTTGCTGCTGCGTCTTCAAAGTCGCGCCCGTGGGGCCGAGCAACGTCTTGCGAGCTTGGGGCTAGGCGACCGCGACAGCGGCTTGGCGGCCAGCCAAGGGCCGCACGAGGAGGTGCGCGACTTCTTCTACGCCCACCACAACCACATGGACGAATTGGATCGCGCTGCCGAGGCGCTGTCCTCCCAACTCGGCGTTGCCGACAGCACGCAGGACCTGGCACCCAAGTTGGAAGCCCACTTGCTCGCCGCACACCGCATCCAGGTGCAAAGCCTGCCGGAGGAGCGACTGCGACGCTTCGAGCCCGCCCAGCGCCTGCTACTGCTGTCCGACACGCTTTCCGCCGGTCAGCGCGCGTTCCAACTCGCGACCCAACTCGCTTACCTGGAGGCCGGCGCGGAGATTGACCGGCTTGTTGCCTCCAACGCCTTTAGCACCGAGGCGGTGGCATTGGCCCGCATTGGCTTAGCCAGCTACTTCGCTGGGGCGCTAGTGCTGCCCTACGGCCGGTTCCTCGCCGCCACCCAGGAATTGCGGTACGACATCGCGCTGCTGGCCCGCCGCTTCGGCGTGAGCTTCGAGACGGTGTGCCACCGCCTGTCCACGCTGCAGCGCCGCGAGGCCCGTGGCGTGCCGTTCTTCTTCGTTCGCGTGGACCGCGCCGGCAACATCTCCAAGCGCCAGTCGGCCACGGACTTTCACTTCTCTCGCAGCGGCGGCACCTGCCCGCTGTGGAACGTCTATGAGGCCTTCGCCCGACCAGGCCGCGTACTCACGCAGATCGCTGGCATGCCGGATGGGCGAAGCTACTTATGGATTGCCCATTGCGAATCTCGACCCACGGGCGGCTATGGCTCACCGAGTAGAGAGTTTGCGATTGGCCTGGGTTGCGACCTTCGGCATGCCAGCCAACTCGTCTATGCCAAGGGACTGGATTTGGGCGAACCTGGCAGCGCAACACCCATTGGCCCCGGCTGCAAGCTCTGTGATCGTGAAGGCTGTGCTCAACGCGCATTTCCCGCCTTGGGCAAGCAGTTGCGCATCGACGAGAACGAGCGGGTAGCTGAGCCGTATGCTGCTCGGTAGTGCTCATTCCGACCTGCCGGCCTTGTTCATCCTTGGTTGCTCTGCGCTTTGGTTCTTTGCGCCTGACATCAAGCGGGCGCGACGTGCGAATCTCTGCTGGTGGCCCGCCAATGACGCACAGGGGTGAAGCAGGTAAGCCATCACGATCGTTGGTGCGTTCGCAAGCGGCCGCATTGCAATGCCTCTGCACTGGTAGCCCGCCAGCCGAGCAACGGGCGCGATGGCGATGCCGTATCCAGCGGCGACGAGTGTCATCGCCATGTCGAAGGTGCTGACTCGCGATCCCTGGTCCTGTGGCGTGTCGACGAGCATGCAGTGCACCACGGCATCCCAGGGTTCACGGGCAGTTGACTGGGCGCAGATCACTGGCTGCTTCGGCAACTCATTGCGAGGCACTTCGCGGTAGGCCAAGAGGTGGGAGCGTTTGGCAACGGCGACCGCGAGCCTGTCGGTCCACAGCGGCTCGCACACCCAGCCTGGCCAGTCCAACTCAATCATGGACACTGCGAAGTCGATGCGACTGCCTGGTGACGGCGCTCGGGCCGGCTCCGCAGCGGAACATGCAACCAGAGCGGCGGTTGTTTCGGGCTCCTGGGAGCGCTGAAGCGCCAGCACGTCGGCGAGTTGTGAGGGCACCCAGTCGCCCACTACGGCCACCCGGATGGTGGCGGCGTCGCTTGATGTCACGGAGCTGCATCCTCCCAGGGTAGAAAGCTGGTGGCGACGAAAGCATGAACCGTGCAGCCGTCCATCTGAGTTAAGTTTAACGTGGTTTATATCGGAGCCATGCCCGACGCTTTTGCTAATGCAGAAGCGTCCGATTCAGAGAGGCCGACCGAGCGGCACGACCACCTACGAAGCAGAACCTGCCATCGCGTTTGGGGCCGCCGTTCGCCATGAGAGAACCAGCCAGGGCATCGCCCAGGAAACGCTGGCTCACATGGCCGGCATCGAACGCTCGCACATGGGAAAGATCGAGCGCGGCGAGCATGTCCCCACACTCCCCCTGATCCTCAAGATCGCCCGCGCGCTGAAGTGCAGTTCTGCCCACTTGATGGCCTTGACCGAGGCCAAGCTGGCCGAACCGGCTTCCAAGTCCGAGGATTGAAGTCGGCCCGACGCGCGGCCGTGCCCTATCCCTACTGCTCGCTATCGGTATCGCGCTTACCTGGGGAATTTTTGCGCTTCGGGGCTTCGCTGGCGAGGCTTAGATATGGGTTGTCAGGCGGTATTTCCCCGAACAGTGCGCCGGGGTTGGCCAGCAGGTAGCCGTGTAGCCGCCGAGTCTTGCGCGGCCCCGTGACCTCGCAAGCCCAGATGTTGAGTCCGCTAGCCTGCTTGCGGTGCTGCCCCAGCTTCTCGAAGCGCTTCTGCACCCACTGCCATGCCTCCAGCTTCTCCTGCCGGGCGACGGTCGCAACGTGCGGATGTTCCTGCGCGTAGCGCTGGAAGACGCCGGGGCTGACCAAGTAGGCCGTGCCGACGACGGTATGCACCAGGGCCTTGGCATCGTTGATGATGAGCTTGTGGGTCTGCACGCCCTGAGTCAGCCAGGCCATGAAGTCCTCGCTGGGAGGCTCGGCCCGGCGCTGGGGCTGCGCGACGGGCGCGACCGAAGCTGTGGGGGCTACCGCAGCAACGACAGCTTCGTCCTCGGTGTCGGCCGCCAACTCGGGCACGCTCGGTAGCACCGAGGCGGCGGGTATCGCGTCCAGCAGATCGAGCAGCGCACCGACGCCGTTGTCCGCGGGCGCAAGCGGCGCCGTGCTTGCCAGCGCCGGTCCTTGCGCAACGTAGGGCGTACCGGGCGCGGGACTCTGCTGCGCCGGTTCGCCCTGTTCTTGTTCGACCCGCACCTGTCCTGCGAAGGGCTCGGGACGCTCGGTCGCCTCCCAAATCAGCGCGGGCGAGAGCTTCAGGAACGTGAAGCTGTGCGACCAGCCGGCATCACTCGCGACCGTGGCCTTCCAGATCGCCTTGCCGTCCGGCGTGGGCAAAGCGATGCCGTGGTCCTGCAACACGTTGAACACCGCCGTGTTGCTGACCGGGATGCCGTCGATGCCTTGCTGCAGCAGATGAGCGCGCAGCTTGTCCGAGACGGTCTTGCTCACCAGCCACAATGCATCCTGGGTCAGCCAGCCGTCCGAAGCCTGGGGCTGGTTCAGCTTGAATTCCTCGCGCAGCAGGAAGCGCAGGCCATCGAGCAGCTTGCGCTGCAGGGCGTGCTTGGGTGCCGCCAGTGCCTTGCTGGGATCGCCGCCGAGTTCCTGGGCTACCGAGGCCTGGTCGGCCTGCACGACCAACTCGCCGAGCGTGCCAGCGTGCTCGTACTGGCCGGCCAGCACGTACAGGAGCGCGGCCCACAGGTCGGGGTAGTCGGCGAGCCAGTCGAAGATGCCTGGATCGAGCAGCCGGGCGTAGAGCAGTCCGGTGGCGGCGCTGTGCAGCCGGTACTCGCGCTCCTTGCGATAGCGGAAGCGGTACGGCCGCCGCAGCGGGCCGTGCCAGGGATGCCAGACCGTGCCGTCCGCATACTCCACGTGCAGATCGACGGCGACCTTGCCAACGTCGTGCAACAGCGCCGCATAGGCGGTGCCGGCCGTCCAGGCTTCGGCCTGGGCCGCTTGTGCCTCCGGCGTGGTGCCGGCGGGCAGCAGGTGCGACTGCCGCAGCTTCAGGGCGTAGGCGACGATCTCTAGGCCATGGTCCAGCATGCCACCCGGATAGGCATGGTGATGCGATTCGGACGCCGGGAACTGCTGGACCAGTTCGGCGTAGCGCTCCAGCGGGCCGAGATACAGCGTGGCGAACTGGCGGCGCGATAGCGAGGTGCGCTGCCAGATGTGTTCCAGCAGCCGCTGCCGGCGTGGTGTCGCCAGCAGCGATGCGGCCGGCTCCGGCCGCATCAGCCCTTTGCCGGGATTGGCGGGAGGTGTGGGTGTCGGCGCGGCGCCAGAGGTAGACGGCGGCCGTTTGCGTTGGAACAGCGAGAGCATGGCGAACCCCGGACGGCGGGCGGGTCGGGAGAGCCTTTTGGCCTTTTCGGGTAGGGCCATTCCCCTTGGCCCCATTCCCTTGCCCCTTCCCCAGCCCTTTGGCCTTTTGGAAGCCTTTGGATATAGGGCAACCGAGGCGAGCCAGCCACAACCAATGCGGGCCTGGCCCAAGGCGGATTGATGCGGGAAGGCTGGCTGTGCCGTCCCTACGATGGAGCTGGATTCATACACCCGGAAACAGCACTATGCGCCCTCACATTGACAGCGTAAGGAAACTTCCTTACCATCCAGGCATTGCCATCAGGAGTGCCGCCATGCCCGAAATCCACGAAGTCGCGACGCTGACCTCCAAGGGTCAGATCACGCTGCCCAAGTCCATCCGGCAGGTGCTGGGCGTGGACACCGGCGGCAAGGTGGCGTTCGACCTTCGCGGCGGCGAAGTGGTCGTGACCCGTGCCGATGCCGAGCATGAAGACCCTGCCATCGCCGCGTTCCTGACCCTGCTGGCTCACGACATCGAGGCTGGCCGGAACATCCGCGGCCTGCCCGAGGATTTGGCTCGCACGATGCTGGAGCATGCAGGCCACAAGGTTGTCTTGGGCGATGACTTCGATGAGGACGTGGAAATCTGATGCAGCAGCATGGCTGGACGCTGCTGTTTCACGATAACCTGATCGAGCAGTTGATGAAGCTGCGCGCAGCCGTGCTGCGTGCGCAAGAGAACGACTCGGAAGGCTTTGCGTCCAACGCCAACGTCAAGTTCTTCCGGGCCTTGGTGCAATTGATGCAAGACGTGGTGCCGAGCGATCCGGCACGCGACGAGTATCGTCAGGGCAACACCATGGGACCGGACTATCGCCACTGGCGGCGAGCCAAGCTCGGACGACGGTATCGGCTGTTCTTCCGCTACGACTCGAAGGCGAAGGTCATCGTGTACGCCTGGGTCAACGACGAGCAGACCTTGCGGTCGGCGGGCAGCAAGTCCGACCCCTACGCCGTGTTCGAGAAGATGCTGGGACGCGGCAACCCGCCGGACGATTGGGCGGCGCTGGTGGCAGCGAGCAAAGCCGATTGGCTGGGCCAGCACAAAGGCTGACACGCCGCTTGCCTTGGCCCTGAATCCGTGACCCCGATACCCGCCTGAGCGAGTTCGTCGTACGCCGGCCATGAACAGCGTTGTTTTCCACGCCGACGGTGCTCAATTCGGTCGCCTCGTGGCGTTTAGTTGCGTGCGCGGCGCGTCGGATGCGGGTCTGGCCGCTGTTCCCGCTGCATCGACCACGCCGCAACGTGCGCGGTGCGCGTATTTCGGGATCCGTGAGTGGGCTCGCCTGGCACCAGGCCTCTTCGCTTCAGCCGCAGGCTGCAGCAAACAGCTCGCCGTTGAGCCGCTCGAATGCCTGGGCCGCCCGGTCGTTGGCGCCCAGTCCCAGGATCAGTCTGCGCCCGCTCTCGATGATCCGGCCTGCGCGGTAGATCAACTCCTGTATCACCGTCTTGATGCGCCTGCGTTTGGCCGCGTGGCGCACCGGTGCATCCGGCCCCAGCAGGCCGCGCTGGCCCATCAGGCGCAGGATGTCCATCGCCAGCGCCGCGAGCTGGCACACAAGGTAGTTGGTGTCGAACTTGCCCGAAGGCAGCCGCTCCAGGTCCAGGTCGGTCTTGAACTCGGCGTGGAACTGCTCGTGTGTGCCGTGGTCGGCGTACAGCGCGATGATCTTCTCGGCGTTGAACGGCTCTGCACTCAGGCTGGTGCTCCAGCCTTCGAGGTCGATCTCGGGAACGATCAACTGTTGGCCGTGTCGGTCAATGGTGCGCTCGACCAGCCTGAGCACGCGACGCAGTGGTCGGCTGATGTCTTCGATCTGCAGGGCCTCTTCCCACACCGTCACGCGCTTGCCTTCGCGCGGCTGGTGCCACTGGGTGTTGGCGTCGACGTCCAGCCGCGCCAGCAGCGCGGCGCGGTCCACGCTGCGTGGGTTCCACTTGATCAGCCAGTCCACCTGCGGCTGCCCGGCCTGGTTGCAGGCCTCGATGCTGCGCATCAGCGCGACCGAGTCGAAGCCGGCGTCCAGCCGCGCCAGGATCGGCGCCTTCGGTCCGCCCGCGCTCAGGCGCTGGGCCATCGGGATCACTCGTTCGAGGTTGAAGTCGGTCTCACGCGCCGAGTGCTGCACGCCAGGGCGCAGCGCCAATTCCAGGCAGAAGCCGTGTGCGCCCAGATAGGCCGCCAGCGGGCAGTAGCCGTCCACCCCGGCGTAGGTGCGCCCCACGCCTTCCTTGCGCGTGCCGCCGTTGTCCATCGCGAAGGTGTCCACGTCCAGCGGCAACCAGCCGCAGGGCAGCACGCCGTAGTCGGGCCGCTGGCTGCCCAGCAGCCGCTCAATCATCCCGGGCACATGCTCGAACAAGGCCTGGGCTTGCCCGTCCAGGCGCTGGCGCAGCGTTGGGCTCGACGGCAGCAGCCCTATGCCCAGCGATTCCTTGAAAAACTTGTCACCCCGGTAGTTCTCCACCGCGTCGAAGTCGCTCTTGCCCTGCGCCAGCAGCCCCAGGTAGCTGCGCAACACGTCGCTGTTGCTCACGCCGGCGCGCACCGGCAGCGCCCGCTCCAGCGCCGTCCACTGCGGCCCCAGCGCCTTCAGGTAGTGGCCCACCAAGGCCAGCCCGCCAACGGGCGTCAGGTCGTAATCCAGTTGCTTGACTTCGATTCGGCGCATCGCCCAATTGTCGGGCGACCCCGGCAATCCCAACCTCAATCCCGGACTCAACTCCTGCGCAGCTCACCCGCAGGGTGTGCTGTTCTACGAGGTGGGGCCACGGATTCAGGTTGGCGTTTGGCATGATTAGATATTGCACATAATTTCCACCATGATTTGAAAACCCATGCAGGATTCAATCAAACGAGCAGCGCACAGGACGACCATGAGGTAGCCACCGTGAAGACCGCCGCACAGACCACCTTCGCAGAACGCCTCGGCCACACGCTGGGTCGGGCCTGGCGAGGCTGTGCGCGTCTAGATCGGCGGGCCAATGGTTGGCTGCTCTCTCGCGGATGGGCGCCTGGCGCTGCCAAGACCGTGTTGCTGGTCGTCAAGCTCGCTGTCCTTGCTGTGTTGCTCTACAGCGCGTTCTGGCTGGCCCTGCTAATCCTTGGTCTGGCGGCCGTAGCGTGGATGGCGCGACCAGACCACGACGAAGATGATTCTGACTTTCTCGGTCGTAAAGCGGAGGAAGTCGATCACCGTCAGGGCCTGTTCTATCACCCGGCGTCTTACGACGATGATCCAGACCCTCGATTCAAAGACGACTGATGCAGATCCGTGGCCCGAGCTACTTCTTGGCGGCGCTGATCAGCATGTTTGAACCCCTGCTGCCTGCTTGACCGGCTTCCCTGGTCCCGTTGGCCAAGCCCTGAAGCGCGCCGCCCACGCGAACGCCCACCCAACCGAGTGCAGTGACCCACAAGCTGGGAAGCACAAGAAACATCGTCGCCATCACGAAGTTCAGCAGCATGTCTCCGAAGGCGTTGTTCAGCCCGATCAGCGGATCGAAGTTGCTGTGTGGCCGGTTTGCGCCGAACCCCCAGCCGTAGAGCGCATCGAGGATGGTGGAGTCGAGCCAGCGCGCGAGCTGGAACCAGAAGTCCACGAAGAACAGCGCGAATTGCACACAGCTCACCGCGACCAGCGCCTTCAGCTCGTAGGTGCCGAAGACCAGCACCAGCGGGATGCAGACGACCAGCGCCATCTTGAGCAGTGACAGCACCATCGGCAGCGCCTGGCGCACTACGTCCATCGCCGGGAAGAAGCCGAGCGAGCCCATCGTCATCCCGAGGTCGCCGGCGCCGCGCGTCACGATGTTGGGCAGCGTCTTCTCGATCTGCCCGCCGTAGTCGGTGTAGACCGAACCCTGGTTCATCTTCTGCTGCCGCGGCGACACCACGGCCCGGATCACCGAGTCGTTCATCTCCGCCTGTGACAGGAAGCCCGCCCAGCGGCCGATGCGCGTCAACAGGTCCGGATCGACCTGGGCCAGCAGGCGCGCGCGCAGGCCGCTGTTGCCGTCTGACCACCACTGCCGGCATGTGGGGTAGCCCCCGCCGCTGTCCACCTGGGCCAGCCCCGCATCGCGTGTCGCGTCGTAGGGCCAGGCCGTGCGGGGCGTGTTGGAGTGGTACGTGTCGTAGAAGCCCGTGTTGCCCAAGAAGTAGCTCGACCCGATCCAGGTGACGTCGTTCATCTGCTCGTCGGAAAGCGTGGGCCGGCTCATGAACAGCTTGGCCCGCGACGGCCCGTAGCAGTCGTGCACGAAGTCGCCGACCTCCTGGGCCAGCACCGGGTCATCGATGCGCGTGGCGTCCACGTCCATGCGCATCTGCCGCAGGTCCGTGCCGCAGGGGATCGCCGCTACCGCGCCGCCCGTCACCGCCTTCGAGATCGAGTGCATAAAGAACCACCACACCGGCACCAATGCGCTCTGGTTGTTCAGCGTGGTGTAAGCGTTCGACCAGCCCGTGTCGTTGGGCTGCGGGACGCTGACCTGGCACTGCGCCGAGCGCGTTGTGTCGAACTTGATCGTGCTGAGATCGACCGGGATGAAGGGGATGCCGGCGAACAGGATGACGACGATCGCCACCCACACGCGGTTCTCAATGCGCATCGAGGACAGCACGCCCTTGTTGCCCTCGTCGGCGCCTTCGGCGCGTGCGCGCAGCCACTCCTGCACGACGATCACTACGAAGGGCAGCGCAAACACGCCGCTGGCCACGAGAATGTTCCAGATGCCGTTGTTGACGATCCACCCGACGAGCGTCAGGTAATACTCCAGGTAGTCGGTCGTGTAGAGGGTCATGGCGTGCTCCTCGCCTTCGGCGGTTCAGCCGCTGCGCAGCAGTTGGCTGCCTTCGAGCAGCACGAGGGTGACGACGGCCGCGATCTCGACGCGCAGCAGGCGCTGGTGCACCTCGGGCGAAGGCTCGCGCTCGCGCAGGCGCCGACGCATCCACCACCAGCCGTAGGCCGTGGCCGCGTAGACCAGCAGCCGCCACATCAGGAAGTGGGCCGAGTGCTCGCGCAGCCACCGCTCCCAGCCATCGATGCTGCCGACGACGCGCAGGCCGACGACGTTCACGCCCGCGGCAATGCCGGCAACCGCCAGCACCCACAGCAGCGCGACGGCCACGCGCCGGTTGAACAACCAGGCGGGCCGCAGCCAGGTCCATGCGCGCGTGACCATCAGTTGTTCCTCGGCTTCTGCACTTCCTTGAGCCGGTCGCGCGTGGTATCGCCCTCGAAGATCCCGCGTGAACCGGCGGCGCGCGTTCCGTGCCGCTGCACGATCGCCATCGCCGAATTGCCGGCCAGCGTGCGCCGCAGCTCCAGCTCGGTCTTGAGGTTGTTGATCTCCTGGTCCAGCGCGTTGTTCTCCTGATCGACCGCCTTCACTGCCAGCTCGTTGGCGGCGACGTTCGGCTCCTTCTTGCCGGTCAGCAGCGTGCGCTGCAACAGCAAGGCCTTCTCCAGCACGCTCGACAGCGCGGCCTCGGACGCCAGGCGCTTGCCGAGCAGGTCTTGATCGGGCTCGTCGCGCAGCGCCTCGATCACGCCGCGGGTGATCGGCAGCGAGTTGCTGCCGGCGGCTTCGAGGTTCGCCACCGTCATCGGCGTCGAGCCCGTCACGAGGCCCTGCAGGGCCTGCAGCTTGGTCTCGTACTCTTCCTGGATCACCGGCGTCAGGCCGACGCCGGGTGTGGTCTGCGTCTTGGTGCAGGTCTCGCAAGTGCGTTGCTCGCGCTCGCCGAGCACACGGGTTGCGAAGTCCGCGGCGGCCTGCGGCGAGGACCAGGTTTGGCACGTCAGCCGGTTGCCGCAGGATGCGCGCGGGATGGACGAGGTGTCCGTGACGCCGCGGCTGTTCAGCAGGTTGTAGCCCGCGCGGGTCACGTCGCCAACCACCTTGATCGAGCCCTGTCCCGAACCGCCCGCGTTGCTGCCGCCGACCCAGGGCACGCCGTTGTTGCCCTTGTTGGATTCGGCTTGCTCCACGGCGGAGACCGCATCGGTGCTGCTCACCGCATCGCGCAGCGCGAAACCTTCGGCGAGCTGGTCCCAGCCCGCCTGGCCGCCCGCCATGTCCGCCATCCGGTTGGCCATCGCCTTGCACGTCAGCTTGCTGCGGTCGAAGTCGAGCCGGGCCTGCAGCACGCCGTTGGTCAGCAGGTTGTAGAGGCCCGGATCGGCACGCTGGATGATCAGCGCCGGCAACGAGGCGACGGCGCTGGTCGCGCTCTGGATCACGTTGCTCATGATCTGCTGGAAGCCGTTGGTGATGCCGTTCAACTGGTTCTGCAGCGTCGTCGTGATGCTCATGTCGCCGCAGATGAGGTTGCTGTTCCAGCCGATGCCCACACCGATGCTCTGCATGTTCCCAGCGCCGCCCATGGACACGGCGCGGCCGCCGCCGATGCTGTAGAGCACGTCGTCGCCGATCACGCTGCCGCTCACGCCGACGCCGGTGGGGTTGATGCGGGTCTGCGCCCACGCGACGCCGGCCGCGGCGGTGACGGCGCAGGCGAGCGCGATGCTGAGCGTGTAGGGCTTGGCACGTTGTACGAGACGGGAGAGAGACGTTTTCATGGGCACACCTCAGTTGAAATCGACGCTGCCGAGGAAGACCTGGCCGCGGCGCTGGCAGCAGGCATAGGGCCGCCACAGCGCCCAGGCGTAATCGCCCTGTTGCGCCTGCGTGAGGCTTCCGCTGTGCGGGAAGACGACGCAACTGTTCGAGAGCGTGGGCGTCAGCGGTTGCCACTTGCCCGTCGAGGCATCGGTCTCCATCAGCGCGCCGGCCGGCCAGTAGCCGTCGCGGGCGCTGGCGAGCAGCGGCTGATACACGTGGATCTGGTTGCGGCGCGTTACGACGTCGCCGGCGCGTTGCGCGACGACGGCTCCGCTCTTGTGGTCATCGGTCTGGTGCAGGAAACCCCCGCGCGCATACACATTGCCCCACAGATTCAGGCCGGTGCGCGTGCCGATCTCGCGCCGGCCGGGAATGAGCGCTTCAGGGTAGAAGGCTTCGGGGATGTTGTAGCGCCAGGCGATGGTGTCCAGCGTGCTGAGTAGGTACGGCATGAAGGCCGTGCCTGCGCCCTCGCACGAGTAGCCGAACGAACTCGCGAATTGGCTGAACACGTAGCCGCCGGGGTGGCCGATGACGTCGGCGTTCTTGAACTTGGCGAGGTTGTTCTCGTTGTCGTGGTTCGTCGTGCCGTCGTCGCCAGCCTGCGCAGTCGGGTTCGGCGTGCTCATCGCGCGCACCTCGACCCAGGGGTTCTCGCCGGTGTTGCTGTAGCTCGATACCACCGCGTCCGGCACGTAGTGCCGCACCTTCACCGACGTGCGCACGGTGCAGCCCGTCCAGGTGCAGAACAGCCAGTAGCAGATGCCGACGACGCGGTACTCGATGCAGTCCGGCGACAGGGCCGACGACACGATGGTGGCCGTGTTCAGCGCGAAGCTCGATGCCGCACCGCCCAGCAGCACCGAGGCGATGGCGAGGCGAGCGCGGCGCGACGATGCCGACAGCAGGCGCTTCATGGCTGTGTCCTCCGATGGGCTTCGACGCGGGCCACGGCACGCGCCACGTCGGGCTCGCCGTAGACCACGTAGCGGCGATCGACCACTACGGCGGGCACCTTGGCGATGCCCAGCCCCCAGGCATCGGCCACACCCTGGTAGGCGCTGCCGATGCGTCGTTGCAAAGCCTGGCCGCCATCACGCAGTCGCTGCTGCACGATTGCGGTTGCGCGGTTGGGGTCGTTGGGCAGACTGGCCGCCAGCTCGGCCTCGATGCGCTCGGGCAGGTCCAGCTCGACCACGCGGGCGCCGGCAGCGGGCTGCACGGGATGGTGGCTGTCGGTCACGACGAGCACGTCGGCGGCCGATGCGGTCTGGCAGAGCAGGCACAGCAGAAGTCCTCCCGCGCACGCGATGCGCGTGACCCCCAGCCGCGGAATGGAATAGAACAAGGGAGCCGTCATGGCGGGTGTCCTGGAAATGAGAGCAAGGCCCCTAGTCGAACGCCGAAGGCATGTCTGCTGCGACAAGGAATGCGCACCGCGCACACCCCGCTTTCGCAAGCGGCACAAGGAGGAAAAACGGGAGCCGAAGCTCCCGTGGGAATCAGGCGCCCGCAGCCGAGGCCTGAATGGCGCGGCGGGCATGGACTTGCCAGAACGGATCGACCAACCGGCCGGCCAGTACGCGGGCGCGCAGGCGCAGGCGCTCGGCCGTGCTGTGGTTGTCCCAGCCAGCTTCGTAGGACGCCTCGCCGCGCAGGTCATCGACCTGCTTCGCGACGTCGGCGGCTTCCGCATCTGAGGCGGTGGGTTCGCACCAGCGGATGCGGCCGCCGCACTGCACCTCGCCAGTGACAACCAGCCGATCGAGCGAATCGCGGATCAGGACCAGTTCCGGCCGAAAGTCCAGCGCCTCGATCTCCGACCTCAGATCGAACTCGTCTTTTGACAGCTCGTCCGCTGCGAGGGCCAGGGCATCCTCGATCAGGCCGTGTTGGCCCAGCTCAAGGATGTGAGGTGTCCACCAGGTCCCGAAAACGCGATCGTCCTCGGGGTACTCGATATAGCCTTGGCAGGTGATCGTGAACTGGCGCCAGAACACATCCTCGCGGACGAAGGTTCCGGCGCGGTAAGGCGTGGCCACGAAGGTCACACCATCAACAACATGAGTCTTGGGTTGCATGGCAGTCTCCATAGAAGGTGCGGAACGCCATGCCGCCCCTGCGGGCGTGGGCGACCCGCGTGGGATGAACAACAAGCGATGGAAGAGCGGGCATCCGCCACCGCAGCGCGGCGGCTGTTCGCGTCGAAGGATGCGAGGCGAACGGGGTCGATCAGCGCGGCCAAGGCCGCGGCGTAGCCTTGAAGATCGGGGGCTACCTGGGCATGTCGCCGAGGGACTCGGCAGGCATTTCCTTCGATGCAGTGTCGGTGGTGCCGCCGGCCGCCAGCAGGTCGATGGCCGACAGCAGCGCATCGCCTTCCACCGGGCCATGCAGCAGCAGCGTCTTGCCGGACTGGCGATCCTGCAACCGCAGCGTGGGCGTGACCTTGACGCCCTCCTGCGCGGCGCTCGCCGACTGCGCGCGGATCAGCGTGTCAGGGCGATCACTGTCGAGGCACTGCTGGGCGGCCGGCGTGATGCCTGGATAGCCCAGGCCCTCGGGCAGGCCCTGGCCGTCGCCGCGGGTGTGCGCATAGACCCATTCGACCGCCCGCCAGAACGCGGCCGAGCCGCCGGCCTCACCAACGCACTCGACCAGGCGCGCATTGGCAGTCGCCGCAGGCTCGTGCGGCGCCAGCGGCAGGTGGTGCCACTGCCAGTTCACCTCGGGGTGCGCGTCGATCCACTGCTTCAGCGCCGGGAAGTACGCGCGGCAGAACGGACATTCGAGGTCGGCGTACTCCACTACCGTGAAGCGCGCATCGTCGCGACCATAGCGCCAAGGCGGGCCGCTCGCGGCGGCGAGTGCCAGCTTGGGCGCCTGGCTGAACTCGGCCGACGCTGAAGCGTCTTCGGCGATCGGCGTTTGTGGCTGTAAGCCCAGCCAGGCCGCCGCGATCAGCGCAACGATGAGCAGCACAGAGACCAATGCGACTGAGCGGGATGGAATGAAGCGAGCGACCTGCATGGTGTTTTCCTTACGCCAGCGCATCAAGCGCCAGCGATTCGATGCCGCGAGCGCGGTCGATCTTCTCGGCGATCTTGAAGGCCGCATCCAGCTCGCCGATGCCGTACTGCTGCATCAACTGAAAGCGTTCCGCCTTCTCTTCCGGCTCGGTCTGAGCCAGCGCCAGGTACAGGCTGGGCGGAACCGCACGGAACAGCACTTCCATGCTCTTGGAGAGGATGACGCCCTCGGTGAACTTGCCCGCCTCCTTGCGGGCCGACAGCATCAGGGCCTTCTGCGCCGGGTTCAGCTCGCGGAAGCGCGCGATCTTCTCCACCTCGTCCGGTGGCATCGAGAGGCAGATCCACCACTCGATCATGTTGAGCATGGGCTCGGCCGCTTTGGGCAGGTCGTCGATGTTCTGCGTTGCCAGCCAGTACCAAGCGCCGAGCTTGCGCCACATCTTCGTGATCTTCACGACGTAGGGCGCGAGCAGCGGGTTCTTGGTGATGATGTGGCCTTCGTCCGTCACGTTGATGATCGGCCGACCCAGGAACTGGTCGCGCTCGGCGATGTTGTTCACCGTGTTGATGAGACTGATGTACGCGATCGAGAGCTGCGCGTTGTAGCCCTCGCGCGCGAACGTGGCGAGGTCCACGATGGTGATGTCGGCCTCGGGCCAGGGCGTGCCGGGCCGATCGAACATCTCGCCGTCGACGCCCTGGCAAAACATATCCATCGCGTCCGCCATCTCCAGCAGGCGCGCGCGGCGCATCTCGGGCAGCGATGAGTCCCGGGCGCGCTCGCGCAGCGCGTCGCGCACGTCGCGCGTGAGTACGGTGCGCAGCTCGGTCACGCAGCGCTGGGCCGCATCGAGGATGCACTGCCGGATCAGGCTGCGATCGGCGCGCGTCATGCGCGCTTCTTCCTTGTCTTCGCCGCCGGTGATCATCAACCGCGCGGTGATCTCCAGCTCGCCGAGCACGTCGCGCTGCTCTTCCGCTTCCTCGCTGCGATTCGCTGCCTGCGCCGCGGGCTCCTCGTCCTCGTCCAGCGCATCGGCGTCCAGCGTCTGCACCTGGCTGGGCGTATCGACCAGCCGGTGCGCATCCGCGAACGGCGCGAGGCTGACCCCGGCGCCGGGCGCGAGCTTCACGCGATGCACCTTGAGGCCCAACCGCATGGCGAAGTCGCCGAACAGGCCGAAGCTGTTGCCGGCCTCCACGATGAACAGGCGCGGCCGGTAGATGGCAGTCACCTGGTTCAGGATGTTGTTGAGCGTGGCGCTCTTGCCCGAGCCAGTGGGGCCGAACAGAAACAGGTGGGCGTTCATCTGCCGGTCGAGCCGGTTCAGCGGGTCGAAGGTGATCGGCCCGCCGCCGCGGTTGAAGAACGTAATGCCCGGATGTCCCGTGCCCTGACTGCGGCCCCATACCGGCGCGAGGTTTGCGGCATGCTGCGCGAACATCAGTTGCGTATACCACTGGCGCTTGTCCAGCGCCGGATCGAACACGCACGGGAGCCAGCGCAGGTAGCTGTTCAGCGGCGCCACTTCGTCTTCCTCGCGCACCGGCTGTAGGCCGGCGTTGAGCATGACGTTCACCAGTTGCAGGCCGCGGCTGTCGAGCTGCGCCAGGTCGTGCCCGCGCAGGTAGAAGGCCAGCGCACCGCGGTAGAGCTTGTGCGCACTGCCGATCAGCCCACGCGCTTCCTGCACGTCGCGGCGAGTCTGCTCCGAGGCCAATGTCTCGCCGACCGACTTCTTGCTCAGGTGGTTCAGGTGCGCTTCGAGCACGTCCTGCGGCGTTGCCACGATCGTCAGGCACATCACCGTGTCCTCGGGCATCTGGTCGAACAGCGCATTGACCGCATCGCCGCCCTTGCGCGTCTCGCCAGTGACGTGGCCTGTGGCGGGTGGCATGCGCAGGCGATCCATCACGATGACCCGGTGCGGCATGCCGTCGAACACCCAGGTGCCGTTCGCCACATCCGAGCGGGGCTGGCCGAAGAACAGGCGTTGAGCGAAGTCTCCGCTGGCCAGCTCGATCTCGCCGTCTTCGGCTGCCTCGGGGTAGCGCGTGAGCGCATAGAAGCGCTCGCGGTCGTCGGCGCTGGGGCCGAGCAGCGTCGGGTGTGGGTTGAACCAGCGCAGCAGCCAGTCGTGGATGTCGGCCGCCTCCATGCGGCGGGATTTCACGCCAGCGTTGGCGAGGCCGCCCACGAGCCGATCGCAGATCGTCGTCAACGCCTGCTCGGGGGACTGGCCGCGCCGCGATGCTGTCACCGCATTCGCGCGCCGGTAGACCACCATGCGCACGCGCCGGACCTGGCCGCGCCACGGCAGGCGCGTCACGGTCGTGTCCTCGAACAGGCCCCCGGGCTTGGCGATGGCGCGAAGGTGGTGCGCGAAGAACCTCACGTAAAACTCTGTGAAGGTGCTGCCCTGCGCTCGCGGCCGCACGTAGTCGGACAGGCCGCGCAGGTAGTTGTCCCAGGTCGATTCATCCTGGGCGTAGAGCTGCACGACCCAGGGGTTCTCGTCGAGTTCATCGAAGGAGTCCTGCAGCGCGTTTTCCAATGCATCGCGCGCCTGCCACAGCCAGGCCATCTCGCGGCCTTCGGTGCCCACCGGCGCCAGCTCGAAGAAGCCCGCGACCGACTGACTGTCTTCCAGAAGCATGCTCTTGGAGCCGGGCAGGTACTCCACCCAGGGGAGCAGATCGGCGAAGGACGGCGACACGCCGTAGAGGGCCTGCAGGTCCGCCTCGGCGGCCGGACGGCGCGGCCGGTCATCGGTTGCGGTTCCCGGCTCGGGAATGCCGTGCGTCGCCAGCGACGTCAGATGCTGCGACCAGGCGTCCTCGCCATGCGGCTCAGGGCCAACCGATGCGAGGCCCTCGCGCGGCCAAGGCAAGGTCCAGGCCATCAGTAGTCCTCCAGGCGTTCGCCGGGCATGGCGTACTGCACCCTCTGATACAGGGGAAAGACGGTGGTGTAGCCGGGCACCGGCACCGGATCGGTGCCGGCCAGGTGTGGGAACACGTACATGACCAGATCGGGGTTGGGGAGCCGGTGGAACTGGCGGTAGATCTCGTTGGCCGCGGTGCGCGTGTAGGCAGCAGCGGTGGCAGGCGCCGCCTGCACGTCGGCCTCGGTCAGCGGCCGGCGCAGGCCCTGACGCGCATCGAGCAGTTGCCGCGCCGCTTGCCCGCCACCGGCGCTGCCGCCCGTCTCCTGGTTCCACACATCGAGCATGGTGTGATCGCCGTGCGGCAGCAGCTTGTCTTTGCTGGTGGCGCAGCCGCCCAGCAACACGACCGCGCACAGGATCGCGGCCGATTCAATCCAAATCCGACGCATGCTTGCCTCCGATGCGGTGATTGACCCGGCGCCCCTTGGCGTCGTAGTCGATGTTGAGCGGCTGCTCCAGGTGCACGGCGACTTTGGCGCCGGGGCGCACGTACACCGCGGCGAAGGCCTGCCCGTAGAGCTTGTTGACCCAATCGGCCATGTCGCGCACGCCGCCGGCGAGGATGCGGCCCATGGCCTCGTTGCCGCTGATGCCCACCGTGCCGAGCGAGCCGTTGCTGTTGGCGACGACGGCCACGCTGCCGTTGTCCGACTTGATCAGGGACGCCGCGCCGGCGCCCGCCGCGGTGATGAGGGCCTGCGAGCCCAGGTACTGCTGCGCGTTGCTGCGCCGCTCGCCGCTGACGCAGGGGATGCCATAGGGATCGCTGATCCAGCCCAGGCCGCCGTGCGTGGTGCTGTTTGCGTTGCCGCCCGAGCCCCCGCCGCCGTTCTGGTTGCGGTTGCCGTCCTCCGGCATCGTGCGCACCGTGCCGTCGTTAAAAACGAACGTCACCGAGCGAATCTGGCCGCGCACGCAGGAGAGCGTCCAGTCGCCCGAGGCCGTGCCGCTGACCACCGCGCCGGCCACGTCGGGAATGTCGATGCCGTTGGCGGTCAGGTTGTCCGGGCCGATCAGCACCTTGAAGGGGTACGGGTCGTTGACCGTGCCGTCGATGGGCACGCGCCCGATCAACGCGGTCATCGCGATGGAGCCCATCAGCGTCGAGTTCGACGGCACCGTGTAGACCGGCTTGGCCGACGCGCCCACCGCGCGGCTGCCCGCATCCGCCACCGTGCTGGCCACGTTGTCGGCCGTGTCGGAAAGCGTCTTCTGCGCCGGCCCGAAGCTGGTCGGGAAGTTCAGCCCGCCGCCGCTGCCGCTCTTCGCCGAAGGCTTCGCATCGTCAGGCTCAACCCAGCGCGTGCCGCTGGTGCTGCGCGCGGCGCCGCCCTGGGTGCCGCCGAAACCCTTGCCATCGCCTTCCTCCAGGCCGAGGCCCACCGGCAGGTCGGCCTGGCCGCCCTTGCCGGAGAGACCGTCCAGGCGCCGCTGCAGGTCTTGCAGCAGGCCCTGGGTCTGCTGGCGGTCGCTGGAGAGTTGCTCGCGGTCCTGCTGCAGGCGGCCGCGCTCGCCGTCGAGCGCAGACTGGATGCGTTGGTCGATCGCGCTTTCCCGCGCGCGCATGCGTTCGTTCTCGCTCTTCTGGTTCTTGTTGTCGTTGAGCGCCGTCTGCAGCTCGTTGCGCAACTGCTTGACCTGGGCCACCAGCGTCGCGACGGTATCGCGCGGCGTGTCGCCCTCGATGCCTAACGCCTTCATCTCCTCGGGCGTGAGCGGGTTGGCGCTGCCGGCCGGCGCCGGCCTGGCGCCGCGATCCCCGGAGAGCATCTTGATGCCGACGAACAGCAGCACCAGCGCCATCGGGATCAGCAGCCACTTCAGGAGGGGGTTACTTTTCATGGCGGGCACCTCCTTCGGCCTGGCCGGCCGCCGCGGCCGGCGGCAGGTTCACCGTCGCGTCGATCGGTGAGAGCTTGGGCAGCAGCGACTCGGCCAGGCCGTGGCCACGGGTAACGAGGTAGACGACCGTGGTGTCGGCGGCGCGGCCGGCCGGCGCTAGGTTCGGGTGCTGGAAGGTCGCGGCGAGGAAGTCGCCCTGCAACGCGCGCGGGTCCAGGTCGAGCCCGCGGGCGGAGATGTTGGTGAGCTTCACCGCCGTCACCCACTGGTCTTCGAGCCGCCACGCGGCCAGTGCCTGCGCATGCACCGGCAGCGTCGGCAGCAAGGTGGAAAGCTCCAGGCCGCGCCGCAGGTTGACGCGGCCGATGCCGGGAACGGGCTCTACGGTGCGCAGCGGCGCGTAGAGGTTCTGCGCTGCATAGCGCGTGAGCACGACCGCCACCGGCGTGGCCTGCTTTGCAGCAGGTGCCGTGCGTTCCGCATCGTCGTCCGCAGTCGCTGCAGGTTTTGCGGGCTCGCCGTAGCGGGTCGCCGGCACGTCACCTTCCACGATGCGCACGGGTTCGAGCGCCGGCTGACCTGCCTTGGCCGGCTCGGCCGCAATGTCGAGCAGGATCAGCGCGCCCGATTCCACGTCCTGCAATTGCAGCCGCGTGGGCAGGATTGGCGCATTGGCGCGCAGGTAGATCGCGCCTCCGGCGCTCTGCACGCGCAACTGCTCGCCGACCGTGGGCGGCACACCGATGCGCACGTTGCGTTCGATGAACACCACACGCTCCTGGCCGACCACCAGCGGCACCGCCAGCGGCAGGCGCTCCCAGCGTAGGATTTCGACGGCATGGACCGCAGGCACGAAAGCCAGGCACAGCAGCAGGCCGGCCAGGGCCGCCGCAGATGAACGCTTCACGAGGGACTTCATGGGGTGTCTCCCTGCAGGTTGGAGCCGGCGCTCGTGGCCCGGCCGGGTGGCGCCGCAGGCGGAGGGGTTTCGATGCGCTCCGGCGCGCGTGCATGGCAGTCCAGCGCCAGGCCGAAGGGGTTGCGCTCGGGGTCCACGTCCATACGCACGACCTTGAGCGCGTAGCGCACGAGCGCGCGCTTGACCTGCTCGGCGCCCAGGTACTCGTCGGCGCTCACGTCCAGCGTGACGATCCAGTTGTTGGCCGACACGGTGCGCACGCGCGCGGCCGGGTCGTCGCCGTAGCCGCGGCCGGGAATCTCGTAGATGCCGCGCACGCGCTGCCGCAGCTCGCCGTTGCTGCGCCGAAACTCGAAGTCCTGTTGCAGAAAGGCGCGGCAGCTCGGCGTGAAGTACGCAGACAGCGCATGCAGGTTGCGCGGATAGTCCTGCTCGCCGTTGGTCGGCCAGCGCTGGGCTTGCTGCCAAATGTAGAAGGTGAAGGCGTAGACGCTCTCGGGCGGAACGTCCCACCACTTGCGCGTGCTGCCCGAGCGCAGGTCGGGCGGCACGTGGATGGTCAGGCTCTTGGGCGCGCTCCACCAGCCGAAGCCAAGCAGCAGCGCCACGATGAACAGCGCGGCGCCGGCCAGGCGCAAGGTCTTCACGTGCGCCTGCAGGTGCGCGACCTCGTTCTTGAATCGGCTCATGGTCTACCTCGACGCAGGGACGGATCGGGCCGCAGGCGCCGCGTGGACCACCAGCCCGACCGGGTGATGAGCTGGCCCCCACCCGCATGCGCAGCCAGCGCGGGGTAGCGCAGCGCGAGGCGCCACTGGAGCTGGCGGTACAGCCAGGTGTCGGGCCGGCCACGCTTCCACCGCCGCAGCAGGCCGCCGCCCACGAAGACACCGATGCCGATGCCGGCGACGATCAGCGTGGGCACCATCGCGATGCTGCGCGTCAGCCAGGCCAGCGGCACGCCGGCCACGAGACCGGCCGCGCCGGACAGGCCGGCGCAGACCCACAGCTCGTCGGCCGTGAGCCCGCGCACGACCACCGGGTGGCGGTTGAGGCGGTGCGGCAGGAAGGTCACGAGCCCGTCGCGTGACGGACTCTCCAGGGCGCCGGCCATCGTTGCCGGGCCTTACAGGACGCCGGTGGCCTTGGTCAGCAGCCAGATGCCGACGACCAGCAGGATCGCGCCCACCGCCACCGTCAGGCCGAACTGGCCCCAGGTCGCGCGGCCGGTGTGGATCTCGGCGTAGCGGGTGTAGGCGTGGTAGCAGACACCGACGAACATCGAGGCGACGACGAGCAGCGCGATCAGCAGCACGATGTCGTAGCCGTAGTTTTGCAGCGTCTGCATGATGCCGCTGCCGGTGCCGCGCGACGGGTCTTCCAGCGTGGGAAGGTCGGCGAACGACGGCAGCGGCGTGGCGGCGATGCCCAGCGGAATCAGCAGCGCGGCGATGCGCGAAGGCCGCAAAGGCAGCGAAGTGAGACGGGGAGAAGTAGCGGGAGCGTTCATGGCGAAGTACCTTTCATGGGGTCAGGACAGGAGGAAAAAGCCCAGCACCAGGTACATCGCGATGAAGCGCACGATGACGCCGAGGAACTGGCGTTGGGTCAGGTGGTGCTCGGCCCAGCCGACATAGGCGGTGCGCATCGCCCACACGCCCCACAGCAGCAGGACGGCGAAGACGAAACCGAGCACGACGGTGGAGACGGCCCCGGGCGCGAAGCCGCTGTTGGCCGTGAAGGCGGCGACCTGATCGGCGGAAGGCGTCATGGCGACGGCGCCTCCTTGGCCGGCGTCGCAGGCGCCGCGTTGCTGCGCGTGTAGCCGCCGGCCAGCGGCACGGGATCACGCGGCTGGGCGCGTTGCGGAACGAGGTAGTCGCGCACGCCGGTGCGCACACGCTCCAGGTCGGCGCGCAGCCGCACGTAGTCGAAGTGGTAGCGGGCGCGCTCCTGCGGCGCGGTGGCTGCGGCACGCTCGGCGAGACGGTCCAGCAGGTCGAGCTGGTGCGTCACCGCGGCGAGCATCTCGCGCTCCGCGGCGTTGTCGGAGGCATCGGCCGCGATGGCGGGCTGCAATCCGGCAGCGGCAAGCAGCAGCGCGGCAAGACGCACGGCCCAGGGTGCCGCGACGGCGAAACGCCGAACCTGCGCGGGATTGCGAGTGGTTTCCATCGAGCCGTTCTCCGAGGGATGCGGATGGCTCGATGCTCAAACGGCCGGTCTTCCAGCGCCGCAATCAATCGGAACCGGCCCGCCACCGCTTTCCGCGGCGGCGGCCGATGCGGCTACAGGTACTTCTTGAACGTCGCCGACGCGATGCACACCGCTACGCCCAGCAGCGCCGCGCTGGGCAGCAGAATCAGCAGCGGATGCACGCTGACCGGCAACGCCAGGTAAGTGACCCAGGGCAGCACCGCCAGCGGCATCAGGCTGGCTCTCGCCCGGTGGTAGACGAAGCCCGATTCGCGCCCGGCGCCGAAGCCGCGCACGTCGCGGCGCACAAGGCCATCCACCAGGCCGGTGAAGGCCGCCATCAGGAACAGCGGCAGGGTCAGGACCAGCACCAGCAGCCGCACGAGGAACACCAGCACCGTGTAGGCCGAGGCGATCAGGTAGCTCTCCACGTGCACGTAGAGCTGACTGATGTAGTGGCGGAAGTCCTGTACCTGGCTGTGCGCACCGGCGCGTGATTGCGCCGCCGCGTCGCGTATCCAGTCCAGCAGGCCCGTCTTCACGAACAGCCCTTGGTAGGCCCACTCGACGAGCTGGCGTGCACTGCGCCCCGGTTCCTGCACCAGCACGCTTTGCGTGAAATGCTCCGAGACCTGCGACAACTCGTAGTCCAGCATGCCCTGCGCGTGGCGCCAGCCCTGCTCGGGCCAGAAGAAGTGCATGCCGATGCACTCGATCGCGATGCACAGCACCAGCGAACCGGCCAACACCCCGAACAGCCGGAACGGCAGCGTGATGAGGCCCGCGATCAGGCCCTGCTGGCGAACCTGCTGGCGCTGGACGGCGACGGCGGGGTCGCTCATGCCGTGGCCCCTTCATCCGCGCTCGCCATCTGCTTGAAGTCGGCGAGCAGATCGTCGGGCAGCGCCTGGTCCTGCAGGCCGGGAAGCCCCTTGTTGTCCCACCAGTCGCCGGCCTCGACGTAGTGCTGGCGCATGTAGCCGGCCAGCTCCTGCAGATCCTTGGGCATGGCCTCGTCGGGGTCCGGTGCCGGCAAAGGCATACGCACCTTCCACAGGTGACCGCCTTCGATCAGCGCGAAGGCTTGGCCCTTGGGCAGGCTGACGACGTGCGCGGGCTCGATCAGCGGCACGCTGTTGCTGCTGATGCGGTCCTGCGTGTTGGACGTGAAAGCGGTGTTGCCGGTCGGATCGGAGCTGTCGGTGGCACCGCTCATCACCGTCGTCGTGTAGACCTCGACCTTGGGCAGTTGCCGCGTCAGCAGCTCGGCCGTGGCGGTCTCGCGCACGCGCAGCATGAACAGGTTGTTGAAGTTGCCCACCACCTGACCCGCCTTCGCACGGTTGCCGATGCGCGCCTCGATGTCCGAGAGGGTCTGCGTGTATGCCGTGACCTGCACGCCTGCGCCGCCGCCCTTGTTGACCATCGGGATGAACTCGTCGCCCATGAGTTCGTTGAACTCGTCGGCGTGCACGTTGATCGGCACTTTCACGCCGGTCGCAGCGCCCGGCAGGCCGTCGTCGATGCCGAACTTGTAGATGTGCCCGGCGACCGAGACGAGATCGCTGAACATCGAGTTGCCGACCGCCGCCGCGACTTCCGCGTCCGACAGCGCATCCAGCCCGACGTAGACCACGGCCCGCTTTCGGATGATCTGCATCCAGTCGAAGATCGGTCGCGGGTCGGAGAGGTCCGAATAGTTCGGCGCGAGCAACTGCGCGATCTTGCCGGTGGTGAGCTTTTCCAGCAGCGGCAGCAGCGACGCGACGATCTTGTCGAAGTAGGTTCGGTCGTAGCGCACAGCGCTGCGCAGGCCGTCGAGCACCGGGTCGTAGATGCGTACCTGCGAGAGGTACTGCTCCAGCGCGACGACGCGCTTCTCGCGGCCGATCATGTTGCGCGGGATGTTCTTGTCGTTCAGCTTGGCTTCGAGCTGGACGATGACCTCCCAGGCTTTCGGCTCTTCCCGTGCGAAGTAGTGCTGGGCATACTCGATGAACAGCGCATCGATGTTGATGACGTGGCGCTGGATCAGCAGGTAGTCGGGCCGCTGTCCCAACTCCACCAAAGCCCGCGCGATGATGTTGACGAAGCGCCAGGCGAACTCGCGGAAAGCCGCGCTGTTGCCTTCACCGGAGAGCTGGCCCGCGATGCGCGTGGCGACTTCGCTGATGCGGCCGAAGCGTCCCACCGCGTTGTAGCGTGCGGAGATGTCCGGCCAGCCTAGGTGGAAGACATAGAACTCGCCTTCGCGTCCGGCGCGCTTGGCCTCCACGTACATGCGCTTCAACAGGTCCGCGTCGCCCTTGGGGTCGAAGACGATCACGACCTCGTGCTGCCCATTGACCTTGCGCCGGATGTCCTGCGTGATGAACAGCTCGGCCAGGCGGGTCTTGCCGACGCGCGTGGTGCCTAACACCAGGCTGTGGCCGACGCGCTCGGCCAACGGCAGGGTGACGTCGACCTCGTGCGGCTCAATGCCGTGCAGCCGCGGCAGGCCCCCCACCGGCGGCAGCGGCCGCGCCGGGTTCAGCGGACTGTCCCAGGCCAGGGCCTTTGCCATCTTGGACAGCGGATACGGCGCGAACTCCAGGCGCTCTTCCATGCGCCGCGCCATTCGGTAGATCGCCGCCGGTTCGACGTAGCGCCTGAACTCCGGCCGGTAGGTCTGCATCAGCCGGTGCGTGTGCCGCTGGTCCCAGCGGAAGCCCCGGCCGACGAACAGCCGCTGCTGGCTGACCGGCACGTCGCGGCTGGTCATCACGTAGCGCGGCAGGCGCCGGATGTTGCGCCGGTAGCGCAGGATGGCCCAGGCGTCGTGAAAGCGCAGCGCGCCGAAGGCGATGAAGGCGAGCGCGCTGCCCAGGCCGAGTAGAGGGCTCAGCGCGAGCGACCACGGGGCCACCAGGCATAGAAACGCGGCGCCCGCACAGACCGCGACGGTGTATAGCTCCACCGCTGGCCGCAGCAAGACTTCGACGGCTTGGGACTGGTCCATGGCGGGCGCTTCACGTCACATCAGGGCTCGATGCCCGTGGCGGTGATCAGCACCGGGTAGTGCTTGAGCCCCAAGCGCTGCGCCAGCTCGTCTCCCGAGACCGGCGAGAGCATCAAACCAGGTGCCAGGCGGCGCAGCGCGGCCAGTGCTTCGGGCGTCGCCACGTTGACCACCAGGCCCACGGCGCGCAGCGCCTGCAAATCCTTGCCCCGCTGTTTGAGCCATGCGCGCGAGGCGTCATCGTCGCCGACCAGGAACAATGGCGTGAGGCCTGGCGCGCGGATCACGCGACGCGGCTCGTCGCCCGGGGTGAGCCGCGCCGAGCGCACCGGCAGCATGGCCGCCTCGGCATCGGCAGGATTGCCGATGCGGGGTACTGGTTGCGGCATGGCCGGTTGGCCTGGCTGCGCATCTTGCGGGTTCAAGGCGCGGTAGTACGGCAGCGCCGAGGTGCCGCCCTTGTCCTCGACCACGATCAGCGGCGGTGACGCCGGCTTGGTATAGGGGCTGCGGTCCTGCGCGTCGGCGGTGGTGGCCAGCAGCGCCGCAGTCGCGGCAACGAGGATGCGGTTCATGGCATGGGACTCCGGGCAGAGGGAAGTGAGGCGCCTGGCCCGAGCACGCGGGTCAGGTGCTGGTGGACGCTGCGGCGGTAGCGGGCGGCCGGCTCGCCGCCCGCGGGGCGGTGGTAGCGGCCGATGGCGACCAGCCAGTCCTCGCCCGGCGTGTGCTGCTCCTGCAGGATTTCCGCGGCGATGGCGAGGTTGCGGTACGGGTCCAGCAGCTCGCAGGGATGCGCGTAGCGGTGCGCGTGGTAGCCGAGGTTGACCTGGCCGAGGCCGGCGTCGATGCGGTTGGCCGGCGTGCTGGCGAGCGCCCGGCGGATGCCTGCGCAGGCCTCGGCCCGCGTGGCGTAGCGTTCGGCGCGGCCGGCGACGTTGAGCGTCCACGGCCACGGGATCAGCCGGCCGCGCAGCCGGGCGCCGCTCTCCTGCAGCGCCACCGCATACAGCACCGGCGACGGCACGCCCGCCTGCTGAGCGGCGAGCTGGTAGGCAGGTGGCGGCACCTCCTGGCCGAAGACGATGGCGGCATGGGCGCAAAGGCCGAGGACCAAGGCCGCGCAGCCTGCACGGCGGGTTACTGCCGCTGCCATTGGCCGTTGACCTCGCGCACCACAGCGGGCAGATCGCCGGGCAGGCCGAGCGACAGCCAGCGCCCGGCGTCATGGTTGAGCGTGATGGTGCGCGAGCGCACGCGGCCGGCGTCGATGCCGGCCTGCGTCGCCCACTGGCGGATGCGGGCGTCCTCCTGGCGGCTGCCGACCATGTAGAGGTCGAAGGCGGTGCCGGCCGCCTGCAACTGGCGCACGCGCTGCTCGCACGGCGGGCACTCGGCCTTCACGAAAACCGCCAGCCGGCCCGAGCCCCGGTTGCCGGCGCCCGGCACCTTCGCACCGGGCATGTTCACGCGCTGCTGTCCCGGATAGAGCCGCTTCCACGCCGCGTCGTAGGCCCGCTGGTACGCCAGCGTCTTGCCCACGCGCTTCGATTCCGCCTGCACCTGCAGCTCTGCATAGCGGTTGCGTTCCTCGTCGCTGCGCGCCTCGATGCCCAGCGCCGTCAGCGGATCGAGGTTCGGGGAATAGATGCCCAGCGGCCCCTGCATCAGTTGGCGGTAGCGCGCCCACTCCTCGGGGCGCAGCCCCCAATCGCGTGCCAGGCGCTCGTCCAGCGCAGCGTCGCTGCTGTTCTGCACCTGGGCGGGAACGGTGCGCGAGGACGCGACCGGCGCCGACTGCGCCGAGGCCGTGCCTGCGACAGCGGCGAGGATGGCGGCGAAGCAGATCGCGGCGTGCTTCATGGCCGGCTCCTATGGCAGCGCAAGGCGCTGGGTCTGGCCGTCCACGCGGAACACGGCGGCGCGCGCCTCGATCGCCAGCAGATGCCACGCGCCTACGGCATCGCCTTCGCGCAGCAGCCACACGTCCAGCACCGACGAGGCCTTGGGCGCCGCCACCGACAGGAAGCGCTCGCCGCCGCGCAGTTCCACGCCCACGACGTTGAACGGCGGTTCGGGCACCTTGGGATTGGCCGGCTCGGCGGTGCGCCGGGGTGCCGCGGCAGGCGCGGCGGTTCGCTTCATGCGCGCTTCGAGGTCGCCCATGCGCGCCTGCAGCGCCTGCAAGTCGCCGGTATGGGCGTCTGCGGCCTGGGCCTGCTCGACCTGCGTCAGGCGCTCGTCCAGCGCCTTGCGCGCGGCCTCGAAGTCGGGCTGGGTGACAGGCTTGGGCTGGTTCTTCGAGGCCGCCGCCTGCTGTTCGAGTTCGGCGACGCGCGTGTTGAGCGCCTGCACGTGCGCATCCTGGGCGCTGGCCTGGCTCTGCTCGCTCAGGCGCGACAGGCCCACGCTGTTGACCACCGCGAGGATGCTCACGAGCAGCAGCCACGCGGCCGCTGCGATGTTCAACCAGCGCGCGCGGCCGGCGTTCTCGTCGGGAAGCTGCGGGATGGTCATGGCTGGGCCTCCTGGGGCACGTGGGGTTCGGCGGCGGGCGCGCTCGATGCGGCAGCCGCAGGAATGGGGCTGGCGCTCGGCGCACGCGCAGTCGTCAGGCGCGCGAAGCACACCGCGCGCGCCGCGTCATCGACTGACAGATCCCAGGCCGGACCGGCCAGCGCCAGCAAGGCATCGCGCAGCGGCAGTGGCCCGAGCCGCAGGTGCGCCGCCGGCAGCGGCAGCGTGAACAGCGAAGCGGCGTCCGGCGCATCGCAAAGGCGGTAGCCGGTGCGCAGCAGCACGTGCCGCAGGGCATCGCCGACGCTCGCGTCCAAGGTCGGCGGAATCGAAATCTCGATCACCTGCCGCAGCAGGTCGCGCTGCGCCGGTTCCGGCACCATCTCAACCAGCGTGTAGCGCCCATAACGGGCCACCGGGATCAGGCTCGGCTCGGGCTCCGGGGCGATGGTCCTGACCAACACCGCAGGCTCGGGAATCGAGTCAGGGGCAGTCGGGGTGCTCGCCGTGCCCGTGGCGGCGCAGCCGGTGATGAGCACGCAGCCAACCAGCAAGGCAGGCGCAGTCAGGCGATGAACGACGCAGGTGAGTGGTTGCATGGGGCAGTTCCCTGGAACACGGAGCCCTCACCATCGCCGCCGCAGGGCGTTGGGGCAGCAAACAAAGGGAACTGGCATGCGCCCGACTTCATGGCCTGCCGTCGATGCGCAGAACAAAAAAGAAGCCGGCGCCCCGAAGGGCAGCCGGCGTGGGTGGGTGGGATCAGGCCGCGACGAGTTGCCGGGCCAGTGCCACCTCGACGGAATCACCGTCCTGGTTCAGCACATCCAGTCCCGACTCGGGCACGTCTCCCGACGTGCTCTGCGAGACCATGATCTTTCGCGCCATCAGCCCCAGGCAGGTCATCTGCGAGGAAGCCGCATAGCCGAGGTAGATCACGCGAACCGGCAGCTTCTGGCCGATGCGCCATGAGCGCCGGGCCGCCTGCTGCAGGCTGTAGACGTTGTAGCCCGACTGCATGAACACGATCGTCGGAAACTCCAACAGGTCGAGACCCGTCTTGACCAGCTCCGGGTTCGTGACGAGCACGTCGATGCCACGGTCCAACTGCTCGGCGATCCAGTCTTCGCGACGGCTGGCGTCTACGCTCGCGCGCAACACCGCCACCTTGAAGCCCTCCTGCTCCAGCAGCACCTTCAAACGCGACGTGGTGTCGCGCGTTCCGGTGTAGACCGAGTAGACCAGCGTCTTGCGACCCGCAGCCTTCTCCTGCTTGCAGATCTCGATCAGCTCGCGCTCCTTGGGCATCACCTCCAGCTCGTTGAACTGAGCCGGAACGAAGGCCAAGGTCTGGCGCGTGCGAGGGTGCACCACCGTCTCCGACCGGAAGCAGCAATCCGGCCAGGCCAGCAGCACGTTGAGGACCACGCCGAGCAGCGTCGTGTCGCGCTTGGCCAGCGCCTGTTTCAGCGCCGAGGTCAGACGAAACGACAGATCGCGATAGGCCGCGGCTTGCGCCGTGTCCATCGCCACCTCGCGGAACTCCTCGTCGTAGGACGGCAGCACATTGCCGCCGATGTCCTTGAGCTTGAGAAATACCGTGAACGGCAGGACGCAACGTAGCACGCCCTTCGGGCCGAAGCCCGGCGCCTTGACCGTGCGCACCGATACCTTGGTGCCCTTGGCCGTCTTGTGCGCCGTGCCCGTGCTCTCGGAATAGATGTCCTTGAGAATCCCGTGATCGCGCATGAACGCCATCGCGGCCGAGGTCATGCTGCCGCTCTTGGTCGGGCGGTAGCCGTCTTCGATCATTCGCCCCGGCAGGGCTCGGAACAGCAGGTGGAACAGGTCGTCGCCGTAGCCACCCATCAGCGTGCCGGTAAGCAGCAAGGTCTTGCGCGCCTTCGCAGCGAGCACGCCCATGGCCTGGCCCTGGGCGCTACCGCCGTTCTTGTACTCGTGCGCCTCGTCGGCGATGAGCAGGTCGAACGTGCCTTGCGGCAAATACCTCTTGATGAACTCGGACGGCTGGTAGCCACCCTCACCGAAGCCGAACTCCATGTTCGCCATCGCCCGCTCCATGCGGTGCGCTTGGGCGTCCGAGAAGACCAGCTCGCCGTTGGCATCCATGAGGTTGATGAACTCGTGGATGTTGTCGCCCAGCATCGAGGCCAGGAAGCCGTCGCCGAACTTCTTCATCAGCTTCTGCGCGGTGACTTCCCCGATGGTCGGGATGCGCTGCAAGGCTTTGAAGACGGCCGTGGACTGGTCGCTGGCGGACAGGCTGCGCGGTCGCATCAGCGTCCACAGCGGTGCGGCGCAATGGCTGCACCGGCGGCGGTAGTCCTCAGCTTCGAGTTCGACCGGGTTGATTGGCTCGCCGTCGAGGTTGGTGATGACCTGGCCGCAATCCGGGCATGCGCCGACTTCGCCGTGCTTCGTGTGCCGCACGTTGAAGACGGGCTTCCAGTGGAAACCCATGCGCATCCGCACGCGCCCGAGCACGTAGAACTCCTGGCCGCGCACCGGCACGCCCAACTGCTCGCGCAGCTTGATGAGCTTGACCAGCGTGTCTGGGCCGTTGAGCACCCAGACCTTCGCGCCGGCCACGGTTTCCTGGATTTCCCGGCGCCACTTGTAGACCAGGTGAGGCGGTGAGAGGACCAGCGTGCGGCGGTAGCCTTCGGCGTGCAGCACGGCCGCCGTGGCAATGCCAACGGTGGTCTTGCCGCAGCCCATTTCGCCATTGACGATCGCGGCGCGTTCGCCGCGGTCGGCCAGCAGCTCGGTGACGGCATGCACCACCTCGGCCTGCGCGCCGAACAGCTTGCGCTTGAGACTGGCCAGCACGAGCTGGCGATGCGGCCGGGCCTGGCTGGTGTAGACGGGAGGGTTGGCGCGGTTGAGCGAGTCCAGCAGTTCGTCGCCGAATTCGGCAACGAAATCCTGAAGGCTCATCGCCAGGGGAGAAGCAGCCGCTTCGAGCAGGTCGCCCTGGACGGGAGTGCCATCGGCGGCGGGAACAATGTTGGTATCGAGGGACATGGTGATGCTCCATAGGAATGAGGCATGCACCTCCCCTGCGGGGCGATGGCATGCCCCGGGTTGGGAAGAGAAGAGCGGCGCGCGGCCGCGGTGGATGAAGATCAGTATTCGCTGGGCAACAGCAGCGTGGTCACGCTGCGATCCCACTCGGTGATGATCCAGAGCTTCAGGTCAGGCGCGACCTGGTAGGACGAGAAAAGCCGATCCTCGCCGGAGCGCAACGCGGCGTCGTTCTGACGCCGGTCGCTGTCGTCGAGGTCGCCCCAATCGCCGCTGAGATGGCGGGACAGATACGGTGCCGGGTTGAGCCGGCCTTGCTGGACCAGCGCATCGATGCCGCGGGTCATGACCAGGTGTCCGGGGGCAAAGCGTGCTTGCGACGCCAGGTTGAGAACTGCGAGTGCCATGGTGTTTCTCCTTCGGATGAAAGAGGGGCCACGGCACCCGGCGGGGTGACATGGCCCCGTTGGGTGGATGAGTTGGTGGATGAAGCGACGGCGAATCGTCAGGGAACAGCGATCAGCGGATGGTCAGCACCTCGCCACACGTCGACGAGCCCGGCGTCATGTCCCAGGCGCGGATGACCGGCACGAACTTGTCGGTCAGGATGCGCGTCTCGGCCACGGTGCCGTCGTCGCGCTCGGTGTACTCCGTCTGCAAGGTCTTCTCCTTGTGGGTGTCGCCCTTGACGACGAGCACGCGGCCCGTCTTGGACTTCACCACGCCGGAAATCGCACCCGCGGCGAGCGCTAAGGCGAGATGCCAATGCGATAACCCTCGCGCCGGGGGCCGCAGCGACTGCTGCGCGGCGCCAAGGTGCGTGTCGAGCGTCGGCCAGAGTCCTTGCAGCCGGCCGACTTCATCGGCGAACTGCTCGGGCTCCATCGTCACGCGGTAGAAGTGCTCCGGCTCGGCCGTGGCAGGCACCGTGTACGGCAGGAACGGCCATTCGACCGGCAGCTCTTCCGCTTCGGCGTCGCCGAGACCTATCTGCAGCAGCAGTGCGCGCGTGGCCTTGACCGAATCCGACACCTGGTCGCGCTGGCGAACCTTGCGACCGAAGATCACGACCTGCCTGAACTGCGTGTCCACCGCGCGGTAGATGCGCAGCTCGGCGAAGTGCCGGGTCAGCCATCCGACCAGTTCGGCGTCGAGCACGTAGTGCGGCACGATGTAGATCAGCACGCCGCCGTACTGCAGCAGCGGCAGCGCCTTCTGGTAGAACAGCTTTTCCAGCCGCGCGCGGCCCTGGCCCTGGTAGCCGACGTTGCCGTTGGTGTCCTTGGACAGGTCGCCATACGGCGGGTTGAGCCACAGCAGGCCAAAGCTCTGCCGGCTGATCAGCGTGTCCATCAGGTCGCCGTGGATGCAGCGATCGACCAGTTGCCGGGCGTGGCGTGCGCGCTCCGCCTCGTACTCGACGGCGAAGGCCTGGACCCGTTCGCGCCCGAGGGCGTGCGCGGCTTCGGCGATCGCCACGCCTTCGCCGGCGCAGGGATCGAGGATGCACAGCGGACCGGCCGAGGGAGCAGCGGGCGCCAGCGCGGCGAGTGCTCTTTCGAGCGTGGGTTCATCCGTGGGGAAGTACCCGTTCTTGACGAAGTTGCGGGCGAGCCGCGGGAACATGAGGGCCATGGGAATCTCCTGGCATTGAAGATGAAAGGATGCGGACATGCGCGCGTGCATGTCCGGTGAAGGAACCTCAAGCCACCGCTTCGAGCGGTCGTGCCGAGGGGATGCGGCTGGCCGGCGTGCCGGCGACGAGCGCGCCGCTGCGGATCAGGCCGCCCAGCACCTGGGTCAGCGCCGGCACGTCGATGGCGAGCCGATGGCCTTCCAGAGGCCCGAGGGCGAACGGCAGGCGCGTCAGCATCGACTTCGCCTGCAGCAGTTCCAGCACGCTGTCGCGCCAGGGATCGAGAAGCGGCAGCGGGCAGGTGTCCCGCACCAGCGTCCACAGCCGGTCGAGCCGGTACTTGGAATCGCGAGGCAAGAGCGCCAGTGCGCTGGCGTTGGCCTTGTCGGGTTTGACGCAGCGCCGATCGAACAGCCAGATGTTGGTCAGCGAGCCGAACAGCGTGCGCCGGTAGGCGCGTGCGCTGCGCTTCTCCAGGTTCTCGACGTTGCCGACGAAGACCGGGATGCTCGCGCCTTGCTCGGTGATGATGTGGAACTGATCCAGTCCCTGCTCGTCCCGGCCCAGGGTGAGACGGGCCAGGAATTCCTGGACGGCGGTGTCGCGCGCCCAGAGGGAGATGAAGACCAGGTTGCCGTTCTCGTCACCGACGACGCCATCGGCCATCAGGTCGGGGCATTCGTCGATGCGATAGAGCGTCTTGGGGGAAGAATGTGCAGGCATGGTGATGTCCTCGAAGTGAGCGGAGACAGCACCACCCGCGAGGGCAGTCACTGCCCCAGGGGGATGGAAGAAGACGCGGTGAACGTCGTTGTGAAGAATCAGACCGTGCGTCGCAACGCACCGTAGCCTTGAAGGTCTGGGCTACCTGGGCATGTTGTCGGCTACGCCGACGGACACGAGTCATAGCCTGCGCCAAGCTGCGTACACCGCGTGAGCGAAAAACCGACCCGGCGCCCAACCCTGTTTGCGCTGGCGCATCGCCCGCGGCGCCGGAAGGACGGCCGCAAAAGAAAAGGCTCAGTTCGCGTTGAATGGTGACAGGCTCGCCCAGTGAGCCTGTTGAGTTCGAGACTGCGTCGGTGGTGACAGAAGAGTCACCGGGAGACGCAAATGAAGGCGGACGAATTGAAGCGGCTGCGCGATGCGCTGGGGCGGCTGACAGCCAACCAGCGCAAGCTGGTGCTCCATGAGCTTGCACACGCCCAGGCCATCGACGAAGTTGCCGACTGCATCGAGAAGCGGTTGGCCGCGCGACCGATGTGCCCGGCTTGCAACGGCGAGCACGTGGTGCGCAATGGCTTTGCCAATGGGTTGCAGCGATACAAGTGCCGCGACTGCCGTATCACCTTCAATGCGCTGACCGGCACACCGCTGGCGCGGTTGCGCTACCGCGACAAGTGGCTCGACCAAGCCAAGGTGCTCGACGAAGGACTGAGCGTTCGCAAAGCGGCCACCCGACTCGGCGTGCACAGCACGACCGCCTTTCGTTGGCGCCATCGCTGGCTGGCCTGCCCTCGCGAGGCCAAGGCAGTGCACATGGCCGGTGTTGTCGAGGCTGACGAGACGTACCAACTGCTCTCGTACAAGGGCCAGCCAGCACGGCTGGCCCGACAAACGCAACGGGCACCTCGCCGGCGCGGCGGCAAAGCTGCCAAGCGCGGGGTGTCGTCCGAACAAGTGCCCATACTGGTGATGCGCAACCGCTCCGGCGAAACCAGCGACTTCGTGCTGCCCAACACCGGCAAGGCTGCGCTCAAGGCGGTGCTGCCACAGGCACTGGCCGACGACTCTGTGCTGTGCTCGGACGGCAGCAATCACCTTCACCAGGCCGCCGTGGAACTGGCGATTGAGCACCAAGCCATCAACATGTCTGCCGGCGAGCGCATCCGCGGGCCGTGGCATGTCCAGAACGTCAACGCGTATCACAGTCGCCTGAAGACCTGGCTGCGGCGCTTCAACGGCATTTCCACGCACTACCTGCCGAACTACCTCGGCTGGTTCCGGGCGCTCGACCGCAACGCGCGACTCAGGGTCGATGCGGTTTCCCTGCTCGCACTGGCCATCGGCCCCGGGCCATCCGCACTCAACGCGAACTGAGCCAAAGAAAACCGCCCCGGGGACACCGAGGCGGCAAAGATGACTGCTTGGCTCAGGGAGGAAAAGCCAAGGAGGTATGCAGTCGAATCTCGATTTTCGAGGCAGCGGCGAATTGGCGCATTAGGGTTACACCGAACCAAATGGAACGCGGTGCGCTGGCAGCACGGCACCAGCCAAAAAAAAAGCGGACCATGCCGTGAGGCACGATCCGCTTGTGGGTCAGGCTTTGAGCTGGCGTAGGCCGTCCGCCAGCAGCCACAGCGCCCGGTTGAGCCGGACGTTCTGGTCGATGCCCTGGACGGCTCGCGTGCGCTGCCGGCGCCCGTTGGCAGCACGGCCGCTCAGGCCGCCCTTGACCAGGTTCTCCTGGACTCTGTTGAAGACAGTCCACAGGTCGGCGCGGTTGTCGTCGTAACGACGGGGCCGCAGGATCTGGGTCTCCGTGATGGGCAAGGCCTTGCCCGAATCGTCGTACTTCAAGGTCAGCGCCGACTTGGCGAAGACCTCGGCCTCGCCGTTGTCCAGCGTGATGCCCTGCATGGCGTCGCGCGAGTCCTGCACGCGCTCGAAGCCGTGCAGCACCTCGTAGGCGCCTTCGATCACGTGATCGGTGACGTTGCCCTTGTGGGGCACCCGCACGTCGGCGAAGGTGTCGCCGCACACCAGGCCGTTGTGGCAGACGAATCTGAACAGGCCCGCGAGCATCTGGTAGCTGCTGCTGCCGTCGTGCGAGTTGAGCAGGATGATCTCGTTCGCCTCGGCGCCGTTGATCTGGCTGGCGTGGCGAAGGCGCAGCATGTGCTTGGTGTAGTCGCGGCGGTCCTCGTGCCGCACGCGGGTCTGGCACACCATGAACGGCTGGAAGCCTTCCTTGCGCAGTTCAGTCAGCACAGCCGCCGTGGGGATGTAGCTGTACCGTTCGGAGCGGCTTTCGTGCGGGGTGTCCGCGAAGATGGACGGGGCCACGGTGCGAATCTGATCATCCGACAGCGGATAGTCGGCGCGCAGCACCGGGGAGCGAGAAGCGAAGCGGGAAGCGAGTTGCATGATGATCTCCTTGCGGAATGAAGCAATCGGCATCCAGCGGCCGAGGCCGGATGCGCGGATTGCGTGGGACGAAGAAAAGCCCTGCTGAACAGGGCCTGATGGAAGGGATGAAGAAGCGCGTCGCTGGGAAGCGGCCTATGGGTTCTGAACCGGCTCCCAGCCTCGGCTATGCGGGTTGAAGCAAAGCGCTTCCTGGCCTTTAAGGATCGGCGTGAAGCCTTCGAGGAAGATGTAGCGCAAGTACAGGGCGCGGTAGGTCAGTGCCTGCCACGCCTGTTCTTCGCTCAGGCCGTTGGCGATGAAGTGCTCGCGCAGCTCGTCGTCGTCGGAAACCTCGTTGTTGGCCAACTGTTCTTCGACGAAGCGAAGCAGCTCGGGCCGCATGGACGACAGGATGGTGTCCATGTGCGCCTCACTCAGTGGCTGCATCGCCGGCCACACTGCTCGCCGGATGCTGCTGATGGAAGGCATGCACCCTTGCGCGCCAAGTGGCGCAGCGCTGCGGCGCCATGTCGAGATAGCGCAGCGGGCACGAGTAGTAGTACGGGTGCTCGGCCTCGACCAGGGACTTGTAGCCCCATTCGCGGCCCTCGCTTTCCAGCAGATGGCAGCCAATCAAGGTGGCCGACTCTCCGGGTGCGAGACCCAGGACACCGGCCTGCTTGGCGGTGACGCGCACCACCGTCCACAGCACGTTGCCGACCAGCGTGTGATCGATGACCTCATTGCGCGACCGCTCGGTTTCCTCAGTTGCGGTCAGCTCGCGGATCAATTGATCGCGCGTCAATCGAACGAATGTCCAGCCCATGGAATGACTCCTGTGAGAAAGGGCCGGAGTCCTCCCGCCGGGGAAGGAACCCCGGCGGGTTGGTGGAAAGCCGCAGGCACGCGGCGTGAAGTGGCGATGGGATCAGACCCTGGCGAGGTGCCAGTCCTGGGACAGCGGAGCGAACTCGTAGCCCAGGTCGCCGAGACGGTCGCGCTGTTGACGCAGCACGCGCCGATCCACGGTGGCATCGAGCTTGACGACATCGCCCAGCGGCCAGAGCACACCGAACAGTGCCGCGTCGCCGTCTTCGTCCGCCTGGACCGGAGCCTCGGCAGACGCAGCAGCCGGTTCGCTGCCGAACGGCGTGGTATCGACCAGCGGGTCGCGCGAGCTGCGCGCCTTCTTCCGGCCGGCCGCCTTGGGGGCGGTCGTCGGCGTCGGCGTGGCGGTCTGCGCTTCCTCGTCGATCGGATCGACTTCCTGCGGACTCAGCCGGCGGGCGTCGTCACGGCTCAGGGCGTCGATGTTGGACAAGGTCATCCCGCCCAGGAGGGCGCGGATCTCGATGACCATGCGACCGTTGGCGGTGTACGTGGACGGGCGAATCTCCGCGATGGCGAAATCGCCCTCGTACTTGCCTTCGGCGTACTGGTCGAGTTCGGCGTTCTTCACGACGAACTCGCCGATGGAGGTCGCAAGGCGCCCGACGTTGAAGTCGCCGTTGCGGCCGTGGATGGTCTTGATGGCCAATTGGCCGGGAATGGTGATCATGAAGAACTCCTGCGGACGAAGCTGCGATCACGCACACGGCTGTCATGGTGACGGTCGCATGCGCACGCGAGTGGGAGAAGACAAGGCCCTGGGCTCAATTCAGAGTCAGGGCCTTGCGGATCAGAACGACTCGGCAACTTCCAATGCGGGCGCATCGGCAGTGGCTTCATCGGCAGCTTCAGCGGCGGGCCTGGCGGGCTCGGACGCAGCGGCTTGCGGCTCGGCGGACGTCGCGGGGACATCCGTGGCGCGCACGTCGCGTTCGTCGCGGTCGTCGGCGTCGGTCGGCTTGGGCTCGGCCTTGTAGACGAGCTTGCCGTCGACCTTGATCCAACTGACGAACAGCAGGCGGGCCTTGAGGCTCACCCCCTGCTCGCCGGCACGCTTGCCCTTGGAGTAGGTAAAGGTGTCGGTCCACAGGTCGCCCAGGCGGAAGCCGATCATCACCTTCTTCTCGGCATCAACCGCTTGGATGCAGCGGCGCACCAGGTGCTGCGCTTCGGAGCCCGAGACGCGCGTGTCGAAACGCACGTAGGCCACATCATCGCTGGGGCCGTTGAGCGCCGCGATGTCGCAGGCCAGGAACGCATCGCCTTTCTTGGGCTTCACTTCGCGGATGCGATTGAGATACCCGAGTCCGGTGATGTGCAGGTCGAAGAAGGACCTTTCGGTGGAAGTGGTCATGGTGAATCTCCTGAGAACAAAGAGGCGGAGACACACCCGACCCAAGGCGGGGAAGGTGTGGAACCCCCGCGTGGGTTGAAGGAACAGCTTGGGTGGCATCACCATCGGGAGAACCGATGGCCGTTCGCGCTGGGATGCCGGAGCGAACTGGGTGATCAACGCGGTCGGAACCGCATCGCAGTCTTGAAGATCGAGACTGCCTGGGCATGCTGCTGACGGGTGTCAGCGGAACATGGTGATAAGCGTGGCGCCTGGCACGCGCCCGCGCGAGCGGCAATCGGTATCCGAGACGCCCCGCATTGACGGCGTCCTCGGGAAAAAGTGAAGCCCCTTCATGAGGGGCTGGGAAGCAGGACGGTCAGTGGCCGGCCGGCGCAGCGGGCATGGGCTGCATCGACAGGTGCGTGGCCGTGGCCGACACTTCGAGGTCGTCCTCGCTGTGCAGGATGCGGCTGAACACCCGTTCCCGCAGGTCGAAGAACTCGCCGAAGTCGTCGCCGCCGAATTCGGCGCGCGCCAGTTCCCACCAGTCGTCGAACACATCGACATCAGGGTTGCAGCCCACGGCATAGGCGATGGTCTTGCGCCGCCCATCGGGCCGGCTCTCGCCGCGCTCGGCCATGAAATACACGCCCTGGTCCTTGACCAGGACGACGCGGCACTGGTTGGCCGCCGCCTCGGCAAGCACGGGCCGAAGCTCGGTGCCTTTGAATCGAACAGTCATGGAAGTGGTCTCCAATCGAGGTATGGGAGGAAAGGCTTCCCGCCGCGGGGACGGGAAGCCGCTTAGGAACGCAGGGGCTCAGTGCTGGACCAGCTTGCGGCCGGACAGGCGCTGCACGCGGATGAGGCGCCAGCTCCCGTCGTCGATCAGCCGCTCCAGGGCCTGGCCCAGCTCGTCGAACGACACTTCATCGACCCGCTCGACCAGATTGCTGTTGCGGTGCAGCTCCACCGCGTAGAGGTCGAGGCCGCGCTCGTAGAGCACGGTGACGCGCCCCTGGAACTTCGCTGAGGCGACGGTGAAGCCGATGGCCGGCGGCGTGGCGATGATGTTGCGGGGGCTCGGATCGACCACCGTGAAGTCCCGCGCGCCGGCATCCACCAGCAGGTGCGTGATGCGGCGAAAGCCATCGGGCGCGGGCAACTGCTCCAGTTGGTGGATCAGCTCCTGCAGCTCGGGGCACTGCGGCTCGGGGATCGGCAACTTGGCCGGCGCGGAACCCAGGATGAGCCGCTTCACCGTGTACGGCTGGCCGTCGGCGGTGAACTCGGTGCTCTCCTCGGGCGTGTCCGCGCGCATGCCGTCGAAGCGGCGCCGCGCATACGGTTCGACCTGCACCTTGGCGCCTTCGTCGGGCACATCGGTGACGAGCGCCTTGTCGAGCACCGCGAACTCGGCCCGGCCCGTCTTGACGACGATGGCCTCGTCGGTGGTGGCGATAACCTTGCCCTCGAAAGGCTTGGGATCAACGTGGAAGCCCAGCGTCGAAACCTTGGGCTGGCCGTCGAAGATGTTGAACTTGAAGCTGCGGACGTTGGAAGGCACGTGGCCGCGAACCAGCGTCGGCATCTGTGCGCGGATGGCTTGGGTATCCATTAGGAGGCTCCTTGTGGCAATCCAAGGAACTTCCGCCCGCAAGGGAGGCATGTCCCTTGGGGGTGAGGTGGATGGACGCGCATGCGCCCGTGGAAGGAAAAGCAACCAGCGCGGCGAACCGTGCCGCAGCCTCGAAGGTCTCGACTGCCTGGGCATGCTTGCCGGCAACGCCAGCGAACATGCGAGCAGCGTGCGTCGGGTGTGGGCCAGCGTCGTGGGGGAATCGGCACTGCGCCGCCACCGGCTTCGTCCAGAAATGAAACGAGCCCCGCGTGGGGGCTCGAAAGGTGGTGTCAGTCGTCGTAGATCGGCAGGCCGTCCAGCACCTGCGCATCGGCATCGAAGACCAGCATGCGCACGTCGGCGAGCGCGGCCAGGTGCAGCACCTGCACCAGGGATTCCGGCATGCCCTTCTTGCGGTGCTCCTGCATCAGCCGCTTGGCCGTGGTGCCTTCGACCGCGCGCAGGTTCTCGTCGGTCCAGGGCGTGGCGATCAGCTTCAACCCGATGGCCGGGCTGTACGGGATGCGGAAGGCGACGAACAGGAACAGCGTCGGCGTGGCGATGTCCGCCAGCTCGGAGAGGAAGCGATGCGCGTCGGCGTCGAGGTGCGCGCTGCTGATCTCCCAGCACCGGCTGTAGTAGCCCGTTTCATAGCGCAGGCGCCGCACGACTTCCCGCGCCGCTTCTTCGGAGTAGGTGTCGCCCACGTGCAGCGGCTTGCCGTCTTCCTCGGCCATCACGGCATAGACAACGTTGCGGGCGAGCCCGTGGCTGCGGCATTGCGCTTGCAGTTCATCGGGGACCGCTTGGTCCTCGGTGATCAGCACGAAGTCGTCCGAGAAGATGCAGGCCCGCCGTTCGACCTGGCTGTCCGGCAGATTCGACTGCGAGGGATGCAGGGGCAGGTAGGTCAGCGGGCAGTCGTCGTCGTAGGAGATGGCAAGCAGCCGCTGGACGGACAGGCCGTCGTAGCCGCGGACAAAGGGATTGTTGTTCGAGTAGGACATGGGATTTCTCCAGCAGAGGATGGCCGAGGCAATCCCCTGCTGGGGATTGAACCCCAGCGGGTGGATGAAGTGGCAGCCGGTCAGCCGGCAGCGGTAGAGGACGGGTCGCCCAGCACCTTCAACAGGTCGATCAGGCCGCCATTCGCAAGCTGGTACAGGCTGTTGTAGTCGTCGCCTGCTCCAGGCGATCAAGCCGCGCATCCAAGTCAAGGATGCTTTGGTGTACGTTGCGGGCGATGCTCAGCGCGGAAGGTTTTTCGGCCGGCTTGCGTGCATCGAGCACCGAAAGGACTTCAGCGGGCGATGGGTAACGGCAGTTAGGGCCGTACTCGACCGGAAAAACCTCGCGCCCGGTCAATCCGGTGTTCGGAGTTCCGCTGCTGACATGCAGCACATACTCGTCTTGCACATCGTTGCCGGCGTAGTCGAATACCACCATGCGCGGCTTGCGCACGTCGGCCGGCCAACCTTCCAGGATGACCGCATCGATGTCGTCGTCGGTCACGAGCAGACCGATGGAAAAGTCAGGGGACATGATTCACTCCTATGAAGAAAGGAGGGACATGGCCCCGCATAGGGACGCATGTCCCTCGTGGGGTGGGAGAAAAGGAAGAACGTTGGCGGGCCGAAGCAGCTCACCAGCCGTTGTAGTTCAGCGTCAGGTCGGCGATGACCTTGCGCCGTTCCAGGTCGAGGCCGCCCAGGTCGGACAGACCCTCGAAGCCGCAACGCTTGAGCATCGCACCGCCCTCACGGGCGTTGTAGAAGCTCACCATCGCGGACAGGAACATCCGCTGGCCGCTGCTCAGGACGCCGAGGGCGTCGTTGAGCATCATCAGCTTTGGCCGCAGATCCCACTTGGTGGTGGCACGCCGCAGGCCTTCGCGGGTTCCGTCGCCGAACCATTCGGCTCCGGCGATGTGGACGCCGCGCTTCCATGCCTCGAAGAAGGCTTGGGGTGCGGCAGCGAAGTGCTGGTGTTCCAGCTCAATCTGATCAAGTACCTCTTGAGGCAGGGCACGGTTCATGACTTGGCTCCTGGTGGTTGGACATCACGGGTTGAGTCGCTGCTGCCAGCGGCCCGTTTGCAGGGCGTGCTCGGCGGCGTGGTGCGAGCGGAAGTAGCTGACCGACTCGCGCGAGACCGGGCCGTCCACATCGGCGGTGCCGATGTAGTGGCCGGCCGCGCTGCACAGCACCTGCAGGGGCAGGCGCTTGCCGACGTAGGCCAGAGCCTGGTAGCCGATGGATTCGGCGCGGGCCTGTTCAGCACTCAAAGGTGCCGATGCGAACGCAAGGGACATGGGTTTCTCCTGGTAGTTGAAGACCGGGAGCACCACGCCCTTTCGGGAGCGGGACACTTCCCGAAGGGTTGAACATGAAAAGCACCCGCGTCGTGATGACACGCGTCCGCGGTGGTCGGTGCGAAGCGGACTGGATCGGTCAACGTGGCGAACCGCGTTGCAGCCTTGAAGACCTGGGCTGCCAGGGCATGCTGCTGACGACCGTCAGCGACACATGCAGGAAGGATGGAAGCCCCGAAGCGCACCGTCGCCGATCAAACGGAACTGCGCGTCGTCCGATTTGGCCCGAGCACTGCCGGCAGGAGCGGTGCACGATCCGTCCGCCCACGACAAAGGCGCCGAAGCCCCGAGGGACTTCGGCTGGAGAGGAATCAATCCACCTGTGGGCTGCAAGCAGGCCAGGCCGTCGTCAAAGCCATTCGCTGCGTCAGCAATCTCACCCGGCCCGTTTCGTGGCTGGGGCCGGCATCCTCTGGCGTGTATCCACACACAAAGGGAACCCGTTGTTCCGCCGGCGGGCACCGGCACCGAATACCGTCGACCGCGAGCGGTCTCCTGACACCTCGCAGCATTGCAAGCCAAGGCGTCAGGAGACCGCTCACGGATGGCGGAAGCACCTCGATCAACGGAACCGCGACGAGCGCGATTCGATGGAGCAATGACCTTCTCGCCCTGCAAGCCGTGATCGGTCCGTGCAGGACGCGCACACCGTTGCAGAAGGGAACGCGCGCTGGGGAGTCCCGCGGGGCGCGGGAGGTTTGCCCCGCCGTCGGCAGCAGCCGGCGTGGCAGAGGGAGACGTGGGCGTCAGCTCGCCTTGGGACGCCGATGCCGCGGGCTGGACGCGCCGCGCTTGCCTGCCGCGGCGTCTTCGATCGGCTGCGTGCCCTTGCAGTCCGGATAGCGGCTGCAAGACCAAAACGCGCCGCTCTTGCCGCTGCGCTGGCGCATCGGGGCGCCGCATTGCGGGCAGCTCGGTGCAGGCGGCAGCTTGAGATCGAGTGTGGCGCTGCGGTACTGCTGCACGAGCTGGGCGACCCAGCTCGATTGCTTGGCGATGAAGGTGTCCAGCGTCATCTGACCGGCCTCGATCATGTCCAGCGCCTGCTCCCACACCGCCGTCGTGCCCGGATCGGCGATGGCCGCCGGCACCGCGTCGATCAGCGTGAATGCCGCATCCGACGCGCGGATGGCACGGCCCTTCTTCAAGAGATAACCGCGGGCCAGCAACCCGCTGATGATGTTGGCACGTGTGGCCTCGGTGCCGATGCCCGTGGTGTCCTTGAGCTTCTGCTTCAGGCGCGGGTCGGTCACTAGCTTGGCGACGCCTTTCATGGCTTTGACCAGTTCGCCTTGCGTGTAGGGCTTGGGCGGCAGCGTCTTCAACGCCTTCAGTTCGACCTGGCCGACCTGGCAGGAGGCCCCGGCGCGCAACGCCGGCAGCACCTGGCCGCGCTGCGCGTCCTCGCCGTCCGTGTCGTCGGGCTCCGGCGCCGCCAGCACCTGGCGCCATCCGGCCACCGCGATCTGCTTGCCGACCGCGACCAGCGACTGCCCGCCGCACGTAAGCTGCGCCACCGTCCGGTCGAACTCGTGATGCGGCAGGAACTGCGCGAGGTAGTGCGCGCGGACCAATCGGTAGACGGCCAGCTCCTTGTCGCTCATCGCCGAGAGGTTGGCCGGTTCCAGCGTCGGAATGATGCCGTGGTGCGCCGTGATCTTGCCGTCGTTCCAGGCCCGCGAACGCTGTTGGCGATCCAGGCGGTCGATCAGCGGTCGCAGGCTGGGATCGGTCTTGACCAGGCTGTCGAGGACGGCCGGCACATCTGCCAGCATGCTCTCGGGCAGGTAGCCTGAATCCGAGCGCGGATACGTGGTCGCCTTGTGCGTCTCGTACAGCGCCTGGGCAATGTCCAGCGTTTCCTGCACGTCGAGGCCCAACTGCTTGGAGCACACCTCCTGCAAGGTGCCGAGGTCGAACGGCAGCGGCGGGCCTTCGCGCACGCGCTCGGTCTCCACCGACAGCACCTGGGCGGCGCCGGCCGCGCGCAGTTGTGCGGTTGCCTGCTGCGCCACCGGCTGCTGCAGGCAGCGGCCGGCGTCGTCGGCGCTGCCCTGCGGCGGCATCCAGCTTGCGACGAAGGACTGGCCCGCATGCGAAAGCGCGACCTCGATGGCCCAGAACGGCACCGAGACGAAGCGTGCGATCTCGCGATCACGGTCCACGACCAGCTTGAGCGTGGGCGTCTGCACACGCCCGACCGACAGCACGCCGTTGTAGCCGGCCTGGCGCCCGAGCAACGTGAACAGGCGGCTTAGGTTCATCCCGATCAGCCAGTCGGCACGCGATCGGGCGAGCGCGGAGAAGTACAGCGGCAGCGTCTCGACGGACGGCTTGAGCGCCGCCAGGGCCTTGCGGATCGACGCATCGTTGAGCGCGGACAGCCACAACCGCTGGATTGGGCCGCGGTAGCCGCACAGCTCGATGATTTCGCGGGCGATCATCTCGCCTTCGCGGTCGGCGTCAGTCGCGATCACCAGCTCGCCCGCCTTGGCGACGAGCTGCTGCACGACCTTGAACTGCGCCGCGGTCGCCGCCTTGGGTTCGACACGCCAGCGCTCGGGAAGAATGGGCAGTTGCTCGATGGCCCAGCGCTTGTACTGCTCGCCATAGCCTTCGGGCGCAACCGCTTCGACCAGATGACCGATGCACCAGGTCACGACGACACCCGCACCGCTGTAGCAGCCGTTGCCGCGTTGGCCCGCGCCCAGTACACGGGCGATGTCCTTGCCCTGGGACGGCTTCTCGCACAGGAACACGCGCATGAAGCCTCCTTGGAAGTGTGCGGTTCATCGGATGGCCCCCAGCTTGGCCGGGCCAGCGGATGACGGCAGCAAGGAAGCCGATCGGCATAGACACCGCTTTGTGAACGGCGGGCGATGCGTTGCCGCAGCAGGTACGACCTGACCGCAAAGGCTGGCGCAGCGGGAGCGTCGTTTCGGGAGGGCGGCTGGAACTCGGTGGAACACCCTGGCGCTATCCCCTGGGGATAGCTGGTGCATGGCGGGCGTCTGACGGTTGCTACAGCCGCCCCCTGCGGGGGAATCAGCCCTTGGCCTTGGTTTCCTTCGGCGCCTTCGTCCCCTTGGTTTCCTTCGGCGGCGGTACTGCCGCCTCGGGTTCCAGCGTCCTGGCGCTGAGGGTCACAGCCTGGAGGCGGTACGGCAGAATGCCAATGCGCCGGGCCTCGATCTTGAAGGTGGTGCGCTCGTTGTCGTCGGCGTCTTCCCACTCGTCCTTCACGGTGCGGCCTTCCACCAGCACCCGCATGCCCTTCTGGTACAGCGTCTGCCAGTGGTCGGCGTCGCGGTGCCACAGCTCCACGGGTGCCCAGAACCCGCCGCGGTCCTCGTACTCGCCGTCCTTCTTCGGGATCGGGTTGTCGAAGTAGACGTTCAGGCGCAGTAGCCGGCGCGGCTCGTCGTTGCCGTTGGGGAATTCGCGATAGTCCGGCGCGGAACCGATGTTGCCCTCGCCGACGAAGTGCGTGCTCATGGTGACTCCTTGGGGGTGGTGGATGGAACGGACGCGGCATGCCCGTGGACACGCCGCAGGTAAGCCGCTTCGGCCTGCGCGGCCTTGCTGGCGCACTCCTGGGCCTGGCGGCCCAGCGTGTGAAGGAGGCTGATCTGCATGTTCAGCGCGATGCGCTGCAACTCCATCGCGTACAGGTCATCGATCAGCGAGGCCGGCGTTGCCGGGCGGTCGAGCAGCGACTCCCACAGCGCCACGCCCATCGAGGAACGATCGTGGTTGCGCCAGCGCAGGAAGGTCGTGCCTGCGCCAGTGGTCTGCTGGGCCAGTTGCACATCGAGCAGCGAGAAGGGATAGGCCCGCGCCTGTTGCAGCACACGCCGCTGCGCCAAGCCGATCACGTCATCGCGCAGCGCCGTGCACTGGCTGGCCCAGGCCTCCAGACTCCCCTTACCCTTAAAAGGCTGTAAAAGGCCTTTTAGGTAGCCCGCGTGTTCCAGGCGCTGGAAGTCCGCCTGTTCCAGCGGCAGGAAGCGCGCCGGTTGGCCGGTCGAAGGCGATGCCGTCATGCCTTGGCGCCTTCGCCGTCCAGATCGTCGTCCGCCACGTCGGCTGCGCCAGCGACGGGCGCGGCCTCAGCGGTTGCACCAGGCTTGCCCGCCCGCCGCGCGATCGGTGGCGCAAAGCGCGAGCGGCGCGTGCCTTCGAGCACGTCCTGCGGCAGCTCGCCGAACTTCTCCAGCGCTGCCCGCGCCACCGCGTTCTTCGAGGCGAAGTCGTCGCGAGTCGCGCCGGCGTAGCGGTACTGCTGTGCCAGGGAGAACAGGCTGCGCAGCGCGTGCGCGCCGTCGTTGAGCCAGCGTTCCAACGTGCCGCGGTCGATTAGCGCAGTGTGGTGGGCGAGGATCAGCTTGCGTGCCAGGTCGTCGTAGTCGGCCAGCAGGTACACCGCCATGAAGCCGAGCTGCGCATTGACGAACAGCGGCAGCTTCACGGGCTGCACGTTCATGTTTTCGCCCAGCGACAGTGCGGGTGGCACGTCGGCCAGCGCCTGGTCCACCTGCTCGCGCAGCGCCTGCAAGCTCGCCTTGGTCTGCGTCAGCTTGTCCTCGATGCGCAGCATCCACCAGTCCGAGTAAGGATCGTCCTGTTCGGCCCCGCGCTTCATCTTGTTCATCACGCTGATGTAGCCGTTGAGGCCGATGATCCCGGGCCGGCCCTCAGCGGGCGCTCGGCCATGCCAGATGCGTGAAGCGTGGTGGGTGTGCAGCGTCAGTGACATCGCGCTGCGCAGCGATCCGAGATTCAATTGCAGGGGCTGCTGGGATTCGTTGGACATGGTGACGACTCGCGGTAAGGGAACGAGTCGCCAGCATCGGCATCGCCCGGAAGGGCGTCAGTCAACAAACCGCAACCGCGCCGCTCCTGGTTTTCCAGTCGCTGGAAGGTGATCTGTGTCTGCTATCCCCTGGGGATAGATGCCTGGCAGGAGAGGACCGAGCCTGCAGGCAGACCTGGACAATGGCCATTGGTTGCCCCTGGTTTGGGGCTGCCGCACGCAAGAAGGGGGTCAAACGATGAAGGATGAGACCGCCGTTCAACTGCTGGTGAACGAGGAACGCGGGCACGGCGACAAGCTCGTGAAACTGCTGAAGCAGGCGGAGCGCCTGGAATGCTTGGTGGCCTTTGCGAAGGCATCGGCCCTGAACGGGCTGCTGAAGTCACTGCGCAAGGCGCTTGAGCGCGGACTGGAAGCCCGATTTGCAATCGGCCTCGACTTCTATCTGACCGAGCCCGTCGTGCTCCGAAAGCTGCTGGAGCTGACCAAAGAACACGCGCTCAAGCTGTACCTCAGTGATTCCAGCGAGACATTCCATCCGAAGATCTACGCCTTTCAGCACAGCAAGGGATGCTCGGTGATCGTCGGATCGGCCAATTTCACACAAGGAGGCCTCTACGCCAACTATGAGGCATCAGCCTTGGTCGAGGGCACGAGCGACACGCTGATGGCCTCGGTCACTCAGCATTTCGACGCTCTGATCGATGACGAAATCATCGTCCCGGCGACCAGGGACCGCATTGACGCCTATGAACGGGAGTACGTCATCCACGACATCTTCCGAAAGGTGGCCAAGAAGCGTGCGCAGAAGGCAAGCAGCGCGATTGGCCCGAACTTCACGACGTTGGCCGGCATTCTGGAGTTGATGAAAAGCGACGATTCAGAACATGGCTTCACGGAACAGAAAGCCCTACGAAAGGGCAACCTTCGCCAGGCAAGGCGGATGTTGGAGGAATGGGCCGTCGCGCGTGGGAATACGAGTCAAGGGTTCCTGGCCCGATTTGAAACGTTGATCGGCCTGCTCCATTCGGGTGGCTTGCATCGCGGCAAGAACCGAATCGCGGAGCATCCAGGTCAGTTCGTCGCAGCGGTAAGAGACATCGTGGGCCAAGGCACTCTCCCACCTGGAGACGCCTTCGCAGTTCTTCATGCGCACTTCGAGCACATCCCGCGAGCAGGCATCAACCTACTGACCGAGGTGCTGCACGCACTTGACAACAAGCGGTTCGCGGTGATGAACCAAAACGCGGTGTCGGGGCTGGCATTGGCCGGGATCAGGGCATATCCCCTACATCCAAACAAGCAAAACGTCGGTCCCGACGACTACGCAAGGTATTGCCAGCATGCCGAGGAGGTGCGACAGGCGCTGGGCCTGGCCGACTTCACGGAATTGGATGCACTGTTCAACTACGCCTATTGGGGTGAATCCTCGGGAGAGGTGGAAGCAGATTGACGGGACGGACTTGCGGAAGAGGGGCTGTCCCAACTATCCCCTGGGGATAGCCCAGACGGTCAAGGGCGGCGGAGGTTGGATCGAATCTGTGCCAGGTAGGCGCGCGCCACCTCGGGATCGGCGGGACGGGACTCGGCAGCAGGTGTGGCGTGTGCCGGCGCAGGTGTTCGAGCGACTTGTGGCGCTGCGCCGTTGTCACCTGCCCAGGCCTTGAACTCCCCGCGGATCGCCTTCTGGATGATGCCGAACAGATAGCCGGCCGGGTTGCGCACCGCGCTGTTGCGGCAACGCGCATCCCATTCGTCCAGCACCGCCTGCCGAAGGGGCTCGTCCACCTGCTGCAAAGCCACGAGCGCGCCGCTCTGCTGCTCGTCCTTCAATCGCAGCAGACGCTCGGGCAGGCGCAAGTGCTGCAGCGCTTTCGCGCGCGGTACTGTACGTACTTGATTTATACGATCCATACGTACAGTACGGTCCTCCTTCGGATTCCGAAGTGAGCCGTCTGGCGCGGGCTTCGGCCCTGCTTCGGAATCCGAAGACGGGCCATCGAGATTCCGAAGTAGGCCGCCCTGGCCTTCTTCGGAATCGTGATCCACAGGCTCTTGTGGACAACTCGCATCGGCCCATTCGTTGCGTGCCATGCGCTGTGCCAGCACCTGCAAGCGCGTGGGCAGCGTGCGGCCATTGAGCATCGGGTCTTCGGCGATCTCGCGCAGGGTGTTCGCGCCGACGATCTGCACCGCCTTCGCGGCATGGGTCAGCGCTTGGCTGACCAGGCCGAGGTAGTCGGGGTCGAGCTGCATCGCCTCGAAGGGCGTCAGCGGTTCGTCGTGCAGCACGTAGAGATTTCCCAGGATGCGCCCGGTCTTCGGGTCGCGGCGTCGTCGCACCAGGCTCAGCCAGCGCGTCAGCCGCAGCAGCGTCAGGGCGCGAGCCACGGTCTCGTGCGAGGCCTGCGCCGCACAAGGCATCGACGCGAGATAGGGCCGGAGCTGGTCGTAGGTCGGGAACGCCGTCACACCGTCGCTCTGGAGCTGCAGGCGGAACACCTGCCAGGCATTGCGCTCCAGTGGCGTCAGGCGCCGGTCGAGGAACAGCGCGCGCGGCACGCTCTCATGCCGGTTGCCGCTGTAGAGAAAGCCGTCGCTGACCGGCGCGGCCGGCGACGTAGGGGCGTTGCCGCGTGCAGCCGGCGGTGCGGGTGGCACCAGTTCCCGCAGCGCATCGTCGAACAGCGCCGACAGCGCCACAGGGCCATCGCGCCGGGGTGCGCCGCCGGTCGCCATGGCCTATACCAGCCCCTGGTCGATCCAGTTGCGTATCGCCGACCAGATCACCGACATCGGCAGGCTCAGGGTCTCGGCCAGGTCCATGGTCAGCGCCAGCATCGCCATCTCGTCGTCCAGCGCGATGCCGCGCTCCGTGACGCCAGCCTTCCACTGCTTCCATAGCGCCGTGTCCTGCGCCTCGTCCAGCACCGGATGGCGCCCCTTGCGCTTGGGCAGGCCGAGGATGTCGCGGCGCAGGGCCACCTCCTGATGCGTCAGGCCGTAGAAGCGGCTGACCATCTCCGTGCTGGCTCCCAGGCGCAGCATGCGGTCGACCGTCGCGATCTCGCGCTCCACATCATGCACCTGGCTCAGCAATCGCTTGAGCACTTCGCGATTGACCGACACCGAGCACCACGAGACAGTGGCGTTGACCAGCATGCTCACGAGTTCGGGATGCTTCAGCGCATCGAGTTCTTCCTCGCCGAAGCCCATCGCTTTGCAGCGTCGTAGTTGCCCGTTGCGCAGGTCGTGCAGCGCCTGCGCGATTACGGCCTGGTTGAGCGGGTGCGGTGCCGACATGGCCGATCTCCGCTCAGGCGCCGTGGCCGGAAGCGCTGGCGCCCGCGCCGGCTTCCAGATCCAGAAGCCGACGCGCCAGGCGCAGCAGCCGGAACAGTTTGACCAGCCCGGCATCGCTCAGGCGAGGGTAGGCGCCGCCGCCATACAGCAAGGGCGCCAGATCATCGGCGAGCCGGGCGCGATCGAGTCCGGCTGCGGCACGTGCGGCGCACAGCGCCTGCAGCAGCGTCAGCACCGCCCGCGCAAACGGCGGCATCGCGCGCGCAGCTGGCGGCGTCACGCAGGCGAAGCCGATGCCGGCGTCGCTAGGCTCGACCTGTTCGGCCACGCTGGCTTCCTCGGCGATCTCGCGCGCGAACTGCGCGATGTGCACGCGCAGCCGATCCGGTACGTCCAGGCCCGGCTCGATGTACCAGACGTCCGAGATGGGGTAGAGCCCGCCCGCCTGGACGGGAATCGCGCGCAACGCGTCAGCCTCGAAGTCGGGCAGCTTGTCGCCCATCTGGTCGGCGACCATGCGCTGGATGGATTGCAGGCGTTCGGTGGTCGGCGCCGGCGACACGATGTGGCCCTGCAGGCGCTCGTCGTGCTGCTCGTTCTGCTGCGTGCCTTCGGCGCCAACGGCCAGTGCTGCCTTGCCAGTACCTGCCGGCACGGACGCACGAGGCTCCGACGACTGCACTGAAGGACCAGCCGGCGACGAAGCCGATGAAGGTTGCCGCAGCTCGGGGGCAGGTGCGGTCGGCGCCGCAGGTCGTGCTGCCGCTGGCGGCGCCGGATCGCTGGTCAGCGCACGTTGCCGGCTCTCCGTGTCGTCGATCTCCAGGGCCAGCGTGTCGTAGTCCGCTTCCAGCAGCTCGGCCATCTGGCCTACCAGCTCGTCCTGCACGCGCTGGGGTGAGAAGTCGTCCGGCTGCGTGTCGAACTGCGCGAGCACGTCCTGGAACAGCGCGGCGAAGTCCATCGACAGGCTGCGGCCCAGCGCACGCCGCTCCCAGGTGCGCTCGCAGGCCTTGCGCAGCACCGCGAGCCGCTCGACCTGGTGCCGCCCCAGCCCGCCGTACAACAGGTTCGGGATCGCCGGCAGCAGGTAGTGCACCGCGTCCTGCATGCGGCTGATGTGCGACTGCGGCAGCGGGAAGCCATCGGCCGTGAGCCGCCGCGCCAGCTCGCTCTGCGACAGTGGCTGGCCGCTGTCCCGCCCCATCTCCTGCTCGTAGAACTCGCGTGCCTTCTCCACGCCCAAGGCCCGCTCGATGAAACTCAAGCCCCCGCGCAGCTCGTTCTCGGCCAGGTGGCCGGTGAGCATCACCACCTCGCCGCGCTGCGGCCAAGGGCGGAACAGGCAGGAGATGCGGAAGAAGCGTTCGTCCTTCGTCTCGCTCCACAGCTCGCGCAGGATAGCCAGGCGCGTGTTGCCGCCGTTGCGGATGATGTAGTGCGGCTCGCCGGGCCGGCGCGTGATGGCAGGCGGCGCGTCCAGCCCGCGCTCGCGGATCGACGCCTTGATGTCCTCGTAGGCTGGGTTGCGCGTCACGCGCGGGTCATGGTCATAGGAGCGTAACTGGTCCAGCGTTACGACCATCGGCGTGTCGGCGATGGGGTCGGTCAGGGCCGCGGCAGAAGGGCCGCTGCGCTCGAAGCCCGAGGCCAGCAGCTTGGCGGCCATGTCGTCCGGCGTCATGTCAGCCATGGCCGTTCTCCTGCGGCGATGCCTCGGCAGCCTGCGCCTGGCGGTCGGCGCGGCGAAGCTGCGCACGGGCATTGCGCTCGGCGCGGTGGTCGCTCGCCATCGAGCTGGTGTAGATCGGCGCGCAGCCCGGCTTCGTGAACAACAGGTGCCCGCCACGGGTGCGCACCACCTTCCATCCTTCGCTCAGGGCAAACTCGATCAGCACTCGCAGCCGCTTGTGGCCGCGGGCCAGTTCATGCTCGCTGGCCACGGCCGACGCCTCCTGTGCTGCCTCGGCCGGTGACGAGCGCGAAGCGCTCATGCCACGCCGGAAACAGCTCGCCGGCCAGCGCGCGCATGGTGTCCAGCGCCGCGGGGGCGGAGCGGCCCGCCGGCTGGCGGTACTCCACCCGATGCACCGGCAGGCCCTGCGTGGCAGCGCGCGGATAGGCCTCGATAGCCGGCACGTCGGTGTCGAGCACACGCACGCCGGACTGTCCCTGGAACACCTGCCGCAGCGCCTGCTGGATCAGCCGCGCGTTGGATGACACCGAATGCACGCGGTTGATGAGCAGATGCAGCGGCGGTGGCTCAATGCCGAGGTGCCGGTACGGCGCGATGTCCTCGATGAGCTGCAAGGTGCCGCGGCGCAGCTCGCGTGCCGCGAGGATTTCCGGCGTCACCGGCGACAGTGCCAGATCCGAGGCCAGTACCGCCATTTCGAGCAACACGCTGCGCGCGCCCTGGGTGTCGATCAGCAGCAGGTCGTAGCGCGGCGCGAGCGTGGGCACCAGGTGACGCAGTCGCAGTCTGCCGTCCGGCGCATGCAGCAGCAGCGTGTTCAATTCGCCGCGGTCGTCGTTCGACAGCACCAGGTCCAGCCCGGCGATGGCGGTGTGCGACACCAGTTGCTCGGCGCGCTGCTCGTTGTAGGCCAGCATCTCGTAGATGCCGGCCGGCGCACGTTCGGTCAGCGTGAAGTAGCTCGACAGCGTGGGCTGCACGTCCAGGTCCAGCAGCAGCACGCGCAGCCCGGAGTCGGCCGCGAAGCCGCCCAGGTTGGCCGCCGTCGTGGTCTTGCCCACGCCGCCCTTGGTCGAAATGATCGAAACCACCTGCATGGGCTTCTCCCGGTTGATTGGCATGTGCCGGAAGAAGCGTCAGGCGCGCTCGTTGAGGCGTTCGGCGATCCACTGCTCGATCTCCACCGAGTCCCAGCCCACGGCGCGCACGCCCAGGCGCAGCGCCTTGGGGAACTTGCCTTCCTTCATGAGGCTGTAGATGTGGGCGCGCTTGAAGCCGGTCTTGGCCTCGACTTCGGCGCGGCGCAGGATGCGGTGCTCGGCCGGCGCCGCCGTTGCTGTGGTCTGCGAAGACATGAGAGACACTCCTTGACGCTCACTGGCGCTGTTCGGAAAGTGCCTCGCATTGAATAGACGGCCGCCGTCGGAATCACTGCAATTGCAGAAGGCGCGACTGCAATTGCAGAGCGGGCCCGAGGACGCAGGTCAGCGCGACGCTTCGAGGTGGCGGCGCGCCTGCGCGAGCTTGCTCCACAAGGTGCGTTCGCTCAGGCCCGGCCGGCCCTCGTGGTGTGCAAGCAGTGCGCTCACCACGGCATCCAGGCTGTGGAACGACGAATAGGCCGCGCCCGAGGGCGACTTGCCCAGCAGCAGCGTCAGCAGCCCGCCGATGATGTTGAGATAGGTCGTTTCGCTGCGCAGTCCCGGCCCGCGCGAGGTGCCGTTGGCATCGCCGCGCGCCGCCTGCTCCTTCGCCAGGGCTTCATGCGCGGCGCGCAGCGCCTCGTGCACCTGCAAGAGTTCGGCGAGTTGCACCTTCGCCGCTTCGCGGTCGGCCAGCAGGATGTTGAGCGTGTCCACGCTCACCAACGGATGCACCGCGCGTTCAATCTCGTCAAACAAAAACCCCGGCCGCTCGCCGGGGTAGTAGTGGGTCATCCACGCTTTGAGGTCCACATGGCGCACGGTCAGTTGCGGATCATCCAGCGCCGGCCGTTGACCGTCCATTACGATACCGTCCCTGCCGCCGGCCAGCTCGCCATGCGTCAGCGCGTCGAAGATGCGGTCGGCATATAGGCGCAGCAGTGGCCAGCGCGGAAACTCGCCGGGCTCCGGCATCGCGCGCTGCCTCAGCGTTTGCAGAATGCGTTGCTCGAATCGCAGCAGCCCGCACCAGCGGATCGCCGCTTCCATCGGGCGGTAGTAGGTCTTAGCACCAAAGGCAAGGCTACTCGATTTCGTCATCGCGCTCTTCCCATCGTCGGATCGACAACTGGCAAGCGCGCACGGCCCACGTGGGCGCGGCGATTGCCCTGAACCCGATCGAGCGCGGGCCGGCCGGCACATGGTGAGCGTTGGGTTCGGCGCTGAAGCCGAGCGTCGCACAAGGGGCAAACACTTCTTGCGATGCCCGATACGCCCCACCATAATGCGCCTGCGAAAAATCTTGTTACCGGCGCAACGATTTGAAATGTCGCGCGTCCATCGACGGTGCCGCGCTCAACCGGAAAACCAGGGCAAATCTTTCGTAGGAAATGGGGGAAGGTAAAGCGTCAATGCGTCTGCCGGATGAGCTGGTTTGCATCCATGCAAAGCTCATGCGTTCTGCGTCAGCGCGCTGACCTCGCCAGTTCACAGGCATCAGCCTCTGGTGCCATGCGGATCGCCCTAGTCCTTAGCCGTCTACCGCAGTGACGCATGAGTGTCGGATAACGATGCAGGTCGGGTCTCGCGTCAGACCGAAATTGCATCATCCGATCTAAAGCCCCTATGTCATACCGGACGTTGATCGCCAGCATCTTGTGTGCCAGCAACCCGTTCCGCGCGGTCGATGAATTGACGCAAGGGTTCCGGTATGACGCCATGCGGCCGCAGCAGATGCGTCGTCAACGAGGCGTCCCGTTCTGCAAGCGGTCGTGCCACCACATCGGCTTGCGTGCAGCCTTCGAGATGCGCCGCGCTGGAAAAGCCCACGCCATAGCCCGCGGCCACCAGGGCCAGCATCAGCGAATGGGTGCTGACGCACTCGGTGATCGTCGGCCGCACGCCTGCGGAGCGGAACAGATGTTCCCGCTGCTCGTGGCAACCGTCGCACACCTGCGGGTCGCACAGCACCAGCGAATACTTCACCACTTCCTGCAGCGGAACTTCCTTGTATGCCAGCAGTGGGTGCCGCGCCGGCAAGGCCACCAGGAACGGGTCGCGCCACAGCGGCACCGCCACGATCTCGCCTTCCACGTGTCCGACCGACGCAAGGCCGGCGTCGAAGAAGCTCGCAGCGAGCCCGTCCAGGAGTTGCGCCAACGGCACTTCGGACAGCCGGATGCAGACCTCCGGCGCCTCCTGGCGGCACAGCGCAAGCAGCGCCGCCAGACGCGTGCGCCCGATGTCGCCCGCCAGCCCGATGCGCAGCGTGCCGTGATAGCCCGCCGCGACGGCCCGCGCGCGGGCCTGCGCCTGCTCGCAGGCCAGCATCACACGCCGGGCATCTTCCAGGAATACCTGCCCGGCTGTGGTCAGACGCACGCCGCGTCCGTTGCGGTGGAGCAAGGTCACGCCAAGGTCGGCTTCCAGGCGACCGATCCGGCGCGATAGTGGCGACTGCTCGATGTGCAGGCGCTTCGCGGCCCGGCCGAAGTGCAGTTCACCGGCCACCGCGATGAACGCCTCGATATGACGCATGTTCATATTTGTTTTCTCCCATCTATCAGGCCATACACGTCCAACACGCGCAGCGCGCTGGGAGGGTGGCGCCGGTTGCCAGGCGTGCGCCCCAGTGCCAGTGCGACGGACGCGCGCGCTGGCCAGCAGCACTGAACCCGAATGCTGGCGGCCGAATCAACCTGCGGGCACTGAGGAGACAAGAGGCTAGTGCTACACCACACCAATCCCGACAGGCCGCATACGATTTCTGACAGTCGCACGCCATGCTGCTTCGGCCAAATGCTCTGTCATGTCGTTAGCCAGGACTGAACCTGTACGACACCAGCGACTCCCTGTCGCTGTCTGCTACCAGCAGCTTGCCCGCCGGAGGGAACGCTCGCTGTACGCAGTGCTCCCGCGGACACACGCGACAACCGGGCCCAATGAGTACAGCCTGTGCTGAGCGGCCGAAGTCCAGTCCGTCCGCATAGACAAGCTCACGCGCATGCGCGAGATCGCAGCCCAGGCCAATGGCAAAGAGCTTGCGCTGAGCCCGAAAGCCACCGCTGCCGTGCCGCTCGATGGTGCGGGCGATGCCGAAGAAGCGGCTGCCATCGGGCATCTCGGCGATCTGGGTCAGGATGCGGCCGGGCTGGGCGAAGGCCTCATGTACGTTCCACAGCGGGCAGGCGCCACCGTGGCGGGCGAAATGGAAGCTCGTGGCACTCTGGCGCTTGGAGATATTGCCCGCCTGGTCGACTCGCACGAAGTAGAACGGTACGCCGCGAGCCCCATTGCGCTGCAGCGTGGACAGTCGGTGGCAGATGGTCTCGAAGCTGACGTGGAAGCGCTGCTGCAGCAACTCCACGTCATAGCGGCAGCCGCGCGCGGCGTCGAGGAAGGCCCCGTAGGGCAGCAGCACCGCACCAGCGAAGTAGTGGGCCAGGCCCTGGCGGGCCAGCGCGCGCGTTGCATCATCGGAGAAGCCAGCTTCGCGAACTTCGGCGGCGAAGGCGTCGGCCGCAGCCAGCAGCGCGTACTGCGTGGCCATCTGGAAGGCTTGTTGTGCATCAGTCAGATGCGACGGCAGGCTTAGGCGTCGGCGGCGGGCATCGTAGTGACGCAGCAGGCCAGCGTCGCCTGGGTCAGTTAGCGGCTCGACGGTCACGCCGCAGCGTTGCAGCAGGGCCTCGCGTAGCGACGCGGCACGCTCGGCTGGCTGTAGCACCAGATCCTGCGCGAGCGCTTCGGCCAAGCGATCCAACCCGTCAATGTAGTTGTTGCGCCGGTTGAAGAAGTCGCGCACTTCTTCGTGCGGCAGCGGCGCCGTCCACGCGGGAGGCTGGCCGGTACCGAGATCCTGTCCCTGCTCGCCGTAGAAGCGGTCGATGAGTTGGGCGTGCTCATCCTGCAGGCGCTGATGGCGCTGGTACAGCGCCACATAAGCCTCGGCCAGTTCGGGCGCCTGCTCAACGAGGCGGGCAAGCTGAGCGGCATGAGGAGGGTCGTGGCCGAGCGTGCGGTCGTTCAGCGCGGCATCCAGCTCGGTGAGCAGCCGCTTGTCCTGCTCCTCAGAGAACTGCGCGACGTCGCCGCCGAAGACCTCGGCCAGCTTGAGCAGCACGCCGGCCGTGACGGGTCGTTGGTTGGTCTCGATCTGGGAGATGTAGCTCAGCGACAGCTCCAGCCGGGCCGCGAGTTGGCTCTGGTTCCAGCCCAGTTGTTCGCGCAGCCGGCGCAGGCGCGGGCCGACGAAGAGCTTTCGGCCGGGTGCATCCGACTTTGCAAAGTTCGCAGCTTTCACGGATTGATTGCGAAGTGATTTGCAGTTTTTCCTTTTCACATCAACCACTTGTTGATCGATGTGAAGCGTGTGGATAGATTCTGTGTGAAATCAATTGACCTGTCTAGGAGACTTCATGAGCCGCGATAACCTGCCCCATGTTCCGTTGCTAATCAACGGCGAATTCGTGCAATCCAAGAGCACCGAATGGCGCGAGGTGGTCAACCCGGCCACCCAGGAACGCCTGGCGCGCGTGCCCATGGCCACGGCCGATGAGGTCGCAGCGGCCATCGCGTCGGCCCAGGCCGCTTTCAAGACCTGGCGTAAGACGCCCATCGGCCAGCGCGCGCGCATCTTCCTGAAGCTGCAGCAACTCATCCGCGACAACATCAAATCCCTCGCCGCAACGCTGACCGCCGAGCAGGGCAAGACGCTGGCTGATGCCGAGGGCGACGTGTTCCGCGGCCTCGAAGTGGTGGAGCACGCCGCCAACATCGGCAGCTTGCAGATGGGCGAGCGCGCCCACAACGTGGCCGGCGGGGTAGACACCTACACGCTGCTGCAGCCCCTGGGTGTGTGCGCCGGCATCACACCATTCAACTTTCCAGCCATGATCCCGCTGTGGATGTTTCCGATGGCCATCGCCACCGGCAACACCTTCGTGCTCAAGCCCTCGGAGCAGGACCCGCTGGTGACGATGCGCCTTGTGGAACTGGCGCTGGAAGCCGGCGTCCCGCCCGGCGTACTGAACGTGGTGCACGGTGGCGAGCACGTCGTCAACGCGCTGTGCGACCACCCGGACGTGAAAGCGATCTCCTTCGTCGGCTCCACCCGTGTGGGCACGCACGTCTACGAGCGCGCCAGCCTGGCCGGCAAGCGTGTGCAGTGCATGATGGGCGCGAAAAACCACGCCATCGTGCTGCCGGACGCACACAAGGAGCAGACGCTCAACGCGCTTGCCGGTGCTGCTTTCGGCGCTGCCGGCCAGCGCTGCATGGCGGTTTCGGTGGCCGTGCTGGTGGGCGAAGCCCGCAAGTGGGTGCCTGACCTGGTGGCGCGCGCCAAGAAGCTCAGCGTGGGTGCCGGCGACTCGGCATCAACGGACGTCGGCCCGCTGATCTCCTGTGCAGCGCGCGAGCGCGTCGAGGCGTTGATCGCCCGAGGTGTCGAGGACGGCGCCCAGCTGGAGTTAGACGGCCGCATACCGTCGCTGCCCGGCGCACTGAAGGAAGGCAACTTCGTCGGCCCGACCATCTTCAGCGGCGTGAGGCCGGGCATGTCGGTCTACGAGCAGGAAATCTTCGGCCCGGTGCTGTGCATCGTAGAGGCCGAGACGATGGATGAGGCCATCGCGATCACCAACGCCAACCCGAACGGCAACGGCACGGCCATCTTCACGCAGTCGGGCGCGGCGGCTCGCAAGTTCGAGGAGGAGATCGAGGTGGGCCAGGTGGGCATCAACGTGCCTATCCCAGTGCCTGTGCCGCTCTTCTCGTTTACCGGCTCACGCGGCTCCAAGCTGGGCGACCTGGGCCCCTACGGCAAACAAGTGGTCCTTTTCTACACGCAGACCAAGACGGTCACCGCGCGCTGGTTCGAGGACGACGTCAGCACGGGCGTCAACACGACCATTGCGTTGAAGTAAGCCCGAGCCGGCACCGCGATGGAATTCGAGCTGAACGAAGAACAACGCGCCTTTGGGGAGGCTGCGCGCACGTTTGCCCGCAGCGAGCTGGCGCCGTTCGCGGCCCAGTGGGACCGCGAGCAGGCATTCCCGCGTCAGGCCATCGCGGCAGCGGGCGAGCTGGGCTTCTGCGGGCTGTACGCGCCCGAGCGCATCGGTGGCCTCGCGCTGCCGCGGCTGGATGCCACCGTCGTCTTCGAGGAACTGGCCGCGGTCGATCCATCGACGACAGCCTTCATCACCATCCACAACATGGCCACGTGGATGCTGGGTAGCTGGGGCAGCGATGCCGTTTGCGAGCGCTGGGGACACGATCTGGCCAGCGGCCGCAAACTCGCCTCCTACTGCCTGACCGAACCCGGTGCCGGCTCCGATGCTGGCGCGCTGAAGACGAAGGCGGAATGGGACGGCGAGCACTGGGTCATCAACGGGGGCAAGGCCTTCATCTCTGGCGCCGGTGTCACCGACGTGCTGGTGCTGATGGCGCGCACCGGCGGCGCCGGACCGGCCGGCATCTCGGCCTTCGCAGTGCCAGCCGATGCGCTAGGCGTCAGCTACGGCAAGAAGGAGCACAAGATGGGTTGGAACAGCCAGCCCACACGCGCCATCGCGTTCGACAACGTTCGCGTCGGCCCCGAATGCCTGCTGGGCGAGGAAGGCCAGGGCTTCCGCATTGCGATGAAGGGGCTGGACGGCGGACGCATCAACATTGCGACCTGCTCCGTTGGCGGCGCGCAGGGCGCGCTTGACGCCGCGCGGCGTTACCTGCACGAGCGCCAGCAGTTCGGCCAGCCGCTGGCCAGTCTGCAGGCGTTGCAGTTCCGCTTGGCGGACATGGCTACCGAGCTGGTTGCCGCGCGCCAGATGGTGCGCCTGGCGGCATTCAAGTTGGATGCGTGCCACGTTGAGGCCTGCACCTACTGCGCGATGGCCAAGCGCTTCGCCACCGACATTGGTTTCGCCGTCTGCAACGAAGCCCTGCAACTGCACGGTGGCTATGGCTACCTGAATGAGTTTCCGCTGGAACGGCTGGCACGCGACACCCGCGTGCACCAGATTCTCGAAGGCACCAACGAAATCATGCGCGTCATCGTCTCCCGCCGTGTGCTGCAGGAAGACGCGGGCGACGCGATCCGCTAACCCACTCCCACCAACCATGACCACCCAAGACTACCCCGGCCTGCTGCTCGAAAAGCGCGGCCATACGGCTCTCATCACGCTGCACAACCCGCCTGCCCATACCTGGACGGCCGAGAGCCTGACCGGGCTCGCGCGTCTCGTGCGCGACCTCGACGCCGACCGCGACATCTATGCGTTGGTTGTCACTGGCGACGGCGAAAAGTTCTTCAGCGCCGGTGCTGACCTGAAGCTCTTCGCCGATGGCGACAAGGGACGCGCCGCGACGATGGCCCAGCGCTTCGGAGAAGCCTTCGAGACGCTGGCCGCCTTCCGGGGCGTCAGCATCGCCGCCATCAACGGCTATGCGATGGGTGGTGGGCTGGAATGCGCGTTGGCCTGCGACTTGCGCGTCGTCGAATCGCATGCGCAGCTCGCGCTGCCCGAAGCCAGCGTGGGTCTACTGCCTTGCGCGGGCGGCACGCAGTGGTTGTCCTGGACCATCGGCGAGAGCTGGGCCAAGCGCATGGTGCTGCTCGGTGAACGCGTAGACGCCGCCACGGCGCTGCGAATTGGCCTGGCCGATGAACTGGCCGAGAAGGGTCAGGGCCTGGCTACCGCACTCGCGCTGGCCGACAAGGTTGCCAAGCAGAGCCCCAGCGCCGTGCGCGCCTGCAAGCGCCTAATCCAGGGAGCACGCTACGCTGGCCCGCATGGCCAGTTGCCATCTGAGCGTGAGGCGTTCGTCGCTCTCTTCGATACCGAGGATCAGCGTGAAGGCGTGGGCGCCTTCCTCTCCAAGCGCGCACCACAGTGGAAGAACGGCTAATGAGCGACGCGCCTGTCTTGTTTTCCGAGATCGCGACCGCTGGCAGCCACTGCTTCGGTCGCGCGACACTGAATGCGCCGGCTAGCCTCAATGCACTGTCGCTGCCGATGGTGGATCTCCTGGATGCACAGTTGCGCGCCTGGGCGGTCGACCCTCAAATTGCCGGCGTCTGGCTCGACGCGGCGGGTGACAAGGCCTTCTGCGCCGGTGGCGACGTGGTGGGCCTCTATGGCGCCATCAAGGCCACGCCGCGAGGCGAGGTGCCGGCCGAGCCCGCGGCCTTCTTCGAGCGCGAGTACCGGCTGGACTATCTCATCCACACCTATCCCAAGCCCATTGTGTGCTGGGGCCACGGCATCGTGATGGGCGGTGGTATTGGGCTGATGGCTGGCGCCTCTCACCGAGTTGCGACGTTGAAGACGCGGCTGGCGATGCCTGAGATCACCATCGGCCTCTACCCGGATGTGGGCGGCAGTTGGTTCCTCGCGCGCCTGCCCGGTGGCCTGGGCGAGTTCTTGGCGCTGACCGGTGTTTCGCTGAACGCCGCCGACGCGCTGGAGGTCCAATTGGCCGACTTCGTGCTGCGGCACGAAGACCAGGGTGCCGTGCTGAAAGCCATCGCAGCCGCCCTTTGGCAAGGCGATGCCGAAACCGATCGTGCCGCGCTGAGCCGGCTCTTGCAGGCCAAAGCGCTTCGGCCGACCGAACTTCCGGCGTCGCCGGTCCGCGAGCACCGTGATCGTATTCGCGAGCTGGTTGGTCAGCACCAGCGCTTGCAGGATCTGGCGCCACGCCTTACCGCCTTGACGGCGGATGCCGATCCTTGGTTGGCCCAGGCCGGCACCGCCTTCACCAAAGGCTCCCCAAGCTCGGCCGAGCTGGCGCTGGCGTTGCAGCGACGGCTGCGCCACGGCTCCCTGGCCGAGGTTTTTCGTCTCGAATGGCAAGCCTCGGTGGGTTGCTGCATGCACGCGGACTTCGCCGAGGGCGTGCGCGCATTGCTGGTCGACAAGGACAAGCAGCCACGCTGGCAGCCAGCCACCCTTGACGCATTGGATGAAGTGGGCTGGCGTGCACACGTCGCTGCCCATCTGCAGCCGCGCGGCACTAACCCGCTCGCGGACTTGTTCTGAACGACACCACATACGGAGACAAGACCATGACGACACCTCACATCGCCTTTTTGGGCCTGGGCAACATGGGCGGCCCGATGGCCGTGAACCTCGCCAAGGCCGGCTACGCGATCCATGCCTTCGACCTCAGCTCTGAGGCCTGCGCGAAGGCCGCAGGGCAGCCGGGCGTCACCATCGCCGCATCGGCCGCCGCGGCCGTGGACGCAGCCGAGATCGTCATCTCTATGCTGCCGGCCAGCAGACATGTGGAGTCGCTGTACTTGGGCGACGATGGCCTGCTCACCATACTGTCCCACGGCACGCTGGTTATTGACTGCAGCACCATTGCACCAGCGTCGGCGTTCAAGGTGTCGCAGGCCGCTGCCGCGCGCGGCGTGGCGATGCTGGACGCCCCAGTCTCCGGTGGTACGGCCGGAGCCGCCGCTGGCACGCTGACCTTCATCGTCGGCGGAGAAGCCCAGGTTCTGGAGCGCGCGCGGCCAGTTCTCCTGGCCATGGGCAAGAACATCTTCCATATGGGCAGCAACAGCGCCGGCCAAGTCGCCAAGCTGTGCAACAACATGGCGCTGGGCGTCATCATGGCCGTCACTGGCGAGGCGCTCGCGCTGGGTGTCGCGCATGGACTGGACGCCAAAGTGCTGTCGCAGATGATGGCCGTCAGCACCGGCCGCAGTTGGGCCACCGAGGTCTGCAACCCCTGGCCCGGCGTGCTGGAGAACGCGCCAGCGTCGCGCGGCTACACGGGCGGCTTCGGCAACGACCTGATGCTGAAAGACCTGGGCTTGGCGGTCGAGGCGGCGATGGGCGTCGGTGCGACGATCCCGCTGGGCGAGCTGGCACGCAACCTCTACGCACTGAACAAACAGGCTGGCCGCGGCAGCCTGGACTTCTCCAGCGTGGTCAAACTTGTCAGCGAGAAGGTCTAATCTGCTTCGCCACGGCAGGGGCCGTCACAATGAATAGATGACTTCCAGCACCTCGCTTTCACGCGCCTGGATGCGTCTGCCCTCCGGTGCACACCTCGATCTGATCAATCCGAGTCCTGACACATGGACCGACATGGACTTGGCGGTGCGCCTGTCGCGCACGGCGCGCTGGGGCGGCGAATCCGCCTGGCCGCTGCCCCTGTCAGTCGCGCAGCATTCGCTGCTGGTGTTGGAACTGCGGCGCATGGCCGCATCAGGCCCGCTGAGCCCCGAGGAAGAACTGTTGGAAGTGCTGCACGACGCGGAAGAGGGGTTTCTGGGGTTCGACTGCATATCGCCGCTCAAGGCAGTTCTGGGTGAGCCCTTCCGCGCGGTTGCCAACCGCCTTATGCAGGTCGTTGCACAGCGCTACGAACTGCCGCCCTGGACACCCGAACGCTACCGGCTGCACAAGCAGGCCGATCTGGCGGCGGCGGCCAGCGAAGCGGTGCATTGCGTGGGCTGGACTCACGGGGAGGTTCGCGACATCCTGCGAATCGAAGCGCCCATCATCGACGCTGATCCGCTGGCCGCCCGGTATGGCGGTGTGCCATGGGCGCCGTGGCGTCTCGACGTGGCGGCGCAACGGTTCCATGATGTGCTGCAAGACGCGTGTGCCCGTCGCAGCACCCCGCAAGCCTCCGATCCTCAGTGACGCGACGATGCTGGCTGCAACAGCCGCACACCATCAAGCAGCCGGCAGGCTTGGCATCGACAAGCGTCAGGCAGGCGCGGCAGCGCGGGCTCCAGCATCTCGCACACCACCGCCAGCAATCGGAGGTGCATAGTCCACGCACCGTTGCGCCCATGGGGCAGGCGCATGCGCTTGGCAAGCGCCATGACCCGGTGCGATGCGTCGAGGCGGTGTAGGGCGCTGGCGCCGGGGTCGGTGGCTGCGAGCCACCTGCACAGCAGGAGAGTGGATTCTGCTTGCCGCATCTCCACTGCCATCGTGATCGCGTGCGCCAACTCATCCGGCCGAAGCGCTTCTGGCCGCTGCGCGAGCCGCTCCATCCACGGACGCGCTGCCCGCTTGCTGCCCAGTTGCGCGCAGACGATCAGGATACCTAGTTGCAACTGGGCTGCGTTCGCATACCTCTTGCGCAGAGCATCCCGGTAGATCCGCTCGATCTGGTTCGGCTGGCCTGATCCGAGCGCATGTGCCACCTCGGCGCGAAAGGCCGCGCTCCAGTCCACCGCGGCTACGCGCCCCGCATACTTGGCTGCATCATGTTGGCTGGCGCGACCGGCAAGCATCGACTCATTTATAGACAGGGAAGCGCCTCGTCAGCGCAGCAACTTGTTCCCGCACGCGCTGGATTCTGTCAGCATTATGCGGTGCATCCAGTACGTCGGCCACGAGGTTGCCTACCAAGCGTGCCTCATCCTCGCAGAAACCGCGTGTCGTCATGGCGGGCGTGCCCAAGCGGATGCCCGAGGTCACGAACGGCTTCTCTGGGTCGCTCGGGATCGCATTCTTGTTGCCCGTGATGCGCGCCTCGCCGAATGCCTTCTCTGCCTCCATGCCGGCAATCTTCTTGGCACGCAAGTCCAGCATGACGTGGCTTTCCGTGCGGCCGGAGATGATGCGCAAACCGCGCGCGATCAGCGTCTTGGCTAGACATCATGGTCGCTCGCCGGCTGCGGCGAAGGCTCGTCTCCAGTATCGTGGGTTGCGCACCGAGGTGTGCCGAGCCACATGCGGCAGGGCGGGCCAGCCGCAGCGTTAAGGAGACGAGCCATGGACGAGCGTATCAAGTTCTTCGTCGGTCTGGACGCCCACAAGGACACGATTGCGGTGGCGGCTTGCGAAGCCGGACGTGAACCGGCTCGCTTTGCCGGCACGCTGGGGCCGGATGTGCGGGCACTGCTGAAGGTACTGGGCAAGGCAGGAGATCCTGCTGCGGTGAGTGTGGTGTACGAAGCCGGCCCGACGGGCTACGGGCTGTACCGCGAGCTGAGCCGGCGCGGCTACCACTGCGAGATCATCGCGCCCACCCTGATCCCACGGCGAGCCGGCGAGCGCATCAAGACCGACCGGCGCGACTGCCTGCGGCTGGCGGAGTTGTCGCGCTCAGGCGAACTCAAGCCGATCTGGGTGCCCGACGAAGCGCATGAGGCCATGCGCAACCTGTGGCGTGCCCGCGAGGATGCAGTGGGCATGCGGCTGAAGGCGCGTCAGCAGCTCAAGGCCTTCTTGCTACGTCATGGCCGGCGCTATCCGGGCAAGACCTCGTGGACCAAGAGCCACGAGCGCTGGATCAGCGATCAACGCTTCGACCACCAAGGTGACCGCATTGCCCTGGGGGAGTATCAGTTGGCGCAGCAGTCGGCTGAACAACGCGTGCAGCGGTTGACCACTGCGCTGACCGAGGCGGCTGCAGGCTGGCGGCTGGAGCCGGTCGTGGCGGCGCTGCGTGCCCTGCGTGGCATCGACACGGTCAGCGCCATCGGCCTGGTGGCCGAGATCGGGGATTTCCGCCGCTTCGGCACGGCACGCCAGTTCATGGGATACCTCGGGCTCGTGCCATCAGAGCACTCCAGCGGCAACAGCATTCGTCGCGGCTCGATCACCAAGACCGGCAACGCTCACGCCAGGCGGCTGCTGACCGAGGCGGCTTGGAACTACCGGTTCCCAGCGCGCCTGAGCCAAGCGCTGCGCGAACGCAGCAATGCCCTGCCCGAGGCGGTGTGTCGACACGCCTGGAAGGCTCAACTGCGTCTATGCGGACGGTTCGCACGTCTGTCTTCGCGGGGCGTGCAGACCAACAAGGTCTGTGTCGCGGTGGCACGCGAGCTGGCCGGCTTCGTTTGGGCCATCGCCCAACAGGCATCGTTGCCCACAACCCCGCCGCATTGAGCGGCGTCCCTGTAGCAAGCGGCCTGCGGTGATGCGGCACGCATCACGACGGGAAGAACCCTCGCCGGCACTATCCACAGAAAGGCCTTCGGGCAACCTGCGCTGCTAGACGGAGGTAGCTTCCATGACGGATCGATGCTGGGCGGTAACCAACCCGCGGATATCAGACTGATCCATCGTCGCTGCAACCGACTCGTGCCGCATCACCCCAAGCCGCTTGTCCAAAGGATCAAACAGCCAGCATTGACGAAAGCGACCATATCAGTACCTTGGCGTTCTTGATAACCTGTTCCTGGTAGATATTGAACTCGGGCGCTAATGCCTCCTTGAAGGCTACGGCCTTGCCAGCGATGACGTGCATCGGCGGTCCGCCCTGGATACCGGGGAAGATGGGCTCCGCGTGAGGTTTAGACGGACTGACGCAGCGTCTTCGCAGCCGCGACCATGTTGGTCAACGCCGGAATCACCTCGGCCCACTGGCGAGTCTTCAGGCCGCAGTCCGGGTTGACCCACAGCCGCTCAGCGGGAATGCGCTCCGCAGCTTTCTTCATGAGCTGGACGATATGCTCCTGCGTTGGAATATTGGGCGAGTGGATGTCATAGACGCCTGGACCGATCTCGTTGGGGTACTTGAAGCTGTCGAAAGCATCCAGCAACTCCATGTCCGAGCGCGAGGTCTCAATCGTGATGACGTCGGCGTCCATGTCGGCGATGGACGCGATGATGTCGTTGAACTCCGAGTAGCACATGTGGGTGTGGATCTGGGTCTCGTCACCCACGCCGTTGGCAGTGATGCGGAAGGATTCGACGGCCCAGTCCAGGTACTCCTGCCATTGCGACTTGCGCAGCGGCAGGCCCTCGCGCAGCGCGGCCTCGTCGATCTGGATCACGCGAACACCGGCCTGCTCAAGGTCCAGTACCTCCTGGCGGATGGCCAGCGCGAGTTGCTTGCACGACGCCGAGCGAGGCTGGTCGTCGCGCACGAAGGACCAGTTCAGTATCGTCACCGGGCCGGTCAGCATGCCCTTCATGGGCTTCTTGGTGAGCGACTGGGCATAGGTGATCCACTCCACCGTCATCGCCTTCGGGCGGCTGATGTCGCCGAACAGGATCGGCGGCTTGACGCAGCGCGAGCCGTAGGACTGCACCCAACCGAACTGGCTGAAGGCGTAGCCGTCGAGTTGCTCCCCGAAGTATTCGACCATGTCGTTACGCTCGGCCTCGCCGTGCACCAGCACGTCCAGTTCCAGCTTTTCCTGCTCGCGCACGCTGCGCTCGATCTCGGCCCGCATCGCGGCCTGGTAGCCCAGGTAGTCCAGGCAGCCGGCCTTAAATTCGCTGCGCGCGTGGCGGATTTCGGCGGTCTGCGGGAAGGAGCCGATAGTGGTTGTCGGGTACGCCGGCAGCTTGAGGAATCCCGCCTGCTTGGCCGCACGATTGGCGTAGGCGCTTTTGCGCTGGCCCATGTCGACGTTGACGCGGGCTACCGCGGCCTCCACCGCCGGGTTGTTCACGCGCGGCGAGGCGCGGCGGGCAGCCAGCGCAGCCTGGTTGGCTGCCAGCGCGTCCTGGACCGCAGCTCGGCCTTCGCGCAGGGCCTTGCCGAGCACGCGCAGTTCTTCGAGCTTCTGCAGCGCGAAGGCCAGCCAGGACTTGACCTCGGCGTCCAGCTTCTGCTCGCTCGCGAGGTCCACTGGCACATGCAGCAGCGAGCACGACGGCGCGATCCACAAGCGCTCACCCAGCCGCTCGACCAGCGGCTCGATCCAGTCGAGCACGGCCGCCAAGTCGGTCTTCCAGATATTGCGACCATTGATGACGCCCAGCGACAGCACCTTGTGAGCCGGCAGAAGGTTGATCAGGGTCTGCACGCCCTCACGGTCGTTGATGGCATCAATGTGCAGTCCAGCTACCGGCAGGCCGGCCGCGAGGTAGGCGTTTTCCTGTAGCTGACCGAAATAGGTCGCCAGGAGCAGCTTGACCTTGGCGTCCTTGAGCTGGTGGTAAGCCGTGTTGAGGGCGTGCTGCCAGTCGGCATCGAGTTCCGTCACAAGGATGGGTTCGTCGACCTGCACCCATTCGACGCCCTGCGCCGCCAGCGTGTCCAGCAGCTCGGCGTACACGGGGAGCAGGCGCTCCAGCAGGGCCAGCTTGTTCGAGTCGTCCTTAGCCTTGCCGATCGCCAGATAGGTCACTGGTCCAATGATCACCGGCTTTGCCTTCAACCCCTGCGCCCTGGTTTCGGCTAACTGCTCCAGCAGGCGCGAAGCGTCGAGCATGAACGCTGTGGCGGCGGTGAACTCGGGGACGATGTAGTGGTAGTTGGTGTCAAACCACTTGGTCATCTCGCCAGCGGCCACGCTGCCGCAGCATGCCGCATGGTCGTCGATACCCTTAGCCGAGCGGCCGCGCGCCACGCGGAAGTAGTTGTCCAGCGGATCGCCGTGGAAGCCCTGCACCCGCTCGGGCAGGTTGCCCAGTGTGAAGCTCATATCCAGCACCTGGTCGTAAAAGGCGAAATCGCCCACAGGCACCAGGTCCAGGCCGGTCTGGTTCTCCCAGTTGCGCTGGCGTAGCTGCGCACCCAGGGCCTTGAGTTCGTCGAGCGAGGACTCGCCATTCCAGTAAGACTCCAGCGCGAACTTCAGTTCGCGCTTGGCGCCGATGCGGGGGAAACCGAGGTTATGGATCGTCGTCATGGTCTGCTCTCAAAACAGGAAACGTGGAATGACGCAAATCCTAGGGAAGCCAGGCAATGAAGTAAAATGGTCTTATCTCACATATCCATGAATTCTGCTCAATTGTTCTGGAGCACATCCATCGGGCCATCGGGCCATCGGGCCATCGGGCCATCGGGCACGAGGTCGAGAAACAAGGTGTTGAGTTCCAGGCAATCCTGAGCCAGGGGCCTTGCCCGGTCACTCCGGATGGAATCAAAAGTTTGGGCGTGACGAGACCGGGCCTGCGTCACATCCCAGTGAACCGCTCCTTTGCCAGCCTCGTGCCTTCTGCCAGCGCTTTCAGCTTGCGCCACGCCACGTCCCGCCCCATAGGCGCCAGGCCGCAATTCGTGCATGGGAACAGCCGCTCCTTCGGCACGAACTCCAGCGCCCGGCCGATGGTGTCAGCAACTTCCTCGGGTGTCTCGACCACGTCGCTGGCCACATCGATCACGCCTACCAGCACGTCCTTGCCTGCCAGCAGCTTCATCAGGTCGGGCGGCACATGGGAGTGGATGCATTCCAGGCTCACCTGGTCGATGCGGCTGCGGGCAAGCGCGGGGAACACCGCCTCATATTGGCGCCATTCGTCGCCCAGGGTGCTCTTCCAGTCGGTATTGGCCTTGATGCCGTAGCCATAGCAGATGTGCACCGCCGTCGTACAGGTCAAGCCCTCCGCCGCGCGCTCGACCGCCTGCACGCCCCAGTCGGCGGCATCTTGCATGTAGACATTGAAGGCGGGCTCGTCGAACTGGATGATGTCCACTCCGTCGGCCTGCAGCGCGAGCGCCTCCTGGTTGAGCAGTTCTGCAAACGCGAAGGCCATCTTGACCTTGTCGCCGTAGAAGCGGTCCGCCACGGTGTCGACGATGGTCATCGGGCCGGGCAAGGTGAACTTCAGCTTCTTCTTCGTGTGCGCGCGCGCCAGTTGCGCTTCGAAGGCATGCACGCGACCCTTCAGGCGCAGGGCCGACACCACCTGCGGGACCATCGCGTCGTAGCGGTTGTCGCGGATGCCCATCTTCACCTTGTGCTCGAAGTCGATGCCCTCGATCTGCTCCAGGAAGCCGTGCACGAAGTGCTGTCGCGACTGCTCGCCGTCGCACACGATGTCCAGGCCTGCGTCTTCCTGGGCCTTGATCCACAGCAGGGTCGCATCGGCCTTGGCTTGCACAAGCGCATCGCCTTCGGCCCGCCACTGGGGCCAGAGCTTGTTGGTTTCGGCCAGCCAGGCGGGTTTTGGCAGGCTGCCGACGATGGAGGTTTCAAACATCTGAGGATTTCTTTCTAACAAGGATGAGGGTGGCGGGCGTACTTTGGGGACCGTTTTGCCCGATTTGCGAAGCAATGCGGTGGTGTCAGAGCGCGCAACTGGCAGCCCATTGTTCAAGAACGTTCTTGTACGGCTTGATGAAGTGCTCTTCCGCGAACTTCCCCTGCTTGACTGCCAGCTGGCTGCGTTCTTCCCGGTCGTAGACGATCTGCGTCAGCGAGTAGTCCTGGTTCTTCAGGCTCGGCTGGTAGAAGATGCCCGCCGCGGAGTTGGCGTTGTAGATCTCGGGGCGGTAGATCTTCTGAAAGGTCTCCATCGTGCTGATGGTGCCGATCAGCTCCAGATTCGTGTAGTCGTTCAGCAGGTCGCCGTGGAAGTAGAACGCCAACGGCGCGACGCCATTGGGCGGCATGAAGAAGCGGACCTGCATCCCCATCTTCGCGAAGTACTGGTCGGTGGAGGACAGTTCGTTCTGCTGGTACTCGGCGCCCAGGATGGGGTGCTGGTTGCCGGTCCGTCGGTAGGTCTTGCTGGTCGAGGCACTGATGCAGATGACGGGCGGCTTGTGGAAGCGCTCCTTGTAGGTGCGCGAGTTGGCGAATTGCTTGAACAGCTTGCCATGCAGGTCGCCAAAATCGTCCGGGGTACTGAATTCCGCGCGATCGGCGTTGTACCCCGGAAGCAGGACGCTGAAGTCGTAGTCGCGCACGTAGGAGGAGAAATTGTTTCCCACGATGCCGTCGATGCGTCGGTTCGTCTTCTTGTCGATGATGTAGGTCTTCAGGATCTCGATCAATGGAAATGCACCATGGCTGCTCTCGGCGTCCATGTTCATCTCGACGGACACGATCTCAAGCTCGACCGAGTAGCGGTCTCCCGTCGGATTGTCCCAATGCGCCAGGTCGTTAAAGCGATGGTCGATCATCCTCAGCGTGTTGCGCAGGTTCTGTTGCCGACTCGTCCCCCGGGCCAGGTTGGCAAAGTTGGTGGTGATGCGTGTGCTGTCCGAAGGGTGGTAGTTCTCATCGAAACAAATGCTTTTGAGGCTGAAAGTAAATTCTTCGTTCATGACGATCTGCTGCGCGGATGGTGGAGATGAAGGTCGATGCGTGCCTCAGGCCGCAAGCACTTCCTCGATCGGAGATGGCTTGGCATGGCGCGCCAGTTCGACCAGCGGCAATGCCCGTTGGACCGCCAGTCCGGCCCGGGCGATCAAGGCCTCGTCCCGCAGGCGGTAGTCGAAGAAATCCTTGTCGGTCGCGTAGACGCCCAGCGGCAATGTGCGTGCTTGGAAAAAGCTGAACAGCGGCCGCAGCTGGTGGTCGATCACCAGGGCATGACGCTCGCTGCCGCCTGTGGCCGCCAACAGGACGGGCTTGTCCACCAAGGCGTCCTGGTCGATGAAGTCGAAGAAGTGCTTGAACAAGCCCGTGTAGGAGCCGCGGAAGACCGGTGTCGCCACCACCAGAACATCGGCGCGCTCGACCGCCGCCAGTTCCCGCTCCACTGTATCGGGCAGTTGGGAGCGCCAGACGGCACCGGCGAGCTGCGGTGCGAGCTGACCCAGTTCGACCAGGCGCTGTTCGCACGGGACTTCTTCGGCGATCAGGTCCAGCAGGTGCTCTGCCAAGGCTGCCGACCTGGAGGGGCGTTGCAGCCCGCCGGACACCGCGACCAAGCGGAGTGGACGTGTCATCTTTGCTTTCATGAGGATGGGTTCGCGCCGCGCCGGGAAATTCGCCCGGCCTTGCCATGGCCGCTCCCAGAGTGCAAACGAACAATGGGAACGGATGGTATTGATGTGAGTCAATGAAGTAAAATGGTCTTATTTCAACAATCCATGAGCACGAGTCATTTGAATGCTTGAGCGCATCCACCTCAGCATCGTCCAGCAGGTCGAAAAGCAAGGGTCGTTGACGGCTGCCGCGGGCGTGTTGAACCTCACCCAGTCGGCCCTGAGTCACAGCATGAAGAAGCTGGAGCAACAATTGGGCACCGACATCTGGCTGCGCGAAGGCCGAAGCCTGCGCCTGACACAAGCCGGGCAGTACCTGCTGGCGGTGGCGAACCGTGTGCTGCCGCAACTGGACCTGGCCGAAGAGCGCCTAGGCCAGTTCGCGCAGGGCGAGCGCGGTGCGCTGCGCATCGGCATGGAATGCCACCCTTGCTACCAGTGGTTGCTCAAGGTGGTGTCGCCCTACTTGGCCGCATGGCCCGACGTGGATGTGGACGTCAAGCAGAAGTTCCAGTTCGGCGGGATCGGCGCGCTGTTCGGCTACGAGATCGACCTGCTGGTCACGCCTGATCCGCTCTACAAGCCGGGCCTGAAGTTCGAGCCGGTGTTCGACTACGAACAGGTATTGGTCGTGGCCAAGGGCCATGCCCTGGCTTCGGCGGCTTACGTGAAGCCCCAGCAGCTGACCCAAGAGGTGCTCATCAGCTATCCCGTGGACATCGAGCGCCTGGACATCTACAACCAGTTCCTGCTGCCGGCCGGTGTCACGCCCAAGCGCCACAAGGCCATCGAAACCACCGACATCATGCTGCAGATGGTGGCCAGCGGCCGCGGGGTGGCCGCCCTGCCGCGCTGGCTGGTCGAGGAGTACGCGGCCAAGATGGACGTGGTGCCCGTGCGGCTGGGTGCGCGCGGCATTGCCAAGCAGATCTTCCTGGGCGCGCGCGAGGCGGACACGGCCATCGACTACGTGCGGGCCTTCATCGAACTGGCCCGCCAGCCAGCCACCGCCACCGCGCGAGGAGCCAAAAGATGAACACCACCATCGAACGCAAACCGCTTGCGCTGCCCGGCGGCCATGACAAGGTGCTGCTGCATTCCTGCTGCGCGCCGTGCTCGGGCGAGGTCATGGAGGCCATGCTGGCCTCTGGCATCGACTACACCATCTTCTTCTACAACCCCAACATCCATCCGCTCAAGGAATACGAGCTGCGCAAGAACGAGAACATCCGCTTCGCCGAGCAGTTCGGCGTGCCCTTCATCGATGCCGACTACGATCGGGACAACTGGTTCGAGCGGGCCCGGGGGATGGAGCACGAGCCCGAGCGCGGCGTGCGCTGCACCATGTGCTTCGACATGCGCTTCGAGCGCACGGCGCTGTATGCGCATGAGCATGGCTTTCCGGTGATCACCAGTTCTCTGAGTATATCGCGTTGGAAGAACATGCAGCAGATCAACGACTGCGGCGTGCGTGCGGCGGCCAAGTACCCAGGTGTGATGTACTGGGAATACAACTGGCGCAAGGGTGGCGGCTCGGCGCGCATGATCGAGATCAGCAAGCGCGAGAACTTCTACCAGCAGGAATACTGCGGCTGTGTTTACTCGCTGCGGGACACCAACCGTCATCGCATCGCCTCGGGCCGACCACGCATCGAACTCGGCGTGCAGTTCTACGGCGAAGGAGCGACCACGGGCGAAAAGCCCAAAGACCCTGAAGCAGGTTGACGCTGGGCTGGATCACTCGCTATGTCTCCTATGAAGCGCCGCACCGTATCGAGGTACGGCCCAGTCTTGTGCCTCATGGCGCTACCAGGTCATCCGACACATCTGCCGTAATGGCGTCACGCACCAGCCGCTGCACGCGCTGCCGCACTTCCACCGGGATGTTGGAAGCCTCTGCGGGGTCGTCCACCGCGACGCTCCGCGCCGCGACCAGCCGCGCGGCCAGATGCAGGTTCTTCGGGCTGACGGCCTCGATGGCTGAGCGTCCGCCCAGCGCGTCATAGGACTGCAGGAGCGAGTGGTAGATGGACCAAGTGTCGAGACCCCGCGGCACCTGCTTGAGCACGGACTGCACGAGCCTGCGCTTGAGCGGATCGAGCTGCCAGTCCGGCACCCGCTGCCCCCGATGGCCCATGTGGATGGACAGCAGGTTGCCGGCCTGGATCTCATAGGTGATCCAGCGGCGCGACTTGCCCGCGAGCTTGGCGTAGTTCGCCACCGAAAGGTTGTGCGGCGCCTCGAAGGTCTCCAGCACCTGCAGGCGTTCGCGCTGCGCGTCCGACAGCCGCGGCCGGGCGTATTCGGGCATGCGCACGGCCGACAACCGCTGCACCGATGCCGGCGCTGTGGGCATATTGGGCGTCGGCGCGGTCACGATCAACTGCGGCGCGGTGAGGTCGACAACCGGCGGCTGCACGGCCGCCTGGCCGGCGATGGTCGGCAGACCTTGCAGCGTGATGGTCAGGTGGCGGCTGGCGATCTCGACCTGGTTCTGCTCGAACAGGTCCAGGCGATCCGCCCAATCCTGCATCATCACGCGGCGCTGCTCGACGTACTCGGCGTGGTTGTAGGTCGCGCTGATCTTGTCCGGGTCGGCGTGCGAGAGCTGGGCATCCACCCACTTCTTCGGGTAGCCGAGTTCGTTGAGCGCGGTCGAAATCGTCGCGCGGATGCCGTGCCCCGTGAGCTGGTCCTCGTAGCCCATGCGCTTGAGCGCGCCGTTGAACGTGTTCTCGCTGACGGTGTGCTTCAAGCACCAGTCGCCCGGGATGAGGTAGGCCTGGGCCGGCTTGCACTGGTCCAGCAGGTGGCGAACGATTTCCTGGGCCTGCACCGACAGTGGCACGATGTAGGGCGGGATGTCCACCAGGCGCTTGCGCTTCTTCTTCGTGAGTAGCGCGCGCTGCTTGAGCCTGGCCACCGGGATGATCCACAGGCCTTGCTCAAGGTCGAACTGGTCGGGCGTGGCGAAACGCAGCTCGCCGGTGCGCACGCCGGTGAGCATCAGCAGCCGAATGCCCAACTGCGTGTTCAGGCGCCCGCGGTACTTGCGCAGCGTCTGCAACATGATCGGCAGCTCTGGCATGCGTAGGAACGGGTTGTGTTCGACCGGCGGCAGCGGCAGCGCGACGACCTCCAAGTCCTTGGAGGGGTTGTCGTGCATGTTCGGGATCGCCACCGTGGCATAGGTGAACAGTTGGGTGAACCACGTCCTGAGCTTCTCGGCCACCGACAGCGAGCCGCGCTTTTCCACCTTGCCGATGATGTCCAGCAGGTGCGCGCGCGTGATGTCGTAGATCGTCAGGTGGTGCAGCACCGGGAACACGTCTTTCTTGAAGACGCGGGCGATCTGCTCCAGGCTGGTCTGCCGTCCTTCCTCCAACGACAGCTTGCGATGTGCCAGCCACTGGTCATAGACCGCTTTGAACGTGTGTTCGCCCGCCAACACGATGGCGTGGCGCTTGCGCTTGCGTTCGGTGTGCGGGTTGACGCCCTTGGCGAGCAGCGTGCGGGCTCCATCACGAAGCTCGCGCGCCTCCTTCAGGGAGAGGGCCGGGTAGCTGCCGAAGGACATGCGATCGCGCTTGCCGCCCCACGTGAAGCGGAAGTGCCAAGCCTTGGCGCCGTTGGCGGAAACGAAGAGGGAGAGGCCGTCGGCATCGGCCAGCGTGTACGGTTTGCCGGTCGTCTTGGCCTGACGAACCATGAGGTCTGAGAGCATGAGCCCAACTCCTGAGAATCGAGTTGGCTGCATGGTCCTGTTCGTCCCCGCGCTCCTCCAGCAAGAATGCGAAAGTGGGAAGCTCCGCGTTCCGATGTACCACTTGATGTACCGCTTTGTACCGGCAGTCAGTGGTTTTCGCTGGCAGTCACTGGATTCAACGATGGCGAAAAAGCTGAACCGTGACAATCACTTGCGACACTCCATGGTCTTTTCTGGAAGTCCGTGGAAAGTCGAAGTGGAGCGGGTGATGGGAATCGAACCCACGTAGTCAGCTTGGGAAGCTGAAGTTCTACCATTGAACTACACCCGCGTCGGGCCGCAGTTTACGTGATGCCCGCCGTGTAGGACAAAGCCGCATCCTGCTGCGCGTGGCCTGGAAAGCGCGGCTCGGCGCTAGCATGCCGCCCCATTCGTCAATCCCCACACCGCCCCTGCAGGAGAGCAACATGAACAAAGCCCGGCGCATCCTCACGTCCGTCCTCATTTCGTCGCTGGTGTTCAGCGGCATGGCGCAGGCCGCGCCGACGGCGCTGATCAGCACCGAGCAGGCCGCGGCCGCGCTGCAGGCCGCCCCCCGCAGCGAGGCCCATGCGCGCCTGCAGTCGGCGCTGAACCGTGCCGACCTCGGCGCCATGCTGCAGGCCCGCGGCGTGTCCGCCGACGAGCTGCGTGCCCGCGTCGACGCCCTCACCGATGCCGAGGCGCAGCAGATGGTGGCCCAGATCGACCAGGCCCCGGCCGGCGCCAGCGACATCGTGGGCGTGCTGTTCACCATCTTCATCGTCCTGCTGGTGACCGACATCCTGGGCCTGACCAAGGTCTTCCCGTTCACGCGCTCGGTGCGTTGATCGCGCGGGCCGCCGCGGCCCTGGCCGCGCTGCTGCTGGGCGGCTGCGCGGCGCTCTTCACGCCGCCGCAGACCGCCGCGCTGCTGGCCAGCCCGCCGGCCGACCTGCCGGCGCGCTTCGAGCGGCACGACGCGCCCTTCTTCCCCCAGGCCCGCGACCACTGCGGCCCGGCCGCGCTGGCCACAGCGCTGGCCGACATCGGCCTGCCGGCCGACCCCGACCAGCTGGCCGACGCCGTCTTCCTGCCCGCCCGCGGCGGCAGCCTGCAGCTGGACATGCTGGGCGGCGCGCGCCGCCAGGGCGCGGTCGTCACGCGGCTGCCCGGCGACCTGCCGGCATTGCTGCGCGAGGTGGCGGCGGGCCATGCCGTCATCGTGCTGCAGAACCTCGGCCTGGACCTGCTGCCGCGCTGGCATTACGCCGTCGTGGTGGGCTACGACCTGGACCGGCGCGAGCTGGTGCTGCGCAGCGGCACCACGCGGCGCGAGCTGCTGGCACTGCGCACCTTCGAATACACCTGGGCGCGCGCCGGGCGCTGGGCGGTCGCCGTGCTGCCGCCCGAGCGGCTGCCGGCCACGGCCCGCGAGGCCGACGCGCTGGAGGCCGCCGTGGGCTTCGAGCGCGCCGCGCCACCGTCCCGCGCCGCGCTGGCCTACGAAACCCTGCTGGCCCGCTGGCCCGCCAACCTGCTGGCCGGCATCGGCCTGGGCAACACACGCCATGCCGCCGGCGACGCGGCCGGCGCGCGCGCCGCCTTCCAGGCCGTGGCCGAACGCCATGACAGCGCGGTGGCCTGGATCAACCTGGCCCGCCTGCGCCTGGACGCGGGCGACCGCGCCGGCGCCCGCGCGGCGGCGGCGCGTGCCGTGCAGCGGGCCGAGGCGGCCGAGCCGGCCTGGCAGGCGGCGGCCCGCGCCATCCGGGACAGCACTGACGAACGTTAGGCGGCGTCCCCGGCGATAAAGTCGCCCGCATGTCTTCCACCACCTCGCCCGTCCCGCGTCCGCCCGCCATCCTGGCCGTCGCCTGGCGACAACTGCTGCGCGACTGGCGGGCCGGCGAACTGCGCCTGCTGATGCTGGCCGTCGCGCTGGCCGTCGCGGCACTGTGCGCGGTGGCCTTCCTGTCGGACCGGCTGGACCAGGGGCTGCGCCGCGACGCCGCGCAGCTGCTGGGCGGCGATGCCGTGGTCGCCAGCGATCAGCCCACGCCGCCCGCACTGGTCGAGCTGGCCGCCTCGCTGCGGCTGACCACCGTGCGCAGCGCCAGCTTCCCGAGCATGGCGCGTGCCCCCGAGGCGCAGGGCGGCGAGAGCCGGCTGGTGGCCGTGAAGGCGGTCAGCGCCGGCTACCCGCTGCGCGGCCGCATCGCGCTGCGCGAGAGCCTACCGGGCCAGGGCGCCGCGCCGGCGGCCGGCGAGGTCTGGGCCGACCCGGCCGTGGCCGACGGCCTGGGCCTGAAGCTGGGCGACACGGTGCTGCTGGGCGACAGCCGCCTGAAGCTGGCCGGCCTGATCCAGACCGAGCCGGACCGGGGTGCCGGCTTCATCAACTTCGCGCCACGCGTGATGCTGACCGAGGCCGACCTCGCCGCCACCGGCCTGGTGCAGCCAGCCAGCCGCATCACCTACCGGCTGGCGCTGGTGCCGGGGCCGGGCGCGGCGGCCGACGCCGTCCAGCGCTTCGTCACCCGCGCGGAGCAGCTGGTGGAGCAGAAGCAGCTGCGCGGCGTGCGGCTGGAGTCGCTGGAGTCGGGCCGGCCCGAGATGCGCCAGACGCTGGACCGCGCCGCGCGCTTCCTGCGGCTGGTGGCGATGCTGTCGGCGCTGCTGGCCGCCGTGGCCGTGGCGCTGGCCGCGCGCGACTTCGCGGCCCGCCACCTGGACGCCTGCGCGATGCTGCGCGTGCTGGGCCAGCCGCAGCGCCGCATCGCCTGGGCCTACGGGCTGGAGTTCCTGCTGGCCGGCCTGACCGCCAGCGTGGCCGGCGTGCTGCTGGGCCTGGCGCTGCACCAGGTGTTCGTGTCGCTGCTGGCCGGCCTCATCAACGTGGCGCTGCCGGCCCCCAGCGTCTGGCCGGCACTGCTGGGCCTGGGGCTGGGCCTGTCGCTGCTGATGGGCTTCGGCCTGCCGCCGGTGCTGCAGCTGGCGGCGGTGCCGCCGCTGCGCGTGATGCGCCGCGACCTGGGTGCGCCCAAGACCGGCTCGCTGCTGGTGCTGGGCGCCGGCGTGGCGGGCCTGGCGGCCATCCTGGTGGTGCTGGCAGGCGACCTGACGCTGGGCGCCATCGCCGCGGCCGGCTTCGCGGGCGCGGTGCTGCTGTTCGCGCTGCTGGCCTGGGGCGCCGTGACGCTGCTGCGCCGCGTCGTGCCCGTCAACGTCAGCGGCGCCGCCGTGCCGCGCTGGCTGCTGCTGGCCACGCGCCAGGTGGCGGCGCGGCCCGGGTTTGCCGTCATGCAGGTGGCCTCGCTGGCCGTGGGCCTGCTGGCGCTGGCGCTGCTGGTGCTGCTGCGCACCGACCTGGTGGACAGCTGGCGCCGCGCCACGCCGGCCTCGGCGCCGGACCGCTTCGTCATCAACATCCAGCCCGACCAGGGCGAGGCCTTCCGCAAGACGCTGGCCGATGCCGGCGTGCAGGGCTACGACTGGTACCCGATGATCCGCGGCCGCCTGACCGCCATCAACGACGAGGCGGTGCAGGGCAAGCGCTTCACCGAAGACCGCGCGCAGCGCCTGGCCGAGCGCGAGTTCAACCTCAGCCACACCGGCGATATGCCGGCGCACAACCAGATCGTCGCCGGCCGCTGGGGTGCCGCCGCGCCCGGCGAGATGGGCATGAGCGTGGAGGAAGGCCTGGCGCAGACGCTGGGCCTGAAGCTGGGCGACCGGCTGGCCTTCGACATCGCCGGCCAGCCGGTGCAGGGCCGCGTGACCAGCCTGCGCAAGGTGGACTGGTCGTCGATGCGGGTCAACTTCTTCGTGCTGTTCGAGGCCGCCAGCCTGCCCGAGCTGCCGGCCACGCAGATCGCCGCCTACCGCACGCCGGCCGCCGGCAAGCTGGACCGCGAGCTGGCGCGGCAGTTCCCCAACCTGACGGTCATCGACGTGTCGGCCCAGCTCAACGAGGTGCAGCGCGTGCTGGACCAGGTGGTGCAGGCGGTGCAGTTCCTGTTCGGCTTCACGCTGGCCACCGGCCTGGTGGTGCTGCTGGCTTCGGTGGGCAGCACGCGCGAGGCGCGCACGCGCGAGTTCGCGCTGATGCGGGCGCTGGGCGCGCCGTCCTCGCTGCTGGCGCAGGTGCAGCGCGCCGAGCTGCTGGGCGTGGGCGCACTGGCGGGCTTCCTGGCCGGCGGCGTGGCGCTGGTGCTGGCGGCGCTGCTGGCGCGCTATGTGTTCGAGTTCGACTGGCAGATCCGGCCCTGGGTGCCGCTGGTGGCGGCCGTCTGCGGTGCGCTGCTGGCCTGGGCTGCGGGCTGGTGGAGCCTGCGCGGCGTGCTGCAGCGGCCGGTGGTGCAGACGCTGCGGGAGGCGCAGGCCGAATGAGCGCCCCGGGCGCCCGCGCCGTCGGCCGCTACCTGGCCCTGGCGGCGGGCATCACCGCCGTCTACGTGCTGCTGGGCCGCCTGGGCCTGCTGATGGTGCTGCCGCCCTACCAGGTGTCGCCCATCTACCCAGCCGCCGGCTGGGGGCTGGCGGTGCTGCTGGTCGGCGGGCTGCGCCATCTGCCGGCGGTCGCGCTGGGGTCCTTCATCGTGCAGGCCTGGGCGATGTCGGACCGCGGCTCGGCCGTCGTGCCGCTGGCGGCGGCCATCGCGCTGGGCGCCGCGGCGCAGGCTGCGCTCGGCACGCTGCTGATGCGGCGCTGGTGCGGCCGGCCGATGGTGCTGGCGCAGCCGCGCGAGATCGGGGGCTATCTCGCGGCGGCGGCGCTGGCCGGCCTGGTCAGCCCGAGCTGCGCGACGCTCGCGTTCCGGGCCATGGGCGTCATCGACGAATCGCAGGCGGCGCTGGTCTGGACGGTCTGGTGGACCGGCGACCTGATGGGCGTGCTGATCGTCACGCCCATCACGCTGGCCCTCCTCGGCCACCCGCGCGAGGCCTGGGCGACGCGGCGCTTCAGCGTGGGCCTGCCCATGCTGCTGACGACGCTGCTGGTGGGCGTGGGCGTGGCGGCCACGGTGGACTGGGACCGGCAGCGCCAACGCGCCGACTTCACGCGCGACGCGACGCATGTGGCGCAGAGCCTGGCCACCCGGCTGCGCGAGCCGCTGCTGACGCTGGAGGCGGTGCATGCGGTCGTCAAGGTGCAGCCGCGGCCCACGCGCGATGCGTTCGCGCGCGCCACCGACGGCCTGTTCACCGCGGACAGCCCGCTGCTGGGGCTGGGGCTGGCGCTGCGGGTGCCGCGCGGCGAGCGGGCACGCTTCAATGCCGCTGCGGCCAGCGACTTCCCCGAGGGCTACCGGGCGCGCGACCGCACGCGCGCCGGCGACATCGCCGTGCCGGCCGACGAGGACTTGATGGCCATCCGCCTCATCGAGCCGCTGCCGCGCAATGCCGGCGCGCTGGGCGTCAACGTGCGCTCCGTCCCGGAGGCCCGGGCGGCGATCGAGCAGGCCGCGGCGCTGGGCCGGCCGGCGGCCTCGGCGGGCTTCGAGCTGTCGCAGGAGCGCGAGGGCGGCGTGGGCGTGGTGCTCTACCAGCCGCTGTACCGCGCCGCCGCCCGCAGCGGCGAACGCGAGCTGGACGGGCTGGTGTTCGCCACGCTGCGGCCCGACCTGCTGCTGTCGCGGCTGGCCGCCGGCTGGCCCGAGCATCTGGCGGTGTGCCTTGTCGACCTGACGCCCGGCGCGACCCATGTGCGGCTGGGCGGACCGCGTGGCTGCGAGGTGGTACAGCGCGGTGCCGACGCCGCGCTGCCACTGGTCACGCTGCCGCTGAGCTTCGGCGGCCGGCCCTGGGAGGTGCGCGTCTACGACCTGCCCGGCCTGCAGCAGGCGCCGGGCCGCAGCTGGGTGTTTGCGCTGGTCGGGCTGCTGGGGACCGCGATGGTGGGCTCGCTGCTGCTGCTGATGTCGGGCCGCACGCAGCATGTCGAGGCGCTGATCCGCGAGCGCACGCTGGCGCTGGAGCACGAGATCGCCAGCCGCGCGGAGGGTGAGCGGGCGCTGCGGCAGAGCGAGCAGCGCTTTCGCAGCATCTTCGAGACGGCGCCCATCGGCATCGCCTTCACCGACCTGAACGGCGGCTTCCAGGAGGTCAACCCGCAGTTCTGCCAGATGGTGGGCTGCACGGCCGAGGCCTTGCTGGGCCGGCGCTCCATCGACGTGACGCACGAGGACGACCGGCGCGAGGACATCCGCCAGGGGCGCCGCCTGATCCGCGGCGAGATCCCGTTCTACCGGCGTACCAAGCGCTACGTGCGCCCGGACGGCCGCATCGTGCATGCGCGCGCGCTGGTCAGCCTGCTGCGGGGTGCCGATGGCCGGCCGCACCGCCTGGTGGGCGTCGTGGAGGACATCACCGACCAGCTGCGCATCGAGGAGCTGGACCGCGCCCGCGAGGCCGCCGAGGCCGCCAACCAGGCGAAGAACGACTTCCTGTCGCGCATGAGCCATGAGCTGCGCACGCCGATGAACGCCATCCTGGGCTTCACGCAGCTGATGCAGATGGACGCGACGGCGCCGCTGCCGGCCGCCCAGCGCAGCCGGGCCGAACAGATCGCGCAGGCCGGCTGGCATCTGCTGGACATGATCAACGACACGCTGGACCTGTCGCGCATCGAGGCCGGGGCGCTGCGGCTGGAGCCCGCGGTGCTGGACCTGGCCACGGTGCTGGCCCGGTCGCTGGCGCTGGTGCAGCAGAGCGCCGCCGAACGCGGCCTCGCCATCGGCCAGCGGCTGGCGCCGGACGCGCTGCAGCTGATGGGCGACGCCACCCGGGTCACGCAGATCCTGACCAACCTGCTCAGCAACGCCGTCAAGTACAACCTGCCCGGCGGCAGCGTGCAGATCGAGGCCAGCCGGCCGGAGCCGGGCTGGGTGGAGATCGCGGTGCGGGACACCGGCCTGGGCCTGACGCCGGAGCAGCGCGCCGCCCTCTTCCAGCCCTTCAACCGGCTGGGCCGCGAACGCAGCGGCCTGCCCGGCACCGGCATCGGCCTGGTCATCAGCCGGCGCCTGGCCGAGATGATGGGCGGCAGCCTGCGCGCCGAGGCGCCGGACGGCCCCGGCGCCTGCTTCGTGCTGCGCCTGCCGGCCGCCGATGGGGCCGCGGTCGCGCCGCCGCCCCCACCGGACACGCCGGCGCCGGACCGGACCGGCACGCAGCAGCGCCTGCTGTACGTGGAGGACAACGCGCTCAACGTGGACGTCATGCGCGACATGCTGGCGCAGCGGCCCGGGCTGGTGCTGGAGGTGGCGAGCACGGTGCAGGCCGCGCTGGCGGCGCTGCGCGAGCGGCCGCCGGCGTTGCTGCTGCTGGACTGGCAGCTGCCCGATGGCGACGGCCTGGCGCTGCTGAGCCGGCTGCGCGGCGCCGGCGTGGCGGTCCCGCCGGTCATCGTGGTGTCGGCCCACGCGCAGCCGGAGCAGATCGACGCCGCCGTGGCGGCCGGCGTCACGCGCTACCTGACCAAGCCGCTGAACATGCGCGAGGTGCTGGCCCTGGTCGACGAATTGTTGGCATCGACGCCCACGGGCGAGCGGGCAGAATGACGGGCTGATCCCACCTCAGACACAGCGCCCGATGAGCTCCACCGACCTCGTTCCCAGCCCCGGCACCCAGGCCGTGCAGGCCCTGGCCCGAACCGATGGCCGCCAGTTCCTGACCTTCCGCATCGCGCAGGAGGAATACGGCCTGGACATCCTGCGCGTGCAGGAGATCCGCTCCTACGAAGCGCCCACGCGCGTCGCCAACGCGCCCGCCTTCGTCAAGGGCGTGGTCAACCTGCGCGGCGTCATCGTGCCCATCCTGGACCTGCGTCTGCGGCTGGGCCAGAGCGGCGAGTACAACGCCTTCACGGTGGTCATCGTGCTGAACGTGGCCGGACGGGTGGTGGGCATCGTCGTGGACTCCGTCTCCGACGTGCTGGAACTGGCCGATGACGACATCAAGCCGCGCCCGGAAGTGCCGGCGGCGCTGGACGCCCGCTTCATCACCGGCCTGGGCAAGATCGGCGAGCGCATGCTGATCCTGCTCGACATCGAGGCGATGATCAAAAGCCCGGATTTCGGTCTGGTCGACTGACCTACGACCGGCCCAAGTTAGCGGCCGCCAACTGTTCCGGGCCCAGCAATACTGCGTTTCTTCTTGAGACCTGCTGTTTTTAGCACTCCTGTCGCCGGAGTGCTAATATTCATTTGCCGTCGCAGTTGACGCGGCGGTTAGCAAGGATCAAGACGATGTCTGCCTCTTCCGCCATTGCCGTCCGCGACCCCTGGGCCATCGTGCCCTCGCTGGGCAATCTGGACGCGTACATCTCCGCCGTGAACCGCCTGCCGCTGCTGACGGCCGAGGAGGAAAGCTCCGCGGCGCGCAGCCTGCGCGACAAGGGCGACCTCGAAGCCGCCGGCCGGCTGGTGATGTCGCACCTGCGCCTGGTGGTGTCCATCTCGCGCCAGTACGTCGGCTACGGTCTGCCCCAGGGCGACCTGATCCAGGAGGGCAACGTGGGCCTGATGAAGGCCGTCAAGCGTTTCGACCCGGACCAGGGCGTGCGGCTGGTCAGCTACGCCATGCACTGGATCAAGGCCGAGATCCACGAGTACATCCTGAAGAACTGGCGCATGGTCAAGGTCGCGACGACCAAGGCGCAGCGCAAGCTGTTCTTCAACCTGCGCTCGATGAAGCACCAGCTCAAGGCCAGCCAGGCCGATGGCGACACGCACCGCAATTCGCTGAGCGAGGCCGAGGTCGCCCATGTGGCGAGCACGCTGAACGTGAAGCGTGAGGAAGTGCTGGAGATGGAGACGCGCCTGTCCGGCGGCGACGTGGCCCTGGAGCCGCAGACCGACGACGACGGCGAGAGCTTCGCCCCCATCGCCTACCTGGCCGACGACAGCCAGGAGCCGACGCGTGTCATCGAGGCCCGGTCGCGCGATGAGCTGGCCGGCGACGGCATCCTGCGTGCGCTGGACGTGCTGGACCCGCGCAGCCGCCGCATCGTCGAGGAGCGCTGGCTGAAGGTGAACGACGACGCCTCGGGCGGCATGACGCTGCACGAGTTGGCCGCCGAGTACGGCGTGTCGGCCGAGCGCATCCGCCAGATCGAGGTGGCGGCCATGAAGAAGATGAAGAAGGCGCTGACCGAAGCAGCCTGAGCCCTCCGCAGTCACCCATGCAAAGCCCCGGCATGCCGGGGCTTTGTTCATGCAGCGACTGCCTTGGAACCGGCTTTGCCGAGCCACTGGCGGTGCCCCCTTGAGGGGGCGGCCGAAGGCCGTAGGGGGTGGGCTATGTCCGCTCGGCCAGCAGCAGCTTGATGTCATGCGCCAGCGGCTCCGCGCCGGCGCCATAGCGGGCGTAGACCCGCACCCGCCCCTCGGTGTCGAAGATGAAGCTGGCGGCCGTGTGGTCCATCGTGTAGGTCTCGGGCGTCTTGCCGGGTACCTTGGCGAAGAAGACCTTGAACTCCTTGGCGACGGCCTTGGTCTGCTCCTCGCTGCCACGCAGGCCCACGAAGCTGGGGTCGAAGCTGGCGAGATAGGCCTTCAGCAGCGCCGCCGTGTCGCGCTCGGGGTCCACCGTGACGAAGATGCCCTGCACCTTGTCGCCGTCCGCACCCAGGCTGCGCTTGACCTCGGCGACCTCGGCCATGGTGGTGGGGCAGACGTCGGGGCACTGCGTGTAGCCGAAGAACACCACCAGCACCTTGCCCTTGAAGTCGGCCAGCGAGCGGGCCCGGCCGTCCTGGTCGGTCAGGTTCAGCGTCTTGGCGTAGTCGGCGCCGGTCAGCTCGACGCCCTTGAAGGCGGGCTTGTCGGGGGAGGCCTTCTGGCAGCCGGCCAGGGTCAGCGCAGCCAGCGCAGTCAGCGTGGCAAGGGCGAAGCGACGAGTGCTCATGCGATGTAGTGGTCGATCAACAGGGCCGCAAACAGCAGCGACAGATGCCAGATGGAGAACCAGAAGGTCCGCCGCGCCAGCTGCTCGGAGTAGGACCGCCACAGGCGGAAGGCGTAGCCGCAGAACCCCAGCCCCAGCGCGACGGCGCAGGCCAGGTAGAACCAGCCGCTCATGCCGGTGAGGAAGGGCAGCAGCGTGGCCGCGAACAACACCCAGGTGTAGAGCAGGATCTGCAGCCGCGTGTAGTCGTTGCCATGCGTGACCGGCAGCATGGGCAGGCCGGCACGCGCATAGTCCTCGGCCCGGTACAGCGCCAGCGCCCAGAAGTGCGGCGGCGTCCACAGGAAGATGATCAGGCACAGCAGCCAGGGCTCCGGGCCCAGGTCGCCGCGCAGCGCCGCCCAGCCCAGCACCGGCGGCATCGCGCCGGAGGCGCCGCCGATGACGATGTTCTGCGGCGTCATGGGCTTGAGGATGACGGTGTAGATGACCGCATAGCCGACGAAGGTGGCAAAGGTCAGCCACATGGTCAGCAGGTTCACGTACCCGCCCAGCAGGGCCATGCCGGCCGCACACAGCGCAGCGGAGAAGGCCAGCGTCTGGGTGCGGCTCAGCTCGCCCTTGGCGGTGGCGCGCCAGGCGGTGCGCTTCATGCGCGCATCGATGCCGTCCTCGATGAGGCAGTTGAACGCCGCTGCAGCGCCGGCGACCAGCCAGATGCCGGCAACGGCGGCCAGCATGGTCAGCGCCTGCGACAGGTCGGGCAGCCCGGGCACGGCCAGCGCCATGCCGATGGCGGCGCAGAACACGATGAGCTGCACGACGCGCGGCTTGGTGAGCTGGTAGAACTGCCGCCAGCGCGGGCTGTGCGCGACGGCACTGGCGATGGAGGTGGAAGCCATGGTCAGGATTGGCGCGCCGACAGGCGCGCGAGCAGGAAGGTGAGCAGGCCCAGCAACACCGCCGCACCGGCGGTGTGGGCCAGGGCGGCGATGATGGGCCAGTCGAGCACGACGTTGGACAGGCCGGAGGCCAGCTGCCAGCCGGCGACGGCCAGCAGGCCGCGGGCACCGGCCGGCGCCACGCGGCGCAGCGCCCAGGCCAGCGCCAGCAGCGCGGTCAGCACGACGGCCGCGCCGACGCGGTGGGCCATGTGGATGGCGGCCAGCGCCTCGAAGCTGAGGAAGCCGCCGTCGGCCCGCTGGCCCAGTTCGCGCCAGAGCTGGAAGCCGCTGGCGAAGTCCATGACCGGCCACCATTGGCCGCCATGGCAGGTGGGGAACTCGTCGCAGGCCAGCACCGCATAGTTGGTGCTGACCCAGCCGCCCAGCGCCACCTGCGCCAGTGCCAGCAGCAGGACCGCCAGCACGGCAAGGCGCAGCGGCGCCGGCGCGTCGATGGGCCGGGGGACGTAGGCCTCGTGCTGCCAGACCAGCAGCATCAACAGCCCCAGCCCGAACAGCAGGTGCAGCGTGACGATGGCCGGGAACAGCTTCATCGTGACCGTCAGCGCGCCGAAGGCACCCTGCACGCACACCCAGAGGAGCGTCAGCGTGGGCAGCCACGGCGACGGCACCCGTGTCGCGCCCGCGGCGCGCTGCAAGCGCCAGCTCAGCACCGTCATGACCAGGATGAGCAGGCCCACGCCGCTGGCCAGGTAGCGGTGAATCATCTCGATCCAGGCCTTGCCATGCGTGACGGGGCCAGTGGGCATCGCGGTCTGGGCGGCGTCGATGTGCTCGCGGGCGCCCATCGGGCTGGCCGAGCTGTAGCAGCCGGGCCAGTCGGGGCAGCCCAGGCCGGAATCGGTCAGCCGCGTGAAGGCGCCGAACACGATGAGGTCGAAGGTGAGGAACAGCGTCAGCAGCGTCAGCGCGCGCAGCCGGTTCACCGGCGTGGCCGCGCGCGAGCGCTGGCGCCACCACAGCAGCGGCCCGACGGCCACCGCGCCGCCGATGGCGGCGACCTGGCCCAGGGGGATGAGGCTGTCCATCATCGGCCGGCGTTGTCCCAGCCGGCACTGGCCTTGAGCAGCTTGGTGAGATCGGCCTTGAACTTCTTCGGCTCCGGGTCACCCGGCGCGCGCATCATCCAGCGGCCCATCGGGTCGACGACGTAGAAATGGTCGCCCAGCGCCTGCCCGGGGGCGGGCTTGAGCCAGGCCTGCAGGTGCTCGGTCGGCACGCGCAGCACGCGGACCTCGACGCCCTTCTGCCCGAGTGCCGCCAGCAGCTTCTCGGACGGCATCACGCCGTCCTGCGGGATGAGCCAGAGCTTGTCGACGCGGTCGCGGTCCTTGCCCAGCATCTCGCGCAACTGGCGCTGCACGTAGAGCTGGCGCTCGCAGGCGGCGTCGCACGCGGCGGGCTGGACGACGGTCAGCAGCCATTGCCCGTGCAGCGAGGCGGCCGGCACCGGGCGGCCCGCCAGGTCGGTCAGCGGCAGGTCCGCCGGGATCTCCACGGTGGGCGTGATCAGCTCGCCGTAGGCGGAGCCGCGCGGCTTGACGACGTAGAAGGTGAAGTACGACGCCACCACCGGCGCGGCGCACATCGCCAGCACCGTCAGCATCTTCCAGCGGCCGGCGCGCTGGCGCGTGGCCGTGCCCGGGTCGGGCAGGCTGTGCACCGAAAAGCTCAGCGGCTCAGGGCTGCTGCCGACGGAGCCGGGGGCGGACGAGTTGGAACCAGACATAGAGGATCAGGATCAGCGCGCAGAGCGCGAACCATTGGAAGGCGTAGCCGTAATGCTTGTGAAGGCCGAGGTCCGGTGCAGGCCAGTGGCGCAGCAGCCCGTCGCTGGCGTCGTCAGCCGTCTGCACGACGGTCAACGGCAGCAGCTGCAGGCCGGACTCGGCGGCGAAGGCGACCGGGTCGAGATTCTGCCGGATCGCACCCGGCGAGCCGGCGCCCAGCTCGTAAAGTCGGGACGGCGTCGCGGCGATGCGGCCGACCACCTCGACCTCGCCGTCCGGCGTCGTGAGTGCCGGCAGGCGGCTGCGATCGACCGGGTCGCGCGGCGCCCAGCCGCGCTGCACCAGCACGGCATCGCCCCGCCCCGCCAGCCGCAGCGGCGTGACGACGTAGAAGCCCGCCCGGCCGTCCATGGGCCGGTTGTCCAGCCAGACCGTGCGCTCGGCCACCCAGCGCCCCCGCAGGACCACCCGGCGGTGCAACGCTGCCTCGCCGAGCTGGGCGTTGCCCAGCGCCGGCCGGTCGAGTTCGGCGTCGACGGCCGCCTGCAGCGCGACCTTCTGCGCCGCGCGGTCGAGCTGCCAGACGCCCAGGCGCGCGGTCAGCAGCGCGAAGACCAGCGTCGCGGCCAGCACCAGCGCCCCGCGGCGGGTCATGAGGCCCCTCGGGGCGGATAATCGACAGCCATGAAAATCGTGTTCCTGATCGCCTTCATCGGCATCCTCGGTGCGCTGGCCGCCGCCGGATTCTTCATGCTGCGCGGCGGGCAGCGCAGCCGTGACGGCAAGCGGGACAACCAGATGGCGCGCGCGCTGACGGTGCGCGTCGCGGTGTCAGTGATCCTGTTCGCCATCATCCTGTTCTGCTGGTGGATGGGCTGGATCCAGCCAACCGGCGTGCCCGTGAGCCGTTGACGCCCGGGCCCGTCAAAAAAAAGCGCCGCTTCCGCGGCGCTTTGTCGTTGGGCGGCGCTCGCCGCTTACATCCAGTAGACGACGATGTACAGGCCCAGCCAGACCACGTCGACGAAGTGCCAGTACCACGCCGCACCCTCGAAGCCGAAGTGGCGCTCCGGCGTGAAGTGGCCCTTCATCAGCCGAAGGGTGATGAACAGCAGCATCAGCATGCCCACGAACACGTGGAAGCCGTGGAAGCCGGTCAGCATGAAGAAGGTCGAGCCGAAGATGCCGGAGCTGAGCTTGAGGTTCAGGTCCCTGTAGGCGTGGGCGTATTCATAGCCCTGCACGAACAGGAACACGATGCCCAGCAGCACGGTCACCCACATGAAGGCGATGGTCCTGGCGCGGTTGCCGGCGATCAGCGCATGGTGGGCGATGGTCAGCGTGACCCCGGAGGTCAGCAGCAGCGCGGTGTTGATGGTCGGCAGCGGCCAGGGGCCGATGGTCGAGAACGGCTCCACCGTGCCGGCCGGCGACGCCGTGGCGCCCGCGGCCACGCTGGGCCAGATGGCCTTGAAGTCCGGCCACAGTAGCGCGTTCTCCAGGCTGCCCAGCGTCGGCACCGAGTAGACGCGGGCCCAGTACAGCGCACCGAAGAAGGCGGCGAAGAACATCACCTCCGAGAAGATGAACCAGGCCATGCTCCAGCGGAACGAGACGTCGATGCGCTCGCCGTAGAGGCCGCCTTCGCTTTCGCGGATGGCGTCGCCGAACCACTGCTTCAGCACGAAGGCCCACCACAGCAGGCCGAAGACCAGCGAGTAGGCACCCCACTGGTGGCCGTTGATCCACTGCCCGGCGCCGAGGATGACGAAGAACAGGCCGATGGCGGCCATCACCGGATGCCGCGAGGGCCCCGGGACGAAGTAGTACGGGGCCTTGCCCGAAGTGGTCGCTGCCGACATGTGTTCTCCTAGTTCTCTCTCGTTCTCAATTCTCGCGGACCGCCCTCAGGCGGCCACGCCACTGCTGATCACCCAGCGGACCAGCAGCACCAGCAATCCAATGAACAGCGCCGCACCCAGCAGCCCGGCGATGACCACATGCACCGGGTTCAGCCGGGCAACATCACGCTCGTGATCGCGGCCACGGCGCACGCCGAAGAAGCCCCAGGCGATGGCGGACATCGTCTGGCGCAGCGAGGCCTTGCGGGCCACCGCATCCTTGAAGTCCTGACCGGGCTTGTTCACAGCCCTGCCCCCTGGGCCTTGCCGGCCTGGCCCAGCTTGACCGTGCCCTTGCCCGCCACCTCGAAGAAGGTGTACGAGAGGGTGATGGTCTTCACGTCCTTGGGCAACTTGGGGTCGATGACGAAGACGACCGGCCACTGCTTGCTCTCGCCGGGCTGCAGCGTGTACTCGTTGAAGCAGAAGCATTCGAGCTTGTTGAAATGCGCGCTGGCCTGCATGGGTGCATAGCTCGGGATGGCCTGCGCGGCCATGGCGCGGTCCTGCTTGTTGCGGAACTCGTACATCACCTGGCCCAGCTCGCCCGGGTGCACTTCCATGTGGCGCACGGCCGGCTTGAAGTCCCAGGGGCCGCGCGCATTGGTGTCGAACTCGACGGTGATCTTGCGGCTGTAGTCGACCTGGCCATTGCCGTTGGCCACGCCCTTGTCCGACAGCGCCACCTGCCGCTCTGCCAGCGACAGCACGTTGATGCCCAGCGCCTCGCAGATCGCCTTGTACAGCGGCACCAGCGCATAGCCGAAGCCGAACATCAGCGCGACGATCACCGCCAGCTTGACGAGCAGCTGGCGGTTGTCGCGGCGCAGCGCGGCGGCGAACGAGCTCAGGCGCATGTCAGCCGCGCTTCACTGGGCGAACAGCGCCATCTTGGCGATGAAGCCGACGCCGAAGGTCAGGGCGACCGTCAGCAGGATCAGGCCCAGCCGGCGGTTGCTCTTGCGCTGCTCGGGTGTCATGGCGCTCAGGCGACGATGCGGGTGGCCGAGGCGTCCAGCTTGGGCGGCTCCTCGAAGGTGTGGAAGGGCGCCGGCGACGGCACTTCCCACTCCAGGCCTTCGGCGGCCTCCCACGGCTTCTGCGGGGCCTTCTCACCCTTGCCGCGCATCATCGGGACGACGACGAACAGGAAGAAGTAGACCTGCATCAGGCCGAAGCCGAACGCGCCCACCGAGGCAATCATGTTGAAGTCGGTGAACTGCATGGGGTAGTCGGCGTAGCGACGCGGCATGCCGGCCAGACCCAGGAAGTGCATCGGGAAGAAGGTCACGTTGAAGAAGATCAGCGAACCCCAGAAGTGGATCTTGCCGCGCGTCTCGGAGTACATGACACCGGTCCACTTCGGGCCCCAGTAGTAGACGCCGGCGAACAGCGCGTACAGCGAGCCGGCCACCAGCACGTAGTGGAAGTGGGCCACGACGTAGTAGGTGTCCTGGATCTGGATGTCGATGGGCGCCATCGCGCAGATCAGGCCGGTGAAGCCGCCCATCGTGAACACGAAGATGAAGCCCACCGCCCACAGCATTGGGGTCTCGAAGGTCATCGAGCCGCGCCACATCGTCGCCAGCCAGTTGAAGATCTTCACGCCCGTGGGCACCGCGATCAGCATGGTCGCGTACATGAAGAACAGCTGGCCCGTCACCGGCATGCCGGTGGCGAACATGTGGTGGGCCCAGACGATGAAGGACAGGATGGCAATCGACGCCGTCGCATACACCATGGACGCGTAGCCGAACAGGCGCTTGCGCGCGAAGGCCGGCACGATCTGGCTGATGATGCCGAAGGCCGGCAGGATCATGATGTAGACCTCGGGGTGACCGAAGAACCAGAAGATGTGCTGGTACATCACCGGGTCGCCGCCGCCGGCCGGATTGAAGAAGGCGGTGCCGAAGTGGCGGTCGGTCAGCGTCATCGTGATGGCGCCGGCCAGCACGGGCATGACCGCGATCAGCAGGTAGGCGGTGATCAGCCAGGTCCACGCGAACATCGGCATCTTCATCAGCGTCATGCCGGGGGCGCGCATGTTGAGGATGGTCACGATGATGTTGATGGAGCCCATGATGGACGATGCGCCCAGGATGTGCATCGCGAAGATGCCGGCATCCATCGACGGGCCCATCTGCAGCGTCAGCGGCGCATAGAGCGTCCAGCCAGCGGCAGGCGCGCCGCCCGGCATGAAGAAGCTCGCCACCAGCATGATGGCCGCGGGGATCATCAGCCAGAAGCTGAAGTTGTTCATCCGCGCGAAGGCCATGTCGCTGGCGCCGATCTGCAGCGGGATCATCCAGTTCGCGAAGCCCACGAACGCCGGCATGATGGCGCCGAACACCATGATCAGACCGTGCATGGTCGTGAACTGGTTGAACAGCTCGGGGTTGAAGAACTGCAGCCCCGGCTGGAACAGCTCGGCGCGGATGCACAGCGCCAGGATGCCGCCGACCATCAGCATCGTGAAGGCGAACAGCAGGTAGAGCGTGCCGATGTCCTTGTGGTTGGTCGCGAACACCCAGCGGCGCCAGCCATGCGGCGCATGGTGGTCGTGATGATCGTCGTGGGCGTGGTCGCCAGCGTGGCCACCGTGAACGCCGTGGGGGGGGAGCACTGCACTCATGTGAATTCCTCTGATTCGGCGTTCAGGATTACTTGCGGGCGGCCAGCACTTCGGCCGGCTGCACCGTCTGGCCCGTCTTGTTGGACCAGCTGTTCTTCGTGTAGGTGATCACGGCGGCGATCTCGGTGTCGCTGAGCTGCTTCCAGGCCGGCATGCCCTTGTCCAGCACGCCGTTCAGCAGCACGTTGATCTGCTTGGACTTGTCGGCGTCCAGCACGATGGGCGAGCCGTCCAGCGCCTTGATCGGGCCGGCGCCCTTGCCGTCGGGCTTGTGGCAGACCGCGCAGTTGGCGGCGTAGACCTTCTCGCCACGGGCGACCAGCGCCGCCTGCTCCCAGACCTTGTTCGGGTCATCGGCCTTGGCGGCCATCTTCTTCTTCTCGCCGTCGACCCACGCGGTGTAGTCCGCGGCGGACACCACCTTCACGTGGATGGGCATGTAGGCGTGCTCCTTGCCGCACAGCTCGGCGCACTGGCCGTAGTAGTCACCCACCTTCTCGGCCTTGAACCAGGTGTCACGCACGAAGCCGGGGATCGCGTCCTGCTTGACGCCGAATGCCGGCACCATCCAGGCGTGGATCACGTCATTGGCCGTCGTGATGATGCGGACCTTCTTGTCGACCGGCACGACCAGCGGGTTGTCGACTTTCAGCAGGTAGTTGTCGACCGGCTCGGGCTTGCCCGAGTTCGACGCCTCGCGCTGCGCGGTGTCCAGCGTGGCCAGGAAGCCGATGCCCTCGCCCTCGCCCTTCAGGTAGTCGTAGCCCCACTTCCACTGGTAGCCGGTGGCCTTGATGGTCAGGTCGGCGTTGGTGGTGTCCTTCATCGCGACGACCACCTTGGTGGCCGGCAGCGCCATGCCGATGACGATCAGGAACGGCACCACCGTCCAGGCGATCTCTACGGCCACGCTCTCGTGGAAGTTGGCCGACACCGCACCCTTGGACTTGCGGTGCTTGAAGATGGAATAGAACATCACGCCGAACACCGCCACGAAGATGACGAGACAGACGATCAGCATGAAGTTGTGCAACCACATCTGGTCCGCCGCGATGCGCGTGACCGGCTCGGGCAGGTTGATCTGATTGACCCCCGGGCCGCCCTTCAGATCGTTCACCGCGAAGGCCGAACCCGTTGCCAGGGCCGCCACCGCCGCCGCGGCGGCCCGCCGGGCCCAACCGCGTGAGGCGCTATGCACTCGTGCGTTCATCATTGTCATGGTTGTCACTTGGTTCTTTGAAGAGCGGGGCTTGCAATCTGCAGGAGGGCCGCAAGATCAGTGAATTGCGCCGGGTTTTGCCCCAACTCAATGCAGCGCGAGATTTTAGCCCAGGGCCACCGGGGCGCCGTTCCTCGCGACCCTAGGGAAAACCGGCGCTCACGACCCCTTGCGCCCCGCACGCAGCGAATCCCGCATCGCATCGACCGACACGCGTGCCTCCGCCGCGACGTCCAGCCGCGGCGCGGCCTTGAAGGCGTGGCCGAAGACCAGCTCCACCGTCAGCACCAGCCGGCCCTCCGCATCGCGCAGGCCGTCCAGCTCGGCCAGCAGCCGGGCGTGCCAACGGCGGCCGCGCAGGCCCGCGAAGCGCGTCGGCGCGACATTGCCGCCCAGCGCGCGCAGGTCGGCCAGCAGCGTCTCGGGGCTGGCCCAGGTCAGGCGCAGCCGTTCCTGGTCCATCACCGGGTCGGCGAAGCCGGCCTTCAGCACCAGGTCGCCGATGTCGTGCATGTCCCACCAGTCCGGCGCCGGCCGGCCCCAGCCGTTGCGGGTGTAGAGGGCACGCAGCTCGACGAAGCTGTCCGGACCGAGCAGCGAGAACATCACGAAACCGCCCACCGCGATGCTGGCCTGCCAGCGCGCCAGCGTGCCGGGCAGGTCCGCGGTGGCGTGCAACGCCATGTTGGACCACAGCAGTTCCACCGCCGGCCGGACCGGCAGCTCCGGCACGCGACCGGCGGACGCGCCGCGCAGCTTGCGCCACCAGTTCAAGGCCCGGTCCCGCTCCGCCCGGTCCGCCAGCGCCGCATCGGCCTCATGCCACAGCAGCTGGGCAGTCGGGTAGGCCAGCCGCAGCAGTTCGGCACTGGCGCCCAGTGCGGGCGAAGCATCCAGCACGCGGGCCGGCTGCAGCTTGATGAACGGCAGGCGCTCGGCCATGCGCCGCGCGACCTCCACATGCAGCCAGGGCGGCAGCTCGGCCCGCGCCAGCCGGCGGGCCTGGTGGCGCACCGCGGCTGCGTCCAGGTCCTGGGGCCTCGGCCCCTCGTTTGAAGTGGGGATCGCTGCAGGCTCGCTCATGGGTGGGTCAGTATATTGAGCCGATGCCCGACAGCTCCCTCACCGCACGGCCCGCGCTGATCGAGAAGCTGCTGATGCGCTGCGCCGGCCAATGCGCGGTCTGCCGCAGCTGGTGCCACCGGACGGTCTGCGACGGCTGCCTGGCGCTGTATGCGCGGCCGCAGCTGCGCTGCTGGACTTGCGCGGCGCGGCTGCCCGAGGCGCTGGCCGGGCATGCCGCTCCTCGCTGCGGGCGCTGCATGCATGAGCCGCCGCCGCTGGACCGTGCTGTCGCCGCACTGGACTACCGCTTTCCCTGGGACGGCCTGCTGCAGCACTTCAAGTACCACCAGGCGCTGGAGCTGCGCGAAAGCCTGCTGGAGCGGCTGAACGCGGCGCTGAATGCCGCCGATGTGGCGGCGCCGGACTGGCTGCTGCCGGTGCCGCTGTCGGACCAGCGGCTGCGCGAACGCGGCTACAACCAGTCGCACGAGCTGGCCAAGGCGCTGGCACGCCGCCGCGGGCTGCGCTGCGACGCCAGCCTGCTGCTGCGCGTGCATCACAACGACCGCCAGGCCGGCCTCAAGCTGGACGCACGCGCCGCCAACGTGCGCGGCGTGTTCGCCGTCGAGCCCTTGAGGGCCGCCTGCCTGCAGGGCACGCACGTCGCGCTGCTGGACGACGTGATGACCAGCGGCGCGACGCTCTACGAGCTGGCCCGCGTGCTGCGACAGGCCGGGGCGGCCCGCGTGCAGGCCTGGGTCATCTCGCGCACGCCGGAGCCGGGCGAGGAGTGAGCCCCCTGGCCCAGGTGCGCGGCGCTGTGCGCGGCGAGCCAGCGGGATACTCCCGCCCCATGTTCCACATCGTCCTTGTGCACCCCGAGATCCCGCCCAACACCGGCAACGTGATCCGGCTGGCGGCCAACACCGGCTGCAGCCTGCACCTGATCGAGCCGCTGGGCTTCTCGATGGAGGACCGGCTGCTGCAGCGCGCCGGCCTGGACTATCACGAGTACGCGCGGGTGCAGCGGCATGCGGACTGGGCCGCCTTCCTGGCCGCTGAATCACCCCGGCCCGAGCGGATGTTCGCCTTCACGACGCGCGGCAGCCGGCCGTTCGGCGAGGTGGCCTGGCAGCCAGGCGACTGGCTGGTGTTCGGCAGCGAAACCGCCGGCCTGCCGCCAGCGCTGCGCGAGGGCTTCCCCGCGTCGCAGCGCGTGCGCCTGCCCATGCGCGAGGGCCAGCGCAGCCTCAACCTGAGCAACAGCGTGGCCGTGGCCGTGTTCGAGGCCTGGCGGCAGAACGGCTACCAGGGCGGCGGGGGGGGCGCCCGCCCCCCGCCGCGCGGCCGCAGGCGCGGCGGGCGGGCCGAAGTCGTAGCGTTGTGGTGCCGCCGCGCGCTCGGGCAGCGCGGCGCAGGCCGACAGCAGCAAGGCCGTCAGGGGAAACAAAACACGCAAGCGATTCATCGCACACCTCGCGGCAGGGCAAAGCCTGGCTCGCCCGGACCGGGCAGCTCAAGCGGCGGCCCGTAGATCAGGGCCTGGGGATCGTCTTCCAGCGCAGCCGCCACACGGCCCAGGCGCTGTCTCTTATACACATCTGACGCTGCCGC